>JAGZJZ010000035.1 GCA_018365455.1 Clostridiales bacterium
TACCGAGTTCTTTGCCCTTTAAATCTTTACCCATACCAACTTTCCTTTCTTCTACTGAAAGAAATATGGTAAAGTAAATATTTCAATTTTCATTATATCGCCACCCCATTTTCTTTTCAAGTCCTTTTGCATTGATATTCCAGCCATTCATCAAGTAATTTCTTATTAGCATATAACCGATTACCAATGCGTACCGTAAATCTATTTTTAGGATTGTTCAACAGTTCTCTTGCCTTTGTTTTCCCAATCCCCATATACTCACAAAATTCATTTATATTCAGTAATGCTTTCTCGATACGATTATCCCCTTTCTCCTAATTTTCTTGCTTTTATGTAATCATCATACAACTGCTTTTGTGTGATATTCATTTCTCCATTTGCTACAAGATTACCGATATAATCTCTCTGCTCTATTTTTCCCACTTCCGCAAAGAGTTTCAGAGAGGGAGCAACATATCTTTCTAGCCATTCCCACACCTTTTCCAGTGTTTTCTTCTGTGGTTCTATGGTAAGTCTGACCTTGCCTATATTTTCCATCAGTTCCGCCCACGCTCCATAAGTCGGATAAAGCCTTTTCCGAGTGGTTGTACTATCTGTAGGATTTTCCAAGAACCGTATTTTGCTGTTCAGCACTTCCATTGCCAGTCCTGCCACGTCTTGATGTTTTAACAACTCCTGCACCACGCTGACCGCTGTTTTCTGCCGGAATCTTAACTCATACCGATTCCAGTTTTCCTCTAATTCCACACCGTACTTCTTATTCTGCTCATATCCCTTTTCATAGAATACGATTCTTAATTCACTTACTGAACTGCCAAGATAAAGACTTCCACCTTTGCTCTGAAAGACTTCCTCTTTCAATTCCCCCGAATCATGGAAATCTATCTCCCTCAACTTCGTGGAAAGCAACCCCTCTTTTGTCCGTACAATCAAGTCGGGAATCCGAAGATAAGGCTTTCTATCATCAATCGCTAAATCAATACGTGGAAAATTTGCATGATACCCACATACTCTGTGCAGAAAATCGAACCATGTTTCCTCATTTAGTTGAAGAAAATTCTCGTAGTTCCTGCACCCTTTTCCACTCATTAGTATCTGAAACCCTTGATACTGTACGTTCCCCGTCGGCTTCAGCACCTTGATATTGTCAAAGATTGCCACTACCTCATGTCCTGCAATTCCTTTTTCATATCCCGTCACCGTCATTAAATCCGCTGGAATCCGAAGTACCTCCTCAATAACTGTTTCAAGTGATACTTCGTGAATCGTTATCTGACACCAATCAATCAACACTGACAATTCTTCTTTCTGTCGTATTACTCCCCTGTTAGTATAGGGGAGTTCTGAAAAACTTTTGTTTTCCGTCCTTTACCACCTGCCTTTTCTTCTCTGTGGCTCTGCCACCGCTTCAAAATCTCTCGCCTGACCTTTCACGCTGTACGGTCAGGCGGAGATTTCAAAACGTGACTGCCTACACGCTCTTGCCAGAAACAGTACGAATCCCTTTACAAGTCACTCTCTCAACCAGTGTCGGATAATTCCCTCTCATCACATACGGGTCATAAATCGCATTATCCAATTCCACTACGGAATATGGTTCAATCTTTGGAAGTTCCGTTGATCCAAGCGAATATCCACGCTGTTACCAAGCTTCATACTTCCGAGGTGAAGCCTTAACGCTTCCACTTCCTCTGTTTTCTTACGATTTTCCTTATCATATCGGTAACAATAATCTGCACCCATGTAGCGAAGTTCCCCAAAAGCTTCTTTTACCTGTTCCTTTGTTAAAGTAATCTGCATACACGATTCTCCATTTCTCCCCGTTCTGCCGATAGGACAGCCATTCTTATTTTTAAAGTTCTTTTATGACGTCATATTGGTTTAGTTATTTCTAAACTAATTATATATTAGCATACTGATTCTCGTTTTGCAACAGAAAAGTTCAGTTTTTTATAAACTTTTTGTTTCTTTTTTTCTGAACTTGTGTTATAGTGAATTTATGAAAAGATATAACGAGATTTGAGCAGATACAGAAACGGAGGATTTGATAATGAATACTATCGCGGAACGGATTAAATTTGCTATGAAAGTAAAAAACAAAAAACAGATAGAGATTGTACGGGATACGGGTATCAGCAAAGGAGCGTTCAGTTCCTACCTTTCAGGACAGTACAACCCTAAACTGGACAAACTCCAACTGATTGCAGATTCTTTAGATGTTGATATGAAATGGTTAAGCGGAGAAAACGTACCCATGCAGACCACAACACAAGATACAGATACCGTACAGCAGTATCTCTTTTACAATAACGATTGTTCCGAATATCTGATTGATGATACCTCTGATACTTATATCGGATTGATGAATGAACATTCCACATTAGTTCCACGCTTTTATGTCCTTGTCAATCCGAGTATGAATGAAATGCACCTATTGCCAATCTTCCTCAAGAAAGACAGTTCTCGGTTTTATGACTGTCCGTCTGAACTTCTTACCCCTAACGGGCACAGCACATTTACTAAGGATTTTGACAGTGTTCACATGGTACTGGAAACTTCTGTGATTTACTATTATGGAATCAACACAGAGACTTGCAAGCCGGAGATAACAGAACTGACCTACTCACAGACGGCGAAATGTTATCAGAACACAGACGGTCAGTCTATCCGTCCGATTGAAGAATTTGAAAAAGAACTGGCAAAAGAAGCACTCTATCTCAAACAGAACAACCAATAACGAACAAGAGGACTTGCAAGGTTTTTGACCTTTCAAGTCCTCTGCTGTATCATGGTGTGATTGGCAGCGTCCGTTCCGTCAAGGACTGCCCTACGGCGTATCGGCTCCGCCTTGTTCCTTGACCTCACTGGTTTTGGCATATTATATAAGAATCTGACAAACTAGGATTTATCGTTATCCCCAAAATATACCCGCTAAAATAGAAAGCGTAATTCCAACAACTCCGATAATAGCAAAAATATTTACAACTTTACTTATCGTTGACTTGGCAGAATTTACATCTTCATAGATTGCGGATAATTGTTTCTCGTTTAGGTTTTTGTTCCTAATATCTTGCACATCAATATCTTTTACAAGTGCGTCAAGTGATAAACCAAAATAATCACTTAATAAAACAAGTCTTTGGAAATCAGGATAACTTTGAGCCAATTCCCATTTGGATATCGTTTGTCTTGATACCCCTAACGCATTGCCTAATTCATCTTGTGATAAACCTTTAGATTTGCGAAGTTCAATAAGTTTTTCGTTAAAATTCATATTACGCATTACCTCCTACAAGTTGTTATAAAAATCATATAAAAACTACATTTTATACGCAACCAATTACTATTGGCAATTTGTCAACCGAAGATAACATCTGCAAAAATTCCAATTTCTCTATTTCTTTAACATATATTCTACTATGTTCTTCTTATATTCTCAACAAAAATCATATGAGCAATAAGGCTTCTTTAAAGAGGTTCACAGCATCTGAAATTCCTTGTCGATATGCTACTCTTCCGTATTCAGAACTTCTTTCATTACAAGCCGATAATGCTTCGTCAATAACTTCCCATTGTTTCGCAGAAAAATCATTTCTATCTACCTTTTTTACTTTTTCACCAATTCGTTTTGTTGCTTCTTGATATTTCTTGTCACTTCTTAAAGTTTCTTCCAGTGCTGTGTCCATTCTATATCCGACAATTTCTTCTAACACTGACTTCTTTCCGTTCGCCTTCGTTACAAAATTCAATATGGAATCTTTTCCATGTTTCTGATACTCCTGCTCTAAATTCTTAAATAATTGGAATCCTATCAATACCCCTGCTTCAAAATATATATCATCATGAAGTGCCGAAAAATCCATGATAATATCAAACAATCTATCATCTTTTCGATTAACTTCTGAATATAGATTTTCCAGTCTGCTAAATATTTCATCATAGGACTTATCAATCTCCTGCTCATAATTCTCAAAAATTTCTCTTCCGGAATCTCCGCCATATATCATAAATCCCATAAGATTCTCCAATTTGACTTTTGCTAACAATTCTGTTAATTCTGACATCATTCTTCCGCCTTTCGCTCTGTTTCACACTCGGTATTTCTATCTGTCTGTTCTCTCCGCATATTTTGTATCATATCAATAACAAATAAAATACCTGCCTGCAATCCCAATTCCATATATACACAAGCATTATCACAAATCATAGCATTAGCCAGTGACAGTAATTCTGACGCTCCATTACTGTCATATTGCAATGCAAGTTTCTCATATTCCAGATAAGATTCCTCTAAACGGGATTGATAATCCCTTTTTTCTCTCTCTGGCGGTACACCATACAGTAAATAATCTGCAATTCCTTGTATCGTCGCCTTTTCTAATATTTCACCAAACTCTCTCATAGTATCTCCTTTCATTTGTTCGCATATATTCTATGTCTTTATTATATTGTGCCGTCAATCTGCCGTCAATATATTTTTAGCCGTCATTTTGACGTTATAATGATGTTATATTTTTAAGGAGGATTAATCTATGCCGACTGACACAATAAAGTTTACATTAAGAACCGAGCCGGAACTTTTAAAGAAATTTCGATATGTTGCTGAATATAACGCCCGTTCCGCTAACCGTGAATTGGAAGTGTTGATGAAAAAGCACATCTCAGAATTTGAAAAGACTCATGGGAAAATTGAGTTTAATTAATACTTTTCGTTTACCAACTGCATACGTATTCCAAAAAGAGATTACCGTACATGGCAATCTCTTTTTTACAGCAATTAAGAGTATACTCCTTTTGCAATATACCCTCAACACTCACTCTATTCCATTTATTGCAAAAAATGACGCAGATAATGTCTCCACTACCTACGTCATTCCTCTAATGCTTCTTGAAATATTTACTCCATTTTCTTTCAACTTTTACTCCAAATTTACTCCATTTTAAAAATCTGTTACGATATTTTGCGGTATTCTACGATACCCTTTCTTTGAAGAAAACTGTCTGTAAACCTTGATTTTAAGCGAACTTTTCAATATTTCCAAGCACTTTATTCTGTTGTGAGATTTTCTTCTCAATTATTTCTGCACAATATTAATAATTTTCTTTGGCACATAAATTTCTTTTACAATTGTACCTGTCAGCTTATCTGCAACTGCTTCTTTTCCTGCCGCAATCGCATCCTCTTTGGAAATCTCCGCCGGAACGCTGATAACCGCTTTTGTCTTGCCATTAATCTGAACCGGAACTTCAATTTCGTCATCTTTCATTGCATCTTCATCATGCTCCGGCCACTGGTTCTTGAATACGGAATCGCTGTTTCCTAACTGTTCCCACAGTTCTTCGCTTAAATGCGGTGCAAATGGGGAAAGTAAAATCACTGCAGTTTCTAACGTTTCCTGATCGATACCGCCTTCTTTTTTCGCTAATTCGATCATTTTGTTGTTATATTCCATGAATCCGGAGATTACCGTATTTAAGTTAAAACTTTCCAGACGCTGGGTAATATCATGGACCATTCTGTGGCGGATCTTAATCATCTCTTTGGATGCAGCCACTTTTTTGTCTTTATTATCCATTACCAAATTCCAGAAACGGTTGATAAACCGGTATACTCCATCAATCCCTCTGTCATCCCACTCGGCATCTAATTCCGGCGGTCCTACGAAAAGTTCGTACATTCTAAGAGAATCACATCCATAGTCACTTACTAAATCATCCGGAGATACCACATTTCCTTTTGATTTACTCATCTTAATACCATTTTTACCGGTAATCATTCCCTGATTAAACAGTTTTGTAAATGGTTCATCAAAATCTACAACTCCGATATCGTTTAAGAACTTGGTATAGAATCTGGAATACAGTAAGTGAAGAACTGCATGCTCTACACCACCGATATACATATCAACTGGTAAGAGTTTATCTGCTTTTTCTTTGGAAACCAGTTCTTCATTATTATGGCTGTCTACATAACGCAGGAAATACCAGGAAGAACCAGCCCATTGAGGCATTGTATTGGTTTCTCTTTTTGCCGGTGCTCCGCATACCGGACATGTGGTATTTACCCACTCGTCAATTGCTGCAAGGGGTGATTCTCCGGTACCCGTTGGCTGATAGCTTTCTACCTCAGGCAGAGTAAGCGGCAGCTGGTCTTCCGGAACCGGAACCGCACCACAATGGTCACAGTGAATGATTGGAATCGGTTCTCCCCAATAACGCTGTCTTGAGAATACCCAGTCACGCAGTTTATAGTTTGTTGTCACCTTACCGATGCCTCTGGCTTCCAGACGTGAAGGAAGGTCGCGTTTCGCATCCAGGCTGCTCATTCCGTTAAATTCACCGGAATTAATCATGATTCCCGGTTCGGTATAAGCTTCTGTCATATTTTCAATTTCCTTACCGTCTTTGGCAATGACCTGTACAATTGGAATTCCAAATTTAGTTGCAAATTCAAAATCACGATCATCATGTGCCGGTACACACATAATCGCTCCTGTACCATAATCAGCAAGTACATAATCGGATAACCAGATTGGTACCTTTGCACCGTTGATTGGATTAATTGCATAACTTCCGGTAAATACACCTGTTTTTTCTTTATCCTGAAGTCTGTCAACAGAGGATTTCATGGAAGCTTTGAAGATATAATCTTCTACTTCTGCTCTTGTTTCATCCACTGCCAGTTCTTTCGCCATAGCATGTTCCGGAGCAAGCACCATAAATGTTGCCCCATAAAGGGTATCTGGTCTGGTAGTATAAACAGTGATCGCTTTGTCCGTTCCTTCAACCTTGAAGTCAACCTCAGCACCATGGCTCTTACCGATCCAGTCAGACTGCATCTTTTTCACCTTTTCCGGCCAATCCAGTTTATCCAGATCTGACAACAGACGGTCTGCATATGCAGTAATCTTCAGCATCCACTGTCTTAAATTCTTCTTGGTAACCGGTGTTCCGCAGCGCTCACATGCACCATTTACTACTTCTTCGTTGGCTAAACCGGTCTTACAGGAAGGGCACCAGTTGATTGGGAATTCTTTTTCATATGCCAAACCAGCCTTGAACATTTTTACAAATATCCATTGTGTCCATTTATAGAAATTAGGATCGGTTGTATTTACTTCCATATCCCAATCATAAATTGCTGCAATTTCATTAATCTGACGCTTGATGTTTGATACATTCTCCGCTGTAGATTTAGCAGGATGCACGCCCATCTTAATTGCATAGTTTTCAGCTGGAAGTCCAAAAGCATCCCAGCCCATGGGATGAATCAGGTAATATCCCTGAAGCATCTTATATCTGCTCCACACGTCAGAGATCACATATCCTCTCCAGTGTCCTACATGAAGTCCGTTTCCTGACGGATATGGGAACATATCCAGACAATAATACTTTGGTTTCTTACCATCGTTCACATTTACCGGGTCAGCTTCCCAGTTCTTACGCCATTTTTGTTCAACCGCCTTATGATTATAAGGTACTGCCATTGTTCATTCCTCCTAAATAAAAATAGCCCTCTCGTCTTCATATAGAGACGAAAGGGCTTTACTTTCCGTGGTACCACTCTAATTCATCCTGATAGGATGCACTCATTTATTCTATAACGGGAATTCCCGCCTTAATCTACTGATTTCAATTAAGGAACTCCGAGGCGAGTTGGGAGTTTTATCGTTACTGCCTCGCACCGTCCGGCAGCTCTCTGAAACGCAAGTACTCTTAATACTCCTCATCACAGTTTTTGTCATATCGACTAACTGTTATTCTAACCATTTATCCAGCATTTGTCAAGGTATAACACAAAACAATTATCAGCATTATTTCCGTGCCACCATGATAACCACTTTAACAGAGTCGAATTCGGTATATCCAAGCTCCTGATTGTAAGAAAATTGTGTATCAACCAAACTATATTCTCCACGTGAATACGGATCTATTATATGAAATACATTTTTATTTAAGCCTACGCATTTTCCATTTTTATAATAAAAAGTAAGGGTGTCAAACATTAATCTATGTTCCTTACTCTGATTTAATACTGTGATTTTTACCGGTCTAGCCCACATGTTCTGGATTATCTCTGTTTTTTCTATAACCAGTTCAGTTTTTCTGTCTTTATCTCCATATTCCGGTTTTTGTATAGTAAAATCGTATTTATCGTAAGTAGCCTCGGGTTTCTTAAAATAAAAATATGTATCTGTTCCAGCCTGTACTCCATTTACCAAACCCAATACCGATTTTACTTTTACTCCCTGGGCATCGTAAAAATTCATATATAAAATCACATTGCCCAGATTTCTTCCGCTTATATTTTTCATCTTTAATGCAAAAGAATCCGGTACTTCAATAACCTCTTCTTTTCGTAAAAAAGATTCCCATTCTTCTTTTTTGCCAGTATTGTTCCCTGTATTACTGCCCCCATTATCCGGCTTGGAATTAGACGCTTGAACCGTTACCCTGCATTTTTTCGTAATGCCATTCTGCTTTGCGCTAATCGTTACGGTTCCGCTTTTTTTCGCGCTGATTTTTCCTTTGCTCACTCCGGCAATTGCACTATTCCCGGACGACCAGACAATCTTACCTGTACCACCAGACATTTTTAGCGTATATGTCTGTCCTGTTTTTAATGTAACAGATGATGTGTTCAGCTTCGGATTCACCACGTTAACTTTACATCGATATCTCTTATTACCAATTTTTGCTGTAACAACTGCTTTCCCTGCTTTAACCGCTTTTACTCTGGCTTTCGTTCCGGTTTTCGTAAGCTTTTTTACAGTAACTGCCTTCTTTGAAGCAGACCAGCTTACTTTTTTCTTCGTATCCGTAATTCTTAAATCATATGTCTTGCCAATTCCTAAAGTTACCGATGATTTGCTTATTTTTGTTTTTGCTTCAGCTGAAACAGATGGTTGTAAAACAACGATCAACACAATAAATAAAATAATTCTAAAAATGCTTTTCTTTTTCATAGTTACTCTTTCTCCTTCACGGCGATTCATGTAATGATAACCGCTTCTCTACCTTAATTATTCTATTCATTCACAGTTTAATACTCTAATCAAACAGTAATAAATGCGATAGTATATTGTAATAGCCTACAACGTTGTCACAATTGTTACAGTTCGAATGGAATACTAGGTTGCTCTTTCATATTGTTTTTCCAAAGAAATGTCGATAGAGTAATTCTGATTTGTGGCGGTCACAAAACATTACATCCGATTTTTTCTTAATTATAATCTAAATAAAGATATATATTTAAAAAATGTATTAAAATGCAGTTTTTCCTGCACCAGTTTGTATTTGTGGAAAATCGGCTGAAGTTACAATTGAAAAAAAGTATACATTCTGTATTATTTCTGCATGCCAATACCTGTATCAATCTTAAAATTATATGCAAAATAAACCAGAATCAATAATTTATATCACTTGATCCCAGCTCAAATTATTTTATGTTAAACTTTTTTTACAAATATTACTTTATACTAATATGTATTACACTGAAACCGTATTTACTGATCTTACAGCTGTTATTCGGCTTAAAGGATAGAATATTATTATCAGATGGGTTATTTTAGGTGCCTAAAACCATCGGTGTTTCAGTACAGGTTATAGTGCTTTTAATAGAACTTAAAAAAGCATTGTAGGATATATCACGCGAGTTTCAATACATCCCTTATGAGTTTCAATACATCCCATATTACTATTAATCCGAGCATATATTTCATACTCTCTTGTGGTACAGAGTTTCAATACATCCCATATTACTATTAATCGTCCACACTTCTTTTTATTTCTGCCGGAAGCGTTGGTTTCAATACATCCCATATTACTATTAATCCTCCCTTTTTAACTTGGACTCGGCCTATTGTTATTTCGTTTCAATACATCCCATATTACTATTAATCCATAATCTTCATCCGAGAATAAATCCTCAGTTTTAGTTTCAATACATCCCATATTACTATTAATCTATATAAGATCAACACCAGCAAGAGCGCGGTGCTTAGTTTCAATACATCCCATATTACTATTAATCGTGGAATCATCCACATACGTGATAAAAAAAGGACAGTTTCAATACATCCCATATTACTATTAATCTAATATTGTCGAATCAGTTTTGGAAGAATTATACCCGTTTCAATACATCCCATATTACTATTAATCTGTGTTGCATTTCGTGTTGCATAAATTAATAAAAGTTTCAATACATCCCATATTACTATTAATCTCGTTTGTAATAATCTTAGATGTAGCCTTAAAAGCGTTTCAATACATCCCATATTACTATTAATCAATTTTTCGATGGCGTCCGGATCTGCAGAAAAAAGTTTCAATACATCCCATATTACTATTAATCAAAGTTACAGAAAATGTTACGGACTCCTATCCCTCGTTTCAATACATCCCATATTACTATTAATCGGCTGCAGAAAGAAGGGGCGGAAGCGGAAGAATAGTTTCAATACATCCCATATTACTATTAATCGTTGTCTTTACGTGCAACTCAAAATCTTTTCCTTGTTTCAATACATCCCATATTACTATTAATCAATCCTTATAAGCAAAGTATAAACCTTTATTAAAGGTTTCAATACATCCCATATTACTATTAATCTCGTGTCTATAAAAAAACAGACTTCCTCTAAATGCGTTTCAATACATCCCATATTACTATTAATCAGATCCGTCTAAAATACAGTACTGTCAGTATGCAGGGTTTCAATACATCCCATATTACTATTAATCCGAGAACGTTTTCCTAACTCTTTTTCTGCATTTTTTAGTTTCAATACATCCCATATTACTATTAATCGACTTTTCTTTTTTATCTTTTTTGTTATATTTCTCTGTTTCAATACATCCCATATTACTATTAATCGATGAAAACCGGGATAAACGTCAACTCGAATCCCAGTTTCAATACATCCCATATTACTATTAATCATAAATCTATACGATCATCAGCGGCAGGCATTGAGGTTTCAATACATCCCATATTACTATTAATCGTAATGTTTCCGGCCAGTAATTCTTTTACCCTTTGGTTTCAATACATCCCATATTACTATTAATCTTTTGGGGTGCGGAAACACTGCGTGGGACCTTAACGTTTCAATACATCCCATATTACTATTAATCATCCAGAGTCGTTTAAATAAGAGCCGTCCGACCATGTTTCAATACATCCCATATTACTATTAATCGCACTGCCACTTTCGTACTTTGTCCAGCCCATCCAAAGTTTCAATACATCCCATATTACTATTAATCGAAGATCGGAAAGAAAAAGCCAAACGAGAAGCACGTTTCAATACATCCCATATTACTATTAATCTTAATTGCCAACCAGTAATAACAAGCGCTAAAAGGTTTCAATACATCCCATATTACTATTAATCGGTAGCATTTACAGTACGGCTATAAATGCCAAATACGTTTCAATACATCCCATATTACTATTAATCCAAATGTTCATAGTAGTAAATGCTACGCGGCTCCGTTTCAATACATCCCATATTACTATTAATCTGGGAGGGAATTAAGTACTTTTTTGCAAGTACTCGAGTTTCAATACATCCCATATTACTATTAATCGAATAATCTCTTATCGAGATACAGAAAAATCCAAGTTTCAATACATCCCATATTACTATTAATCTTATGTGTAGTCGAAACAACGGACACGACATCGGAGTTTCAATACATCCCATATTACTATTAATCTTAAAGATAGATGGCAAAACATATGTTAAATTATCGTTTCAATACATCCCATATTACTATTAATCTAATGGTGCTGCCAGCGGTAGGGTACACAGGAACATGTTTCAATACATCCCATATTACTATTAATCTTTCCTTTGTTGTAAAATCCTGTTCAAACTGTTTGTGTTTCAATACATCCCATATTACTATTAATCCTTTGCGCACCCTGGCAAGGGAAAATATTGATTGAGTTTCAATACATCCCATATTACTATTAATCCAACGTATTTCCAACCTTCTTCCTTCACACTATACCCCAAAACCCCCACAAAATCAAGCTTTTTCACATAATTTACCAGCCATATCACACATTTTCATATATAACCCCATAATCCCCACTATCCCGCAAATATTCAAGCATTCCCACTCTTCTTCCTATTTTGCGCCTGGTAAATTTATAAATAATATTTTCCGATTACTTATTTAATTAAAGTTTTTCCACACTACAGAATATTAAAAAAAATTATCTATTAATATTACTCTTCGAATTATTCCTTCCACAAAAAAATATCTTTATCATCCCTATTGCCCGGAAGCCTTTCACAGTATGTTTTAGTTCGTTACATTCACAACATTTGGAATCATAATAGCTATATAGAAAGTGTTCTTTTTGTAATTGAAGTCTATATTTTTTGTTGAAACAATTTCTGCATATTTCGGTGTTAATTAATTTGTTTTTTAATTTCCATGGATTGATCATCTTTCCTCTTCCCCTCTACATATATTTTAATATTGATTGCCAACACTAATGAGCAACAATATAGTATCTTCTCTACATTCCATCCTCAGAGAAATAGAAATATTCCAAAAAATTAATATCATTGACCCATTAACTAATTTTTAATTGTAACATTAAAATATAAATTAAGGTGTCAGATGTAACGAAATGCAGTTTTTATGTTATGAATAGCATTACGATTATAAATTTTCATACATTTTGATTCATTTCCATGCCATCTCTACAAATATAGAATTTTAAACAAATAAAAATCGGTACTAGATTTATAGAAAATCTAATACCGATAATTTTTATCTTATTTTATACTCAAAACTGTATTGGCCTGATCTCCCGGCGTATACTCGATTGTGATCTGATCCCCTTCATTATATTTAATAATGTCCAGATAATCCACAACCGAAACGTCAAAGATCTCATTATTGCCCTCTAACATAATATAGTAATGGGAATTGCCTTCTACTACACCCTGAGCTATTTTCTTTATCTTACCCTTGGCTTCATTAACGGATCTTGTTTCTTCCGTAGCTATTCCATTTTGTTTCAAGAGACTGCGGTATGCTTTTTCGCACTCAGCCGCTGTATCTCCTATCGCTACATTCTGGTATTTCTGAATATTAACCATGGCATACATTTTTACAAGACCTGCACCGTCCTTTAATGCCATAAAATAGGTCGGTTCTCCTGCAATGTTCAAGAGTAACGGGAAAGTAGATTTATACCCCAGATGCTGCACCTGGCCTTCCGCAGATCCCATAGCGGAGTATTCTTCGGCTCCGTTGATCTCATAGAACCTGGTTTCCATCGTCCTCTGGTTCATCAATACGAATCCTACATTGGACTGATCGCCGCTGACAGAAGTGATACCGGTGTAAACCCAGACATCATCTTCCAGTGCCAGATAATTGTAACCGCTTGTGGTGCGCAGGCACCCTTTCTGTCCCAGGACGCTGTTAAAATATCCGTTCTTTAAGGTTCCATAATAATCATAGAGCTGAACCAAAAGGTCGGCTGAATACACATGGTCAACCCACTGAGGACAATCTTCAACTGCAAAATCCTGTGTTTCTCCTGTAATGGCATTACAGAGTACCACACGTCCGATGGTAACGCCGCCAAATAATCCGATATTGTATTTCTTAACCGGGCATACCCAATATGGCGTACCATTGTCATCGATTTCAAAACTAAGTGTATCAAAAATATAAGTCGGATAACGGAACCTTAAATGTCTGTCTATATTCCGGTTCAAATGCTCTGACTGAGAGTATTTAATCGGTTTATCCAGTTTCACAAGCTCTGTATCCTGGGTTGCCATATCAATTTTAATATATGCCGGGATACCCTCTGACTGGTTGGTAAACCATTTGATCAGGTTAGCATATACCAGGGGAGTTACCCTTACTGGCGTATCCTTATAATTAATCTGGGTGTAGAGATCACTGACCTCAAACTGAGATACCATGTCAACCATGCTTCCCATTTTTCGATTTCCTAAAAGAGTAGCAGAATCTCTGTCTAAAAGAGGTATTTTGGAATAATCCGCCTCTTTGATATCCTCATTAAAATCCCTTGTCTCAACACTGATCAGCTTCTGGTATTTATTTGCATTGATAATCGGGGAAGAAAGAATGCTTCCTCCAATATATACAATCACTACCAACCCCAGGATTCCAATGCCGAATTTCAGGCCTTTGCTTTCTTTTGCATCTTCTACTGTCCGAATTCTGGGCAATCCGTAAATAATAACAACAATGACCACTGCCGCCATCAGGAATGTCCAGAAACCGGACGCATGAATATTAATAGCAGGCAAAGTTACGTAGTAATAGACTCCCGCAATCAAAAGGGCTGCAATGACCGCCAGAACTTTCCAACCAAACTTTTTCATAAAAATCTCCTCTCCAACTCTGTGATAAAACTTTTCGTATAATCAACAATTATACGTTATACTGATTTGAAATACAAATTAATTTTGTATAAACATTTCCCGGAGCATAGCAATTTCTTTTGTCCATCCCTCATCGTCATTTGGTGTCTCCAGTACAAACGGCAGACTGCAAAGTGCAGGATGGTTGATAATCCGTTTAAATGCATCCATTCCGATACTTCCCTCTCCAATTTTAGCATGTCTGTCCTTGTGGCTGTCAAATGGATTCTGGCTGTCATTTAAATGAATGGCACGAAGACGGTCCAGACCGATTACGTTGTCGAATCGGGTAATTACGCCATCCAGATCATTTACGATATCATATCCTGCATCCCAGACATGGCAGGTATCCAGGCACACACCCAGTTTATCCGTCAATTCTACTTTATCGATAATCGCCTTTAATTCTTCAAAGGTACGCCCCACTTCACTTCCTTTGCCCGCCATAGTCTCCAGCAGAACGATTGTGGTCTGTTCCGGCTTCAGGATTTCATTCAGCATTTGCGCGATATAGTCAATCCCAATCTCTGCGCCCTGCTTTACGTGGCTTCCCGGATGAAAGTTGTAATAATTCCCGGGGGTATACTCCATTCTCCGCAAATCGTCTGCCATGGTATCTCTTGCAAATTTACGAAGTCCCTCATCAGCCGAACAGCCGTTTAGCGTATAAGGGGCATGTGCGACGATTTTGGCAAAATCCTGTTCTTTGGAAAGCTCCAGATATTTGACAACATCCGCTTCATCAATTTCCTTTGCTTTTCCGCCTCTTGGATTACGGGTAAAAAAAGCAAATGTGTTGGCGCCCAGTTTGACTGCCTGTTTGCCCATTGCATAATAACCCTTCGAAGAAGAGATATGGCTTCCTATGTTTAACATTTTGTTTCCTCCTGTCTTTTAACTCTGTTTACTGACTGCTTTACATATAATTCTGTATGACGATCTGCATATTCCTCACATTTCGAAACACATTTACCTGGGGATAATAGGTTGCGGAGATGGTAACAGCATTTTCCCTGTTCTGATACACCTTCTCAACCTCTGACATCCCGAATTTTTCCGTTATATAAGTATTAAATTTTTCCACATCCCCAAAGTACATAGCGTCCATCACCATCCCCTGGGAATTTAAAACCTGCATTTTTATTACATTCTTATTCTGCCCAAGAATTCTGGCACTTAACACATTCAGATTCTTTTCTGCAAATACCGGCTTGGGATTGGCTTTACCAAATGGCTCCAGCACCTCCAGCTCCCCGATCAGCTCTTCTGAAATATAATCGATCGGCATAGCTACGTCAATGGAAACTCTTGGGATAAAGTCCTCTTCCGTCAGGGTGGTAAGTTCATTTAGACGGGTTCTCAAGTTTTCCACATCTTCTTTTTTGATTGACAGTCCTGCCGCCATTGGATGACCGCCGAACTTTGTAAACAATTCCTGGCATTTTACCATTTCTTCAAACATGTTATAAGCCTCAATGGAACGTCCGGAACCTTTTACGCCGTCTTCTGCATCAGTCAAAACGAATACCGGCTTATGGAAACGCTCACGGATACGTCCGGCTATAATGCCCGCCAGGCTTTCATGACAGTCCGGCAGATAGACAACTAACACCTTATCGTTTTTTAACTCTGTGGTCTCCACCAGTTCCACTGCCTTTTCAAATCCTTCCAGCGTCATGGACTTACGTTCATCGTTTAAGCTTTTTAGTTCCTCTGCCATCTGTAGGGCTTCTCCATCTGTTTCCGCGAGCAGCAGAGCCAGGGCTCGTTTGGCCGTATCCAGGCGTCCGCTGGCATTGATACAGGGACCGAGGACAAATCCAATATGATAGGCACAAATATCCGACTCATCCAGCCCGTTTACTTTTATTAAAGAACGCAGCCCATTATTCTGTGTATTAGTGAGACGTCTAAGTCCCTCTTTGACGATAATACGGTTTTCACCGATAAGGTCCATAACATCTCCAACCGTGGCAATTGCGGCAAATTCAATAAAAGCCTCTGCTTCTTCCCGGGGAATCTGATGATCTTCAAATAAACAGGAAATCAGTTTAAAAGCAACTGCCGCACCACAGAGATTCGGAAACGGATAATTGCACTCCGGCTGTTTTGGATTAATAATGACATCTGCCTGTGGGCGAAGGCAGATCTTTTCCCCTGCTTCTTCTTTAAATAACAGCTCGTGATGATCGGTTATAATCACGGTCATGCCCAATTTTTTGGCATAGGCAATTTGGTCAATTGCCGCTATTCCATTGTCACAGGTCACAATGGTATCCACACCTTCCTCGTATGCATACTGAATCAGCTGCTCATTAATCCCGTATCCATCCTTCATTCTGTCGGGTATCTCATAGTCTACATTGGCGTTACACCGTTTCAGCCCCTTATAAAGAATATAGGTGGCATTTACCCCGTCAATGTCATAATCTCCGATAATACGGATCTTCCTGCCCTCATTGATCTTACTGTTCAAAAGCGCGACAGCTTCTCTGGCTCCATATAAAAGTTTCGGATCATGAAGATCCTTCATTCCACCGTTTAAATATTCCTGAATCGCTTCATCACCGATAATATCCCGGTTTCGGATAATCCTGGCGGTGACCGGATTAATTCCAAATTTACCGGATATCTGCTGAAAATCGGCTCTTTTTGCTGTGACAAACCATTTCTCCAAAATCATTTCTCCTTTGTATATCACCTAAAAATGAAAGATACCCCCGGTACAAGCATACCAGAGGTACTTACATTTATTATTTATAATTACTTTTTCTTTGTTTGAATCTTTGTTTTCAATACATACCAGAGTGCACCGGTAATACATACAGAAGAATAAGCTCCGCATACAATACCAACCATCAGAGGCAGTGCAAACTCACGTATGGAAGAAACTCCCATAACAAACAGTACTGCAATCATGATAAATGTGGTAAGGGAAGTATAAATACTTCTTGTAAGGGTCTGAGTGATACTCAGATTTACAATATCTGCAATGTTGTCTTTATTCTTCATAGCAGCCATATTCTCTCTGATTCTATCGAAGATAACAATAGTGGCATTGATGGAATACCCGACAATTGTCAGCATACATGCAATAAAGGTATTTCCTACCGATACTCTTGCAAGAGCATAGAATGCCAGTACTACTAATACATCATGAAGCAGTGCAATAACTGCACTGGTAGCAAAACGCAGATCTTTAAACCGGAACCAGATATAGATCAGCATACAGATAGTAGCAACAAC
This sequence comes from Clostridiales bacterium, assembly GCA_018365455.1. Classification (GTDB taxonomy): domain Bacteria; phylum Bacillota; class Clostridia; order Lachnospirales; family Lachnospiraceae; genus Robinsoniella. Next base: position 17,679 of record JAGZJZ010000035.1, read on the forward strand.
TACCGCTATAATTGCATCGCTTCTCATCTCTGAACTTACAGTGGAAGAAATACTTTCTGCTGTAATAAGTGTGGTATCCACATCGAAGTCATTCTTCAATGCATCGCTTAATTCCTGTCTCTCATCCAGATTCAGTTCTCTGGTTTTGATAATAACCTGATTTGTTCCGCTTACTTTCTGTGTCTGGATATTTGCATCCCCCGTTACTCCCTGTACTACAGGTTTTACCTTGGAATCAATATCACCGATACTCAGATCCTCTTTAAATGTTACATTTGTAGAAGTACCTCCCATGAATTCCAGGCTGTAGTTCAATGATTTATTGCCCTGTACGCTGTTGAATATCATAGACGCAGGACCAACCAGAATCAGAATAATGGATACAATAAAGAAGAGATTTTTCTTGCTCAGGAAATTAATTGTTTTTCTTTCCTTCTGTTTTCCGTATAACTTCTCACCCTTTAATCCAAGGGTAAAGAAAGCATTAATAATCAGTCTGGAAATAACAAGTGCGGTGAACATGGATAACACGATACCAAGTGCCAGTGTCTGTGCGAATCCCTGCACGCTTCCTGTTCCCATTAAACCAAGCACTGCTGCTGCAATAAGGGTTGTGATATTACCATCAATAATAGCTGAAAACGCTTTCTGGAAACCGGATTTAATTGCAGATTTCACAGATTTTCCTGCTGCAACTTCTTCACGGATTCTGGCATAGATAATAACGTTGGCATCCACCGCCATACCTATGGAAAGAATAATACCTGCAATACCCGGCAAGGTCAGGGTTAAATCAAATGCATTCAGGCATAAGAGCATAAGGCCTGTGTAAATTAAAAGTGAAATACCTGCTACAATACCCGGAAGCAGATATACTACGATCATGAAAATAATTACGATTGCAAGACCAATAACACCTGCAATTAAACTGCTTGAAATCGCTTCTTCACCAAGCTGTGCCCCAACCACGTTAGAACGGAGTTCTTCCAGTTCCAGTGAAAGTGAACCGATACGAATAGAGGATGCCAGTGTTTCTGCCTCTTCCTGATCAGCCATACCGGAGATATAAGCTTTTCCGCCGGTAATTGCTTCATTTACTTTTGGTGCGCTGATTACATTGCCGTCATAGACAATTTTAATCTGCTTTCCAACATTTGCTGCAGTAGCATCTGCAAATTTAGTCGTTCCTTCTTTTGTAAGAAGCAGTTCAACAACATATTCCTTGTTGCCCATCTCATCATTCTGAACTCTTGCTTCCGCACTGTCAACATCCGTACCATTTAATACAACGGTACCATCTGTGAGTTCAAACTGCAGAGAACCAGGCTTTCCAAGTTCTTCGAGAATCTTGTTCGCATCTGTTACACCGGGAATTTCGATGTTGATACGGTCACTGCCTTCCTGATAAACCTGTGCTTCTGTACTGTACTGGGATACACGCTGCTGTAACTTGTAAATGGTATCCTTCATATCTTCTTCAGACGGAGTCTCATCTCCCACTGCCTGATATGTAATACTTACACCGCCGGATAAATCCAGGCCGGTCTTAATATTTCTGGCAGAACCAGTTCCTGTAGGACCAAATCCCACTGATGTAGTAAATGCCAAAAGCCCCAATAAGATTGTCATGGCAACTACTACAATAATCGCTTTTTGCTTGTTCATGATGCTTCTCCTTCTCTCTCATTTGTAATCTTTAATCCAAAGACGCCTGTGCTGCTTTTATCATGATTGCACATTCAACACGCTTGCGCTGCAGTTCACAGCCGATATCATAAGCATCATTGATCTGCCCATGAAATTTAAATGAATTTGCCGCGCATCCTCCGCTGCAGTAAAATCTTGCAAAGCATTTCCGGCACTTTTCCTTTGCATATACATTGCAGCATTTAAACTCATCACGCATGTCCGTCTTCGTTACTCCTTCATCCACATTGCCCATCAGAAATTCTTCTTCCCCTACAAACTGATGGCATGGATACAGATCCCCCCATGGAGTGACTGCCAGATATTCCGTACCGGAACCACACCCCGACAATCTCTTGTACACACAGGGACCTCCTGTTAAATCTATCATAAAATGGAAGAAGTTAAACCCTTTACCCTCTTTTTCACGTTTTACCATCTCTGCTGCCAGCTTGTCATACTCTTCACAGATCGCTGCAATATCTTCTTCGCGGATCGCATATTCTTCTTCCGGAAGAGACACTACCGGTTCCACCGATATCTGCTCAAATCCAAGATCAGCCAGATGCAGAACATCCTTGGCAAAGTCCAGGTTGTTTCTGGTAAAGGTTCCTCTCACATAATATTTTTCCTGATTTCTGCTTTCTGCAAATTTTTGGAATTTAGGAACGATTAAATCGTAACTGCCTTTTCCATTTCTGAAAGGCCTCATAAGATCATTGACTTCCTCTCGGCCGTCAATGCTGAGCACCACATTTGCCATTTCTTTATTGGCAAATTCCATGACCTCATCATTTAGAAGAACGCCATTGGTTGTCAATGTAAAACGGAAGTTCTTGCCATGGATTTTTTCCTGCTCTCTTCCGTATTTGACCAGATCTTTTACAACCTGCCAGTTCATCAGCGGTTCTCCACCGAAGAAATCCACTTCCAGATTCTTTCTGGAACCGGAGTTGGCGATTAGAAAATCAAGTGCTTTCTTCCCGACTTCGAAACTCATAAGAGCACGTCTTCCATGGTATTCTCCCTCTTCTGCAAAACAATATTTACAGGCGAGGTTACAGTCATGTGCGATATGCAGGCAGAGTGCTTTTACGACGGTCTGCCTTTTCTTAAAATCGATAATTGCTTCTTCATAGATGTCTTCTGTAAAAAGTACACCCGCTTCTTTTAATTCCTCACACTCAGCAACTGCCTCCATAATGTCGGCGCTGCCGTATGTATCTTTTAACCGATCTGCGATTTCTTCTGGCTTTAGTCCTTCTTCTATAAAAGGAACCACGTCATAAACGATGTCATCCACTACATGGATGGCTCCACTGTTCACATCCAGTAAGATGTTATAGCCATTATTTTTATATTGATGGACCACTGTATATCCCCTTTCAAATCCACTCCATGAAAAAAATACCCGGCAAATACCTGACGGGTTCATGAGCAGTATTCATTTCGTATAATAAGCAGCGACGCATGTTCGCTGCTTATATTGTGTTTTCTTATTTATTATTTTCGCAGCTCTGATTACCAACCGTACAGGATGTCTTACATGCTGACTGGCAGGAAGTCTGACATTCTCCACAGCCACCTTTTTTCATTGTGTTCTGAAGTACCTGTGTATTTAATGTTTTAATATGTTTCATGGTCTTAGCCTCCTTATTTCATGAACTTTTGCTATTATAACATATATTTTTTTATTTTAAAAGTGTTTTTTTATACACTTTTTTCACATTTGTGTGTTATAGTAGTCAAATAAACTACACACCAAAGAAAGGATTTATCATTTATGAAGAAGAAATTCATTGTTTTTGCACTCACTTTGTGCATGACAGCATCTTTAGCCTTAAGCGGCTGCCAAAAAAAATACGTCACCCTGGGAGATTATAAGGGTCTGAAACTTGAAAAAGTGATACCCGAAGTCACGGACGATGAAGTACAAGGCGAGATCGACACTGCCCTGGAAGACAATGCAACTTCAACTGAAATCACCGACAGAGCCGCAAAAGAAGGGGATACCGTAACCATGGATTTTGAAGGTAAGATAAACGGCACTCCATTTGAAGGTGGAACTGCAGAAGATTATGACCTGGAACTGGGAAGCGGCGAATTTATCGAAGGCTTTGAAGAACAGTTAATCGGTGTTAAAAAAGATGACAAGAAAGATGTCACGGTTACTTTCCCGGAAGACTACGGCGATGACAATTTAAACGGAAAAGAAGCCGTATTCTCAGTAACGGTAAAATCCATCAAACAGATTACTCCTGCCACCTATAACGATGAATTTGTCAGCAGTATTTCCGATTATAAAAATACCGCAGATTACGAAGAGAACCTAAAAAACGAACTTCTTGCAAGCAAAGAAGAGGATTCCGAATACACATTAAAGGACGATGCCATCAATGCAGTGATTGAAGGTTCAACATTTAACGGCTATCCGGATGAATTATATGAAAAATGTAAAAAGCAGGTTGATGAAAGCAATGCCTACTACGCAGAACTGTTTGGGGTTACGATTGAAGATCTGGCAGGCAGTGAAGAAGATATCAAGCAGACTGTAATCAGTACGGTAAATGAACAGCTGGCGATTGAAGCAATTGCAGAAAAAGAAAAAATCAGTGTTACCGATGAAGAATACAAATCTTATGTAAATGATAATCTTGAATATTACGAAGTATCCTCTGTAGAAGAGTTCGAACAGAATAACGACAAAGACAGTGTTATGAGCGAACTTCTAAAGGATAAAGTATGTCAGTTCCTGGTTGATAATGCTCAGGTTACAGAGGTTACGGAAGATGAAAAATACAGCGATGACGGCGAAGGAGATGAATTCGGCGATGAAACAGAGCCTCCAATGGACGATGCCGAAACCGATGATTCCGAAGCTGATGATTCCGAAGCCCCACAGAGCGAGGCAGATACAGCAGCTTAGATTCACCTGCAGTATCAGCTGTTCCATCGAATGTCTTTATAAAAAGAAGCGGATAGTCGTATCATTGTGACTGTCCGCTTTTCCTTTTCATATTCTGGATAACCCCCAGCTGAGTAGCTTGGTTCTAAATAGCACAACACGCCTATTGCACATGAAAAACTGCATTCTGACCAGCCAGCAGCATTTCATGCTCTTCACGGCTTCTGCTGATGAACTCATAAGTCAGAAACAGGGGATTAATTCGTTCCACCAGTCCGATTACCTGAGGATCTGTAAATGGCTGGTGCAGGTCTATCTGAAAAATATAAGTAAAGATCTGGGACCAGCGGTCATAATAGTGATCCTTCCAGGCTATTTCTGTTCTCTGCATCTCTTTTACAGCTTCCCCTGTCAGCGACTGATTCAAATGTATGCCTTTGATCCAGCTGCACAGCTCTCCATGCTCCTCCAGCTGCTTTTGTATATAAGCGATTCCTTCTCTTTGATTCCGGAGATCTAAATTTGTATGAAGCAGATGTCCCGTATCCAGCATGATTCCTTTTTTCTCATAGTGAATGCCATCCATCAGCTTCTGTGTCATCTGGGGACTGGTAAATGTAAATCCGGGCCACCAGAGATTTTCCATCAGGAAATAAAACGTATACTTTTTGTTATCCAGAAGTGCGTTCACGATCTGGCAGACCGCCTCAATAACTTCTTCATCCGTATATGCAAACTGATATGTAAGAGACTCCTTTATCTTAACCTCACTCACATGAAATACTACATATTCTGCATTGACGCTCTGGGCAAAATCCAAATTCTTTTGAAATTTACGCAGCAGTGCCTCTTTGGTTCTTCCGCCAAATACTTCCTCTACAGTATCCATGCTGTCATATTCCCTGATCAGTGCCTCTTCATTCTCTGTCCATAAATCCATCCAGGCATTAAAAGAAATCAGATGAACCCCGATTACCTGATCAGGCGGAATCCTGCAGGTATCATCCAGTCCGATATTCATATACTCATATCCATCACATCCAAAATTCTGACAGAATGCCTGTAAATCCTGGTCACCGTGAAAACGCTCCAAATCATCAGGGCTGTCTGTCAGATTAATCATCCGTTTCATTTTATTTACCTCTTTTTTCTGTTTCTTATCCATTTTCAGCCGCTCCCTTGCAAACCATGACAAAATAAGCTATAATTCTTAAAACTAAAGATAGCAAAGGATATGAAATTATGAAGCTGAACAAACAATTTTCGATTACAGGTTATACATTAAAAATGATCGCTATTATTACAATGCTCATAGACCACATTGGCGCATTTACACTTGGGGAAGGATTATTGTATCAGGATTATATTCAGTCCAATCCCGTCCTTTTTGAGAATCTGAAAATTCTCTATATGGTAATGCGCCAAATCGGCCGTATGGCTTTTCCCATCTTCTGCTTTCTGTTAGTAGAAGGATTTATCCATACAAAAAATGTCCGGAAATATGCTCTTAGGCTGCTTCTTTTTGCATTTATCTCAGAAGTTCCTTTTGATCTGGCTTTAGGAGGAACCTTCTTTGATTTCAACCAGCAGAATATCTTCTTTACACTATTTATCGGGCTGGTTGTCATGATAATCGCTTCCCGCTTTGAAGGTAAGATTATCTTTCAGCTGATCACCTTTATTGCCGGAATGCTCGCCGGCTACCTGCTAAACGTAGACTATAGTTTTATGGGCATTTTCTTATTGGAAATCCTGTATTTCTTCCGCTTTAACAGGAAAAACCAGGTTTCCAGCGGAGCAATTTCCGTTTTATGGGAACCTGCAGCTGTCCTGGGCTTTATTCCCATCTGGTTCTATAACGGAGAGCGGGGGCGTTCCATGAAATACTTTTTCTACTGGTTTTATCCGGTACACATCTTAATTCTTGCAGTCATTAATATGATTTTCTTTCCAAGATAATAATTTAAGACACGCTGCTGCGTGTCTTAAATTTACGTTACCAAATTACTCGTAAGGGGCTTTTAAATTGCACTTTTCTAACCTTCTACAATCAGATAACGTCCATCCGGAGGATGAAACACTTCTGACGCTTCTTCCAGTTCATCCCCAGACATATCTGAAGTATCCATTCCGGCTTCTTCAAAATAATCTCTGACCTCTTCCAGGGTATTCACCGTCACCGCCATTACATCATCCAGAAATTCATCTGCTTCTTCCAAAGTTTCCGCAACTTTCTCATCAAATAATTGTAACTGGTTTTCCAAAAATGCCTTCAGGCACACATCATCGTATTTATACATCTATATTCCTCCCTTTGAATCCAATAATGTTTTCAGAACCTTTAAAACACCGTCATTTACGTTTTCATCAGCTATATGCTTTGCTGCTTCCAGTACTTTCGGCTGGGCATTGGCAACTGCATAGCTCTCTTCTGCACTGGCTATCATTCCCAGATCATTATTATTGTCACCAAATACCATGGTTTCTTCTCTGGAAATACGAAGCGTCTGCTGGATGGTCTGCAGCGCTTTCCCTTTATCTGCATCAAAATCCATAAAATCAATCCAGGGCTCTCCGGCAATCGTTACATGAAACCTGTCTTTCCACTGTGCAACCACTTCCTCAGCAATATCCTGAACACCGGTACTTTTATATATGGAAATTTTGATAATTTCAATCTCTTCTTTCAGCACATCCTGGACCAGGCGCATATCATTATGGTATCCCTCAGTCAGCAATTTTAAAAAGTCTGCATCATCATCTTCGATATACATAGGCCCTCTGGTGGAGGCTGTGAGATAACACCCCGGCTGTGTACGGATAAAGCGGATCAGTTCTTCTGCATCTTGGCGGTTCAGTACGGTAGATGACATTTCATATCCTCTGCAGACCACATTCGAGCCGTTTTCCGATACAAAAATCATCTCATTTTCAATTGGTGCAAACAATCTTCGGATACTTGCATACTGCCTGCCGCTGGCAGCTGCAAACAGAGTACCCTGGTCTTTTAATTTCAGGATTACATCAAAAATTTCTTCATTTATTTTATCGCTTCCCTCTACCAGCAGTGTACCATCAATATCTGAAGCAACCAGTTTAATCATCGTTCTCCTCCCATACAGCATTTCCTGTGGCTGATATCCGTTTTGTTTCCATGTTGGATGTTATCATATTTTCCTTCCAGTACTTCTTCCAGGGTTTTCTCTACCAGATCTGTATGAAAATTACAGATATCTAAAATCCCCGGCTGGGCATTGTCCATTGCAAAACTATAGGAAACATTTTGAAGCATTTCCACATCATTATAATGATCACCGAATGCCATCGTCTCCTGTGGCGTTACCTGAAGTTCCCGGTAAAGATCCTGCATTGCAGTCCCTTTATTAACTCCTTTTGGAACGGTGTCCAGCCAGAGATTGCCCGAAGTTACAACCGTAACTTTCTCTCCAAAACGCTCATTCCAATAATCCTCTGAATTATTAATCCCGTTCTTTTCATAGACAGATATTTTAAGATAGGGTTCTTCCACCTTTAAAATATCATCTACTACCGTTACTGTGTTTTTAACCACGTCACGGATATGTAGCATATACGCCTCATCCTTGGGTTCTATATAACAGGTATTTACACCTGAGAGCAATGCTTCGCAGCCTTCCCGCTCCATCATGGCCTTTAGTATTTCCTGACCTGTATTCCTGGGAATGATGTGCTTAGCCAAAATTTTATCCTGATATACAACAAGGGAACCATTTTCACATATAAAAGCAATCTCATCACTGACCGGAGCAAACAGCCTCTTCAGATTAGGGTACTGTCTGCCGCTTGCCGCCACAAAGATGCGCCCCTGCTTTGTCAGTTCATGAATTAGCTGAACAGTTCCCGGCTTTAAATCCTGAGCACCATTTTGTAATAAAGTTCCGTCTAAATCACTTGCTATTAGCTTGATCATTTTGACCTCCTTGTATCCTGGACAGGTTTGAGAAATTCCTTTTCCAGCATAGCTGATATTTCCAAAGGAGTATTTACGATTCTTTTGGCGTGGTTTTCTTCTAACTCTTCTCTGTCACGAAATCCCCACAAAACGCCCACCGTATTCATTCCTGCTGCATTTCCTGTCTGCATATCGGTATTCGTATCACCTATATATAAGCATTCGTCACAGGGAACCTGAAAATATGATGCAATCTTCAGTGCTCCGTCCGGAGCCGGCTTTCTTGGAATTCCTTCCTGCTGTCCCTGAATGTAATCAAAATACCCTTTTCCAAAAAGTGATTCCACTACATCTATTGCCTGCTCATGAGGCTTATTTGAAAAAACGCTGATTTTAATCTGGTTGGCTTTTAACCACTTCAATAATTCTGTAATCCCCGGAAACGGTTTCACATGATACATGCAATCCTTTGCAAAATAAGCCCCGTACAGACTGCTCAACTCATCAAAACGCTGACATTCCAAGTCTCCATTTTCCCTCAGACACCTTCTTACCAGTTCTGCTGATCCATCTCCTGCAAAATACCGGTAACGGTCAGTCGGAAAAGCGGACAGCCCCATGGCTTCAAGCGCCCGGTTTCCACAATAGGCCAACGATTCTACTGTGTCTGCCAGTGTTCCATCCAAGTCAAAGATACATACTTTAATCATAATGTCTCCTCTTTCTTTGTTCTGGTGAATATTGTCATTTCTACAAAAGCTAGAATAGCACGAAAAATTCCCCGAGTCAATGACCCGGGGGACCTTATTGTGCCAGAGCATGTTTGGAAATGTAACAGTTCAGACAAGTCAGAACTGTTACTTGAAAATTGCTTTCTGGCAGCTATGCGTTCCAGTATTTAAATGATCTCCTGAAACAAATCTTTAACCGTTGGATAAATCTTTACAAATTTTTTGTATTTTTCTTCATATTTTGCAGCTATTTCCGGTGTGGGTTCTATTGTATCTACCACACGTACAATAGCTGCTGCTGCTTCTTCCACATTTTTATATTCCCCGCAGGCAACCGCCGCCAGCATCGCTCCGCCAAGTCCCGGTCCTTCTTCACTGGCAATGACGTCAACTTTAATGTTTAATACATTAGCAACAATCTTCTTCCAAAGCGGGCTCTTGGCTCCGCCTCCGCAAATCTTCGTTCTTTCGATATGAATTCCTAAGGATTTCGCTACTTCAAACGAATCCCGGATTGCAAATGCAACCCCTTCTAATACCGCCTGAGTCATATCTGCTCTGGTGGTATCCATGGTCATGCCGATAAAAGTTCCTCTTGCATTGGGATTGTTATGAGGGGAACGCTCTCCCATCAGATAAGGCAGGAAAAATACATTATTCTCACCTAATTTTGTAATTTCACTTTGCTCTTTTGCATATTCTTTGGTGCCGATGATATCATCCATCCACCATTTATTACAGGACGCCGCACTTAACATACATCCCATCAGATGATAATGCCCGTCGGCATGCGCAAAAGCATGAAGTGCATTATGCTCATCCACACCAAAATCTTTGCTGGAAATAAAAATGGTTCCGGATGTTCCAAGCGAAATATTACACATTCCGTCTCCTACCGTTCCGGTTCCCACGGCTGCTGCCGCATTATCTCCTGCACCTGCCACTACTTTCACTGTTTCCGGAAGTCCCAGTTCTTTGGCAGCATCAGGCTTCAGAGTTCCCACAACTTCATAGCTTTCATAGATCTTCGCCACCTGTTCTTCTGTAATTCCGCAGATATCCAGCATTTCCTTGGACCAGCACTTATTCTTTACATCAAAGATCAGCATACCGGAAGCATCGGATACATCTGTACAAAATGCACCGGACAGTTTATATGCCAGATAATCCTTTGGCAGCATAATCTTTTTAATCCGTGCAAAATTTTCCGGCTCGTTATTTTTCACCCAGAGAATTTTGGGTGCCGTAAATCCTGCAAATGCAATATTTGCCGTATATTGGGATAGCTTATCCTTACCGATCACTTCATTTAAATAATCGGTTTCTTTCCCGGTTCTGCCGTCATTCCAGAGAATCGCCGGGCGGATGACCTCATCCTTTTCATCCAGGATGACCAATCCGTGCATCTGACCGCCAAAACTGATTCCCGCAACCTCTGCCTTATTGCAATCAGCTGTCAGTTCCTGTATTCCCGTAACGACTGCGCTCCACCAGTCTTCCGGTTTCTGTTCCGACCATCCCGGGTAGGGAAAATTCAGCGGATATTCTTTTGAAACTACATTTTTAATCGTACCATCTGCTTCCATTAACAAAAGTTTTACCGCAGACGTACCTAAATCTACTCCTATATATAACATCTGACTGTTACCTCTCTTCCTTTAGTCAAAAACACCGCCTAAGTGTGTTTTAATTACTTACTGACAGCTGTGCCAGCTTTGTGTGAGAAGCGCACTCCAAGACCTGTTTTCTGCTTACTCACAAAATAAATCCCTGACTCTGAATGCCGTTTGTAAAACTAACAGAAAGCCCGCACTGCGAGCTTCCTATTGTTTGATTCCCGCGAGCAACGAGCCAAACGGACACGCTGGCGCGTCCATTTGGCGACTGCCGCGAGGTTCAAAAACCCCGTTGCTTGCATCGGGGTTTTTGACTTGATACTGCCGTTTCTATGCAAATGGATTTTCTGTCTTATATAACATTCCCTTTGGCTGGTTAAATCCAATTTCTTCTACATCTACACCGATGAATTTAAATACTTCATAAAGTGCTTTTCCATAATGTCCGAATGCTACGGCTCCGTGATGAGGATAATTGCCCTCTACCAATACGTGACGGTAGAATCTGCCCATTTCCGGAATCGCAAAGATGCCGATCGCTCCAAAGGAACGGGTTGCTACCGGGAGAACCTCTCCATGTGCAATGTATGCGCGCAGCTTGGAATCTGCTGTACTCTGCAGTCTGTAGAATGTAATATCCCCTGGAACAATATCACCTTCCAAAGTTCCCTGTGTAACTTCTTCCGGAAGTGCTCTTGCCATGATCATCTGATATTTCATAGCGCAGAAAGATAATTTTTTAGAGCTGGTATTTCCGCAGTGGAATCCCATGAATGTATCTTTCTGTGTATAGTCAAACTTTCCTTTGATATCATCTGCGTACATATCATTTGGAACTGTATTGTTGATATCCAGTAATGTAACTACGTCTTCACTTACGCAGGTTCCGATAAATTCGCTGAGTGCTCCATAAATATCTACTTCACAGGAAACCGGGATGCCCATTCCGGTGAGACGGCTGTTTACATAGCATGGAACAAATCCAAACTGTGTCTGGAACGCAGGCCAGCATTTTCCAGCAATTGCTACATACTCTCTGTAACCTTTATGCTCTTCTACCCAGTCTAACAGAGTCAGTTCATACTGTGCAAGTTTTGCAAGAATTTCCGGTTTTTTATTTCCTTCTCCAAGCTCAGACTCCATATCCTTTACAACATCTGCGATACGAGGATCATCTGCATGCTTATTAAATGCTTCGAATAAATCCAATTCTGAATTTTCTTCAATCTCAACTCCTAAGTTGTAAAGCTGCTTGATCGGTGCATTACAAGCCAGGAAATTCAATGGACGAGGTCCAAAGCTTATAATTTTCAATTTGGAAAGCCCCACAACTGCTCTTGCAATCGGAACAAATTCTTCAATCATATCTGCGCATTCTTCTGCATTTCCAACCGGGTATTCCGGAATATATGCTTTGATATTGCGCAGTTTTAAATTATAGCTGGCATTTAACATACCACAGTAAGCATCCCCGCGGCCCTGAACCAGATTATCTCCGCTTTCCTCTGCTGCCGCAACAAACATAGACGGTCCGTCAAAATGTTTTGCCAGTAAGGTTTCCGAAATTTCCGGTCCGAAGTTGCCAAGGTAAACAACCAGTGCATTACATCCTGCTTTCTTTACGTCTTCCAAAGCCTGCACCATATGAATTTCACTTTCAACGATGCAGATTGGACATTCGTAAATGTTTTCTTCGTTATATTTTTCCTTATAAGCTTTTACCAGCGCTTCTCTTCTGGATACAGATAAAGATTCCGGGAAGCAGTCCCTGCTTACAGCTACAATACCGATTTTTACTTTTGGCATGTTATTCATATTGTTTTCCTCCTGAATGAAATCATTAATATATGCAATTATTATTTTGTTTTTCAAATAATCAAGCTGTTTTTATCTCACTATTATAAAGAAAGATTTTCTCCTTTAATACCGTTAAAGGCTCCGTCAATTTTTGCATCCGGATGCCCTACCAGCCATTTATTCTTAGCTGTTAAAAGTTTGTCTTCCAGATCTTCTCCGTGGCAGAGGTCCAGAGGAAGATTGGTATCTCTTGGAAGTATTACAACACACTGGAATCCCTCTTCGCAGGTATTGCAGGGCGCATAGTGCAGGGTTGTGGCATAAACTTCTATTACCGTTCCAGCCGGAACAAAAAATGCTTCGATTTTAGAAGAATCATATGTATAATCAGACGCAATATCCTGCTGCATTCCCAGCATAAGCACCAAATCGGTCACAGCCACATTTACTTCTGATGAGCGGTGGTATTCTACCGCATTTAATAAGTGATTATGTCCGTTGCAGTATCCAATCTGTATTGGCAGTTCTCCGTATGCAATCGTCTGCATCTTCTCATATACCGGCAGCTCTTCCAGTTCTGGAACAGATGGTACATAAACAACATCTTCCGGTAGAGGTGTGGATTTCATCTTCTCAATTAATTCGCCGCAATCAATATCTTTTATAATACGGCCATACTTTCTGAACTTTTCATCGGTTACTTTGTAAGTTGCAAGCACAGAATTCATCCTCCTTTATGCTTTCTGAATTAATTAGTTCATTTACTAAACTTTATATTCACAGTATACTTCTTGTCTGGTAATTTTGTCAACTGTTTTTTATAAATCCGGTATACTTTTTTCCTGTACAGCATTGCATAAATAATTGGATCATCTTTGCACCATAAACAAGCCTGCCCAAAGGATAGCTCAAAAACTATTCTTCAATCAGGTCATGCATAATTTTATGGAACTGCCTGCCGCAGCGCTCAACTTCTTCCAGCACCAAATCTATCTTTTTTTCTTCCAAAAACCAGTTATTCCGGTTAATCCCACGGGTCTGTGCAGGACATACATAAAATTCTGTTTCCGGAAACAAAAGCTGATAGTACATCAGACACCTTCTGGCATGATACGCCTGACAGGAAATGATGGCTCTATTCACCTGCAGCCCTAATTTTTCTGTAAGCTTTCTGCAATAGATGGCATTCTCATAGGTAAAGGTAGCATCTTCTTCCATATAAATAACTTCTTCTGCTACTCCAGCATCCTGCAAAACTCTGCTCAGGAACTGGCTTTCGGTGGGAAATTCCATCCCGCAGTAAGCTTCAGGCGATTCTGCCCCCTCAAACTTCCCCTTTAAGACACTGAATTTCCCCGAAACCATAATCCGCTCTGCAAATCCCCGCTTATATAATTCAGCCCCATGCAGAGCAATCTCACCATAACTGCCTCCCGGAATAAAAATAAGATCCGACAACACCGGATCATTGTCTACAAAAATAAAATCTGTGATGTTATCATAAAAGTTTTTCAAGTTTATGTACTCCTTTTCTTAATTTTAATTATTGATTATTCTACCACCAACTCTCCCGAATGTGAAACCATTAAACAGTCTTCCCTCCCGACAACGCCAGACATTATTAACATTATTTTGACATTCACACATTAACGTGCTATACTATCCCAGATAAAAAGCTGGAAGGAGATATACAAATGAGACGCAAAGCGCTTAAGGTAGCCTTTCCACTTACATTGCCGATTATGGCAGGCTACCTGTTTCTGGGGCTGGGATTCGGAATCCTTTTGGAAAGCAAAGGTTTTTCCTTTATCTGGGCTTTTTTTATGAGTATTATTATTTATGCCGGTTCCATGCAATATGTTGCAATTGAATTACTCGCCGGTGGTGTTACTTTTCTTTATACTGCTTTTATGACAGTAATGATTCAGATACGGCATCTCTTTTACGGACTGTCACTGATCGATAAGTATCGCTTTGCCGGACGTAAAAAACCACTATTGATCCATGAACTTACAGATGAGACTTATTCTCTGATCTGTTCCGCTGTTCCGCCTGAAGGGGTTAACGGAGAGTGGTTTTATTTATTTATCTCTATACTGGATCACTGCTATTGGATTTTTGGATGTACCCTGGGGGCAATTCTGGGTTCTCTGATTGATTTTAATACAAAGGGCATAGACTTTGTCATGACTGCCCTGTTTATCGTTATATTTACAGAACAATGGCTTACAAGCAAAGATCATATACCAGCACTCATCGGAGTGGTCTGCTCTGTGATATGCCTGATCCTGTTTGGGAGCAGTAATTTCATTATCCCATCCATGATATCCATTTCTGTTCTCTTAACCGTATTTCGTAAGCAACTGGAAAAGCGAGGTGGCCTAAGCAATGAGAATTCCTGATTTACAGGCTTTTATTATGATTCTGATTATGGCAGGGGTTACCTTTTTTATCCGCGGGCTTCCTTTCCTTTTATTTCCGGGAAATAAGAAGACTCCCGCCTATATTATGTACCTAGGCAAAGTACTTCCCTTTGCTATTATCGGAATGCTGGTTGTATACTGTTTTAAAAATGTTTCCGTTGTTTCCGCACCTTTTGGCATACCGGAATTAATTGCACTGGTTGTGATCGTCATTCTCCATGTATGGAAAAGAAATACACTGGTCAGCATTGGAGGGGGTACCCTGCTTTATATGTTTCTAGTGCAGGTACTCTTTTAGAAATACCGTGGAATACACTACTTGGTTTCCCAAATGCTTCTTTGAAGAATTGCACAAGCAAAAAACTGCCGGACAGTTGATTTTCAACCGCCGGCAGTTTTTTATTTTATCTCTAATCCGCCTAAAATACAAGTTGCCCGGATATAAATAGTAGGTGCTCCCGGCATCGGCATCAGCCTTGCCTTGTTAGAAACACCGCCTAGGATAGGCGTATCATCAACCTTTACATTAACATACTCCGGTACTTTAATTTCAATTCCGCCAAACAGAGACATTACATCTATTCTCACATCTGTTTCAAAAATGGCATTTCTCAAATCCAGTTCCACGCCTCCGAAAACCGCATTCACCAAAGCTCCATCAAAAATATCACCGTTATAGTTTATATTTCTGGAAGAAAACAATGCCGTAAAACTGGGCATATTTTGAACTGCACCGTTTCCGCTCTTTTCGACACTGTGTATCTCCGACGGATTCTGTCTCTGTCCCTGATAAGACTGCTGCCCCTGAAATCCCCCTGCATAATTCTGATTACTCTGCTGATTTTGCTGGTTTGGAGGCTCCTGGTAATTCTCTTGTCTATAACTCTGATAAGTCTGCTGTCCACGGTATTCCTGCTGACTCTGATATTCATTTCTCCGGTCATTTCGTTCCTGATAACCGCCCTGTCCACCCGGGGCCTGCTGCCAGCCATCATTCTGACTGTTCTGGTATCCTGATCCGCTGCTGTTTCCAAAGCCCTGATTTCTTCTGTCATTTTCAAATTTACGGTAATTGCCACTGCCCTGTGCGCCATACCAGGCTGCCCCATTACATCCGCCGCCTACCTGCTTGTGTTCCTGATAGCCGATTCTCTGACGTTTTACCAGATAACCAACACCGGCTGCCACAAGGACTGTTGGCCAGATTAAACGCCCTGCCATTCCCCAGCTAAGCAGATTCCAGGAGCTCATTAAAAAGAAAACACCGATGCAAAGTCCAATTACATTTGAAGATCCAGGTTTATGCTCAATCATACTTAATGCAGAAGGGACAATAATAAACATTGTCCACCATCCATCAAAAAACGGTGAAAAATTTAAAATTCCCAGCATATCTCCTGCAATCCCCAATCCTAGAACCAACCACACAATTCCCCATAATATATTCGAAATACGTTTACGCATGTCCCATCACCTTAATTCCCCTCTGCCTTAATCTCCGGCTTTCCTCCGAAAAATGAATAGTTCTTTATTCTTCCATTTTCCTTCCTAATGATTCTTATCCTATAGTATAAACGTTTCTTAGAAAAAACACCAGTGACTTTTGTCACATTTATTAAATTTTATGATATTAATAAATTAGTATTGACATTTCCTCAAAGATATGATTATATTAACATATGAATAGTTGTTCATGTGTTTCAACTTTAAAAATCAAATCAGGAGGTACCTGTTATGAAAGATCATAAAGCAGAACAAGGTAACAAAAAATCTTTAAACACGAAAATGAATCCGGAACACCAGCATGATGAACATTGCAGTTGCGGACATTCACACGAAGACCATGCACATCAGCACGAAGGACATTCACATGCCGGGGATGACAGTTCCTGTGGCTGCGGCTGCGCTCACGATTCCGATGAGCATGAACATGAACGCCACCACCACTCTCACGAAGAATGCGCCTGTGGCTGTGACCCTGATCACGAAGATGATTCGGAAAATGAGCAGGCATGTACCAGATCCCACACGCATTTTGAATGCCGGCATATTCAGACTCCCGGTCATCCCGATGACTGTACCTGTGAATTATGCAATCCCCACGTAGAATACTGTGATGTCTGCGGAGAAAGCCTTTCCAGGTGTACCTGTAAAATGCCGGATGCAGATAACAAGAAAAAAGTTTATATCCTGGAAAATCTGGGCTGTGCAAATTGTGCCGCCAAAATGGAGCGTAAAATTAAAGATATCCCGGAGGTATCATATGCTGCAATTGCTTATGCTACAAAACAATTAAGAGTGTCTGCACCTGACCCTGATGCTCTTCTACCAAGAATGCAGGAAATTTGTGCTTCTATTGAACCGGATGTAAAAATCGTCCAAAGAGGTGCTAAAACACCGGGAATCCAGGTGACAAATACTTATACCATCGAAGAATTAGACTGTGCCAACTGCGCAGCTAAAATTGAACGTATGATCAACAATCTTCCGGAGGTAACAAATGCAACCATTACTTATGCCACAAAGCAGCTTCGCATAACTGCAAAAGACCCGGATAAATTAATACCGGAAATACAAAGAATTGCAAAATCCATTGAACCGGATGTTGTCATTACGGCAAGAGATACCACGCCGAAAGGAAGAGATATTCTTTCCAAAAAAGTAACAGACCTGCCAAAAAGAACTGTTTTCTTTCAGGAGCATCGTTCTATTATTGAAATTATTGTAGGTGCACTCCTCTTAATTGCCGCTAAAGTAATGGAGTCAAAAAATATCGGTCCTGCACCCGTGTTTGTGGTTTATGCCGTTTCTTACCTGGTTCTGGGCTGGAAAATTGTATGGACTGCAATTAAGAACATTACCAAAGGTCATGTATTTGATGAGAATTTTCTGATGAGTATTGCAACAATCGGTGCTTTTGTTATCAGTGACTATGCAGAAGCAATCGGCGTTATGCTCTTCTACCGTGTAGGAGAATATTTTGAAGACCGTGCCGTAGAAAAGAGCCGCAGCCAGATTATGGACGCTGTAGATATGAGGCCGGAAGTGGTGAATCTCGCCATCGGTGAAAACGTTCAGGTTATTCCAGCAGGAGATGCCCAGGTTGGCGACATTCTGGTTGTACGTCCCGGTGACCGCATTCCATTAGACGGAGTGATTATAGAGGGCGAAAGCCGAATCGATACTTCCCCTGTTACCGGAGAACCGGTACCTGTAAAAGCTGGCTATGGAGATGAAGTCACTTCGGGCTGTGTGAATACTTCGGGGCTGATTAAAATCCGTGTAGAAAAGGTTCTGGAAGATTCCATGGTAACCAGAATACTGGATTCCGTTGAAAATGCAGCCGCCAGTAAGCCAAAGATAGACCGGTTTATTACACGCTTTGCCAGAATTTATACGCCGTTTGTAGTGGCTCTGGCTGTTTGTACCGCTATTATTCCATCCCTGATCACAGGTGACTGGAATCACTGGGTTTATACAGCGCTTACCTTCCTGGTAATCAGCTGCCCCTGTGCCCTGGTACTCAGCGTTCCGCTGGCATTTTTCTCCGGCATCGGAGCCGGATCCAAACGTGGAATCCTCTTTAAAGGCGGTGTTTCACTGGAAGCATTAAAAGATGTTTCTACGGTTATTATGGATAAAACAGGAACCATAACGGAAGGGAACTTCCAGGTTCAGCATGCGGTTCCCGCCAATGGATTTACCTCGCAGGAAATCCTGAAGCTTGCAGCCATATGCGAACTGGATTCCACACATCCCATCGGAACAAGTATAGTAAATGAAGCCAGAAACCAAAAAATGGAGTTAAACCGTCCTGCATCAGTGGAAGAATTAGCCGGTAAAGGGATCCACGCCGTAATCGATGGCAAAGATATCCTCTGCGGCAACCGAAAACTTATGGACGCATATCAGGTTTCTCTGAAAGATTTCCAGAAAGACACCTTTGGTACGGAAGTACTACTGGCGATAAATGGAATCTACGCAGGCCATATCGTAATATCCGATACTGTAAAATCAGATGCCGCACCTGCAATAAAAAGACTGAAATCTTATGGCATTACAACTGCCATGTTAACCGGGGATGCCTTAGACAGTGCCAATGCCGTTGCAAAAGAGACCGGTATCGATGAAGTCCATGCAAAGCTTCTTCCTCAGGAAAAGCTGACAGAACTGCAAAAAATCAGAGATGCCCACGGACGCGTCATGTTTGTCGGTGACGGTATCAATGATGCACCGGTACTGGCTGGTGCGGATGTTGGAGCAGCTATGGGAAGCGGTGCGGATGCAGCTATTGAAGCAGCTGACGTTGTATTTATGAATTCCAGCGTCACTGCTATTCCGGATGCAATCGCCATTGCCCGGGCTACCGGTCTGATTTCCAGACAGAACGTGATCTTTGCCCTAGTCATTAAGATACTGGTTATGATTCTTGGACTCATGGGATTTGCTTCTATGTGGATGGCTGTATTCGCAGACAGCGGCGTAGCAATGCTCTGTGTACTGAACTCCGTAAGGATTCTATACAAAAAGAAATAACAGACCTGCCCATAAAGCCTGAACCAAAAAGTTTCGACAAAGAATTACGTTGACAAAAAACAGGATTTTCTTTAAACTATGTATTAGAGGAAATTCTGTTTTTTTATTTTCAGAATTCAGATAACGTCATGAAATCATTGATTGCATGAAAGAAAATAAGTAATACGGGCATATTAAGAAGAGATTTATCTTTTCTATCTGTCTGTGTGTACGTAACAGACGTACGAATGGAGGAAATTATGAACAACGAGGATATGATAGAAAACTGTTGTGATGGCAACCACATCCATCATCAAATTCAAAATACGGTTATTCCAAAAGAAGAAGATCTGTACCGCCTGGCTGAACTGTTTAAAATCTTTGGTGATCCCACCAGGATTCGGATACTCTATGCGCTGTCCGCTTCCGAACTGTGCGTATGTGACATTGCAGAACTCCTTGGAATGAGTCAGAGTGCGATCTCCCATCAATTGCGGGTTTTGAAACAAAGCCACCTGGTAAAATTCCGCAGAGAAGGAAAAACGATCTTTTATTCCCTGGCTGATACCCATGTATCTACGATTCTGAATCAGGGATTGGAACATGTGGAAGAATAATTTTATAATTACCCCTTTCCTTTTTCAGAAAAAAGTATTACAATAAACGTAATTATGTTGTCATAAATTATGAAAGGAGTCAGGATTATGGCTAAAAAAAATAGAAAATTCTTACTTGGTGCTGCTGTAATAGGTGTTGCTATCGCAGGAGGTATCTATTACTTAAATAAATGCAAACAACAAGATGATACATGGGAGGATGATTTCGAAGACTTTGAAGACGACTTCGAAGATGATCTGGATGAAGAAGATGATGTTACTCCGGTTGCAAGAGAATATGTCACCATACCAAAAGAATCTCATACGCCTGAAAAAACTCCGGAAGATACATCTGCCGATGATACAGATGATTCAGATGATACAGATGGACAGACCGAAGATATTGCAGCGGAAGAAAACGAAGAAGACACAACGCAAGAATAAACCGTTGTGCTTAATATAACAAGAAATAGAAAAACACCAGCAAATGGAAGCGCCCTGGTAATGAAATTAATCAGACTTACGGGACAATCCATATATAGCTGGTGTTTTTCTATTTTCGCGGGCTGTATTTACAGCAAACCGCACCTCATTCAATAATCCAAGCATGAATCAGCCGGTTTACCGCTTCTGCGATATCTTCTTCACACAGATTTGCATATCCCAGAATCACCGTAGGCATCGTTGTTTCTCTGGGAGCCGCCACATAGTAGGCAGACAGCCCATAGACTTTCACTCCTTTCAGGCGTGCACGCTCTATTGCATCATCTTCCGACATTCCATTTACAAAGCTTAACAAAACATGAACACCTGCATTTTCTCCTGATATAGTACAGATTCTTTCCAATCCTTTGAGCCTGTCCAGCAAAACATCATGTCTGCTTTTATAAATTGCACGCATTTTGTTAAGATGTCTCTCATAATAACCCTCATTCAGAAATCTGGAAATGATCATCTGATCTACCCTGGACACCGTAGAAGAAAATATTTTACCGATTTCATCGTATACCGCTAAAAGCCTTTTGGGCAGAACCAGATAACTCACACGAATAGCAGGAGCTATTGACTTGGAAAACGTTCCGATATAAATCACTTTATCATGGCTGTCATAGCCCTGTAAAGCGGGTATTGGTTTCCCTTTGTACCGGAATTCACTATCGTAATCGTCTTCGATGATATAACGATTCTCGTCCTCTGACGCCCATTTTAAGAGCTGCATCCTCCGTTTAATCGGCATAATGGTTCCCAGGGGGAATTGATGGGATGGCATAACATAGGCAATATCTGCCCTGGAATTTTCAAGCTCTGCCACATCCATTCCATTCTTATCCATATTAATGACCAGCATCTCATTGGAAAGTACATTCAGAATATCATATGCCTTTTTATAAGTTGGATTTTCCATTGCTATGATATGTCCTCTTCCAAGAAGATTACATAAAAGCATAAGCAGATAATCATTCCCGGCTCCAATAATAATCTGCTCCATACTGCAGTTTACACCACGTGCCTGATGCAGATATGCAGCAATCGTCTCACGTAGTTCGCTCTCTCCTTTGGGTTCACCAAGCTGAAAAAAATCCTTATTATCCTCCAGCAGAATATTTTTGGAAATCTTTCTCCATGCATTATGGGGAAAACTGTTTAAATCCACCCCGCTGGGGGAAAAGTCATATTCATAATGCTCTTTCATTTCCTCCGCAGCCTTTTTGGGAACCTGCACAGCTGTAGAAAGACGGTACAGTCCATCCAGATCACTTACGAAATATCCTTTACAGGGCACCGCTTCTATATATCCTTCTGACAGCAGCTGTTCGTAAGCCAATTCTACCGTACTTCTGCTTACCTGGAGATATTTCGCCAGATTGCGGGTAGAGGGCAGCCTCTTTTTAAAAGGCAGCCCTCCGTTTTGGATATCATTTTTAATATATTCATATATTTGCTCATACAGGGGTCTGGATGAATGAACATCCAGACTGATCGTCAATTCGTTCATATATTTCTCCCGCAGCCAAACATTATTTCGGCAGTTTAAAAGAACTCTTTAGAGATACTATCCGGTTAAATACCAGTGCATCCGGTTTGGAATCTTTTGCATCCACACAGAAAAATCCCTGGCGCACAAACTGGAAGCTCTCATAGGCTTTGGCATCTGCCAGATTTGGCTCTACAAAACAGTCTTTTAAAATCACCAGTGAATTTGGATTCAGGTTCAGGCTGCCGTCTTCGTTATAGACACCTTTTTCTTCATCAATAATATTTTCATAGAGACGTACTTCTGCTTTCAATGCAGTTGGTGCTGCTACCCAGTGAATGGTGCCTTTTACCTTACGTCCCGTAAATCCGGTGCCGCATTTTGTCTCAGGGTCATAAGTACAGTGTATTTCCGTTACTTTGCCGTCCTCATCCTTTATAAAGCTTTCACATTTCACGAAATAGGCATTCATTAAACGCACTTCATTTCCAGGGAACAGACGGAAATATTTTCTTGGAGGCTCTTCCATAAAGTCTTCTCTGTCAATATATAATTCCCGGCAGAACGGAACTTTACGTTTTCCCAGGCTTTCATTTTCCAGGTTATTGTCAACATCCAGATATTCAATCTGTCCTTCCGGATAATTGTCAATTACTAATTTAATAGGATCTAAGACTGCCATCATACGTGGTCTCTTCAGCTTTAAATCCTCCCGGATACAATATTCCAGCATCGCGTAATCAACAGAGCTCTGGCTTTTGCTCACGCCGCACAGATCCATGAACATTTTAATGGACTCCGGTGTAAATCCACGGCGCTTTAAAGCAGCAATGGAAACCAGTCTCGGGTCATCCCAGCCATCTACGATACCATCTTCCACAAGCCTGCGGATATAACGTTTTCCGGTTACTACATTGGTCAGATATAATTTTGCAAATTCAATCTGCTTTGGAGGATGGGGATATTCCAGCTCACGGACTACCCAGTCATAAAGAGGTCTGTGGTCTTCAAATTCCAGAGTACAGATCGAATGTGTAATGCCTTCAATTGCATCCTCAATGGGATGGGCAAAGTCATACATAGGATAAATGCACCATTGATCTCCAGTGTTGTGATGTGTCATATGTGCAACACGGTAGATAATCGGGTCACGCATGTTGATATTCGGTGAGGACATATCGATTTTTGCCCTTAACACTCTTTCGCCGTCTGCATATTTGCCATTTTTCATATTTTCAAATAATTCCAGGTTCTCTTCTATGCTTCTGTCCCGGAAAGGGCTGTTCTTTCCCGGCTCCTTGAGGGTTCCGCGATATTCTCTGATCTGCTCTGCATTCAAATCGCAGACATAGGCTTTTCCTTTTTTTATCAGCTTCACAGCACATTCATACATCTGCTCGAAATAATTAGATGCAAAAAACAGGCGGTCTTCCCAGTCTGCACCCAGCCATTTAATGTCTTCTTTGATAGACTCTACAAATTCAATTTTTTCCTTTGTAGGGTTCGTATCATCGAACCTCATATTAAACTTGCCCTGATACTGCTGTGCCAATCCATAGTTTAACAGGATTGACTTTGCATGTCCTATATGAAGATAGCCGTTTGGCTCTGGCGGGAATCTGGTACATACTGTCTCGCAATGTCCTTCTGCTAAATCTTTTTCAATAATCTGCTCAATAAAATTTTTGGAAACTGTCTCTTTTTCCATGTCTTTCCTCCTAGGATATAGTCTGTTTTTCATAATACCATAATTTTCTCAAAATTACAACGCTGGTATTTACTTTTCTCTACTCTTATATTATGATGTTAACATATCAATTTTGGGGGAACTTATATGTATTATTTTATTGTAAATCCGAAATCCAGTTCCGGTAAGGGCCGGAAGATCTGGAATATGCTGGAGAAGGAACTTAGAGAACGTAAAATAAAATACACCGTCTATTTTACCAAGAAGAAAAACCATGCTCTCCGGCTGGCTGAATTAATCTCCACTACTAAAAATCCCTGTACGATTGCGGCTGTGGGCGGAGACGGAACCGCCAATGAAGTAATCAATGGGCTTAAAAATCTGGACTCTATCGTGTTTGGTTATATTCCAACCGGCTCCAGCAATGATCTTGCAAGAGGTCTGCACCTTCCGGTGAATCCACTGGATGCCTTAAACGCGGTTCTTTATCCAGCTATCATTCAAAAAGTCAGCATCGGTGTCAATCAAAGCAGGCAGGAATGCAGAAACTTTATCGTCAGTACCGGAATTGGATTTGATGCCGCAGTCTGCCACGAAGCCCTGCACTCCAATATAAAAAAAGCTTTAAACAAGTTTAAACTAGGCAAACTGACCTATCTTGGAATTGCCTTAAAACAGCTGTTTGTGTTGAAACCGGCTTCTATGACGCTGACCATGGATGCTAAAAGGAAACATTTCTATAAAAATGTATATTTTATTGCTGCTATGAATACCCAATACGAAGGGGGCGGATTTAAGTTCTGCCCAAGAGCGGATGCTTCCGATGATATTCTGGATATCTGCGTAATCGAAAAAATGTCCAAGTTAAAAGTACTGTTACTGCTTCCCACTGCATTCTTAGGAAAACATACCGGTGCAAAGGGTGTACATATTTTCCGCTGCCACCGGGCAAGGATACAGACAGAAGTTCCTCTTGCAGTCCATGCTGACGGTGAATCTTTTGATTTCCGTTCTGATATTGAAATCTTTTTTGAATCCAAAAAACTCTCCATTATCCTGGGATAAGGGAGAGTTTATGTTTAATTATTAATTAAATCCGAAAAATTTTCTGGTTAACTTATATGCGGCTACGGACACATTCCTTCCGCTCTTTCCAGGGAGATTCACGGTACGTCCAAGCAGGCCGGTACGTATCTTGATATAAAGTCTTCGGTCCACCTTCTTTAAATAGGACCACAATTCTTTCTTCTTCTCAAAGTTTTCATCTGTTTCCGAACGAATCAGCATAATGGAAGACACCGTCATAATAATATCCAGATAGTTCAGCATATATTTGCGGAGCTTCTTATTAGAAACTTTTGCTGACGCCATCGTATCTATCATGATTTTATTCACCCGGATCTGCTGATCTATCCTGCGTATCATAACCTCTTCATTTACGGACTGGTCATCTCTTCCTATAAAGTAATGATAGAAGTTTACATCCAGATAATACATATTTTTCACGTAAGGCAGGGGCTGAAATACAAACAGGTTGTCTACATAGAATGTATGCTTTGGCAGCTCCAGTCCGCATGCTTTTAAAAGCTGGGTTCTGTATATTACAGAATGCATCAGGATATAGTGTCCCTTCCTGAGATTGTGGACTTCATCCCAGGTGAAAATTTCATTCTGTGGAAACGCAGAACGGTACTGCATGACTTTCTTTCTGCGCGCCCCGACTTTATCATATATAAAATTACTGATAATCATATCCACGGTATTGGGTCCGCCTATCATATCTGCTATTTTACTGAGAATAGTCCGGTATGCATCGGGATCCACCCAGTCATCACTGTCCACTACTTTAAAATAGATACCGGTAGCATTGCGCAGCCCGGCATTTACTGCTTCTCCATGACCGCCGTTTTCCTGATGGATTGCTTTCACTATGGTAGGGTATTCTTTTTCATATTCATCTGCAATCGCTGCAGTATCATCTTTGGAACCATCATCTACTACCAGAATTTCCACATCTTCTCCACCCACCAGCAGGGATTCAATACATTTTCTCATGTACTCCTGCGCATTGTAGCATGGAATTGCAATTGATAATAATTTCATGTTATTTTCCCCTATACTTCGTATTTTTCCTGTCCTAGTTTAATTTGCAGATAATCCGCATATGCACCAAAAGCTGCCGGAATGGGATATTCCTCCTGGGTTTTCCAGGGTTCAACAAACAGCATTCCCGTATCTTTTGCATTTTCCAGTTCTTCAACCTGAATGACATATCCCGTCATTCTCCATTCCACATGGCTGAAAATGTGTTTCGATTCTCTCAATTCCCGAATCCTGATTGGTGCAAAATTACGTTCTTTTAGATACACCAGCACTTCATCTGCCGTCAAATGTCCTTCCAGGTTCGGCAATTCATACAGCCCCGCCAAAAGTCCCTTTTTCGGACGTTTTCTTATCGCTGCTTTGTCACCGTCTTTTATCACCAGCACCGTTTTTTCTTCGATCCGCCTTGGCTTTTGTTTTGCTTTCTTAGGCAATTCCATTACGATATCCAGTTCCCTTGCTTTACAGATCGATGCAAGGGGGCAGATATCACATTTTGCCATTCCATTTGGTACACAGACTGTAGCACCAAGTTCCATTAATGCCTGGTTGAAGTCTCCGGGGCATTCTTTTGGCATGATAGCCTTGATATCCTCTTCCATCTTCTTGCGGACGGACGGTTTCATTATATCATCTTCACTTGCCATTACCCGAGAAATTACCCGAAGTACGTTCCCATCCACTGCGGGTACCGGGATGTTATAGGCGATGGATGCAACTGCACCGGCCGTGTAGTTTCCAATTCCTTTTAGTGTCAGCAATGCTTCGTAATCAGCCGGAAGCTGTCCGCCATAATCTTCTACTATGGTTTTAGCTGCTATCTGCATATTCCTTACCCGATTATAATACCCCAGTCCTTCCCACAATTTCAGCAGTTTATCTTCCTCACATGCCGCCAATGCCTGAACATCCGGCAGAGCCTTTGTAAATCGTTCAAAAAATGGTTTTACTGCCTCAACTCTGGTCTGCTGCAGCATAATCTCTGAAACCCAGATTCGATATGCAGACTTATCTTCCCGCCAGGGAAGTACCCTGGCATTTGTCCGGAACCACAAAAGCAGCGGTTCCACAATCTCATTTAACATATATTCTCCTAGTATTAACTATAAAATAACTTTAATTTCTGTATCTATTTTTATGCTGTCCTCTGTAACATTACTGTCATACGCCAGTATATGTACACCTGCCTGCCTAGCCTGGCGGAGTGCATCACCAAATTCCGGGTGGGTTAAGTCATTTGGCCTGAATTCCTGTACATGTTTCATTTGTATTACAAAAAAGATATAAGCCTCATATCCTTCATTTATACATTCTTTTAATTCCTGTATGTGTTTGACCCCGCGTAAAGTAGGAGCATCCGGAAATCTTGCAATGCCGTCTTCTTCAAGGGTGACACCTTTTACTTCCATAAAAATCTTTTTCCCGTCCGCTTCCAAATAAAAGTCAAACCTGGAATTTCCATACTTCATTTCCGGTTTGATATAGGTTACGTTTTTAAAATAACCACTTTCCTGTATCCACTCCCCGACTACTTTGTTGGGCGCCTGGGAATCCATATTGATCATTATATCTCCTTTTATTACGCCAATCAAATCATATTTCGTTTTTCGGTCCGGATTATTGCTTTTTTGAACGTACACAGTGGCACGGGGCGTTAAAAGCTCCCTGCACCGACCTGTGTTCTTCACATGGCAGACTTCTTTAACGCCCCTGATCTCAACATTCGCAATAAAACGGTTGGGTCTGTCTAAAAAGATTCCCTTTTCCATATTTTCATATTGCATATTATTCCCAGCCTATTCTTTATCGATAGTAACAGATAATTGGAAATCCTTTATATATCTGTTCATAAATTTGTCTTGCAGCATCGGTAGGCAGATTTATACAGCCATGTGATCCATTATACTGATATATATTTCCGCCGAAGCTTCCTCTCCAGTTTGCATCATGAAGCCCGATTCCGCCGTTAAATGGCATCCAGTAAGTCACCGGTGTTGCATAACTGTCTCCTGGTTTGTCACTTCTTAATACGTCCGGAGATTTCTTATAATACAGAGTATAGGTACCGCCAGGCGTTGCACAACCTGCTTTTACCATGCTTCCTGATACAAAGTCACTGGAAACTGCCACCTGTCCACCAATATACATCCACAGATGCTGCCTTGTCAGATCAATTTCTATATAATCCTGTCCCAAATCACTGTTTTCAAAACTGACTGCTGTCTGTGCAAAGGCAGGCGTTCTCTCCTGCACCGCCCCCAGTTGAATCAGCTTGGTCAAATCAACAATTTCCTGTTCCTGGTCAACCATCCAGCCATAGCTGCCGCCTTTTACCGTTACCATAGAACCGTCATTGGTTTTAAATTCTCTGGGTCTGTCATAAGTATCGTATCGATCAGCCAGCATATTTACATAATTGCGTACCTGTTCTTCATCAAAAGTTACCGTGCCCGCTTCATCGTATGTTACCCAGTCTTTAATCGTTTTTCCATCCAGTACATCTCTTTTCTCACCAAATACATAGGTGATACTGGTTCTGCAGTACTGGTTCAGGTTATTCATTAACTGATTCAGCGGCTCATTATCCTGGCGAACAGCCGGCTGCACATAACAATCGTTCTTTTCCAGAGATACCTTCTTTTCTCCATGTTCAATCAAATCTTTCACAAGCGCCGCCAGTTTCTCATAATCAACCGTGTTGCCTTCCACCTCCGGTTCTATTTCGTAATTGGTTTCACCAAACTTGAGAAATGCATCTTTAGGTGCCACAACATTTTTTTCATTCATACAATCCAATGCTTGTAAGGTCTTAGATAATTTTTTCTTATCATAGGTGGTACTGGATTCAAATTTATAGCGGTAATTCTCCCACAACGCCTTGGGCCAGGTATATGGGTTCTGCTGATCTTTAAAAGTCTGGACTTCGCCGCCCGATACATAGTGATATCCGATCTGGTCAGCTGTTATCTTCTCTTTTTTCTTTCCTCTTTCCAAGAGTGTAATGGTGTATTTATGGATATTATCTGCTATAGTGTTGTCCACCATCTCAACGGTCTGTTTGGACACATCCATACCATTTACCTTGGTATTAAAAAAGAATTTATCCTGGAAATAGACAGCACCTCCTATATATACTCCAAAAATGCACAGCACCACAAAGCATCCAAAACCAATAAGAATTTTTTTCCAAATCCGGCTTTTTTTCTTTGTTGGCAGGGTATCCGAAATATCCTCATTTTGTGAATCATTCACCGGCTGATTAATTTGCTGTTCGGTTTGCTGTCCCTTTTCCTGATCTTTGTGTTCAGCTACCTGGTTTTCTTTTTTTTCTTCATTCTTTTCTTGCTGATCCTGATCAATTTGCTTATTATCTGCTTCTTGGGGTTCCTGTTCATCCGGATTTTCATGTTTGTCTTGAATTTCTTCTTTATCCTGGTCCTTTTCTTTATCCTGGATTTCTTCTTTGTCTTGGATTTCTTCTTTATCTTGGATTTCTTCCTTATCTTGGCTTTTTCCTTTATCCTGGCTTACTTCTGTTTTTTGTGTTCCTTGCTTTTTTTGCTCCTCGCCGCCACCCAAATCATCATTTCTATCCTGAATATCCAAGGTTTTATCCGTGGATTCCTCATTTACATTGTTGTTTATTTCTTTCCCAACTTCGGTGATTTTCTCTTTTTCCAGTTCTTCCCTTTTTTCTTCTTTCATTTTCATCCCTCATTAATCACTCTAGAGCGTGTTTAAAATTACTTCCTGACAGCTGTGTTCCAGTTTGCAGGTGAATTGTTCCGTATATAGGACGACAAGCGTGCTATGTAACCTGAATTCGGGGCAATGATACCGCAAAGTGCAGCGTGAAGATGGCAGGAATGAATTTCAAACACGCTCTAGTAGTATGCTTTCTACTATCATATCATTTTATGCATATTAGAGAAAGTACTTTTCGATAATTTTAAGAAATATAAGAATTTTAGGTATATTTTAAATTATTGCAAAAACGATTCCCATGCATATTATGAAGCAGACATTCTGCTATACACTATTAGGTTTCTCATTCTGGATTGAAATATTCTATATCCATATTTCCATTCTTTTTGAAAAATTTATTTTATTTCAACAATTTTAATCCAGACACTATACTTAAAATCCAAACCAGAAGCAAGCGCCAATTTCATCTATCCCGCCACAAAGTTTAATCATACACCACTACAGGCGTTCCCCGTTCTACGTTATCGAAGATCACCGCAGCGGCTTTGTCAGGGGTGTTGATACAACCATGGGATCCGTTCCAGAGATAAATATCATAGCCAAACGCCGAGCGGAAAGAGCCTGCATCATGAATGCCCACATTTCCATTAAAAGGCATCCAGTACGTCACCGGCTGCGCATAGTCTTCCCCTCTTAAGATCTGCCCATGTATCACTCCGTCAATCGCCCATACCCCATTGGAAGGTGTCGCATTCCCTTTGTTGGGATTGCCTGTCACGACTGGAGTATCTACCAGTTCTTTTCCATCCTTATAAAACCACATCCGCTGCTGGGATATGCAAATTTCCACGTATGTATTCCCTATATCATTTTTTCCCCTGTCTTTTCCCGTGTAGAGATAGGCAGGATCCATATTACCGGTAATTCCGTTTTTAATTGCCTCATACAATTTCTTCGTTGTAGCCGGGCGGTCGATACACCACCCATAATCACCGCCCCTTGGAAGTGTTATGGTATTTCCATCGTTCTTTTTAAATTTCCTGGAAAGCCCAAAGGTATCCGTTTCATAAGCTAACTGGCATACCCACTCCCCTACCTTATTTTCATCCAGAAAATAATTTCCGTCCATATCCTTTGAAAGCAGCTCACGGATGACACCGCGGTTTACCTCTTTTTTTCTGTCGGTAAAATCAAAAATTATATCTGCTGTGGTCAGATCATTCAACTGCTTCAATTCATTCTGCAGGCTTCTGTCTGTGTGAAGTATCTCCGGTGATTCATAGATCCCGGATTTATCCAGATCAATGACTTGCCTGCTGGTGGCAATTGCATTTTCAACCGCTTTCCTAAGGCGTTCCCGGTTGATGGTAGTTCCAAGAATTTCAGACTGTATCTCAAAGCCATAGTCTTTTTCTACAATGACGGCATCCTGGGGTGCTATGATTTTATCTGGCGAAAAACAATCCAGGCCGTCTA
Source organism: Clostridiales bacterium (assembly GCA_018365455.1). GTDB lineage: Bacteria > Bacillota > Clostridia > Lachnospirales > Lachnospiraceae > Robinsoniella. The sequence goes on from JAGZJZ010000035.1 coordinate 48,825, forward strand.
TCAGGTCATTTAGTACTTCCTGGTTATATTCCACCGGAAGCACAACGCTGTAATCTTTACCTTTCCCAAGAGATACCCCCCAGGAAAAACCATTTTGATTTTCTAAAATCTGTCCCACCTGCCCTTCCTGCAGATAAGTGAGCCCAAGGTTTCTGCCTGTAATGACTTCCCTTTTTCCCCCACGTTCAATCAGCTCCAGTCGGTAATCCAACAGGTTTTCCGCCATTTCATTTTCTGCTTCTTGCGCTGTCATTTTACCGCATTCGATTCCATTAATTGTGGAACAGAATATAAAGTGGGAAGAAAAGTAAGAACCAATTCCCAGATAAATACCGGTTACAATACAGACCCCTGCTGACAAAATTCCATTTACAACAAGTTTATTTTTCGACTTATCAATTATAAATTGGTATAATGCATCCCGTGAAAAATACATGCATACACCCTTTCTTATATTTCTATATTCTGCATCTTTTTATTCCCGCGAGCAACGAGCCAAGCGGACACGCTGACGCGTCCATTTGGCGACTGCAGCGGGGTTTTTGACTGTATCCGACCTTTATTGCAGAATTCGAAACTTATATTGTTAATACATATGATTTCTCAGAGAAATCAATGTATATTAAATGATCTAATTTCTGTTTCAATTAAAAAAAATTCAGAAACAAAAAAATCTCCGCCATGGATCTGAAAAATACCACAGCGGAGAAAATACCCCTTAATATTACTATTCACCTTGTATTCTTTTTATGCCTCCAGGCAGAACGTATTTGAAAAATGGCAGGAGAATTTTTCAAACACGCTCTGACTCCGGCTTTTATACCAATTTTTAAGTAGCTAAAAAAGTAGGATATCCGTACCTGCGAAGTGTGGCTTCCATACGAATTGCATTATCCATCACTTCAAATGCACCCACCTGTACTTTGTAGTATCCGTCCTCATTGATGATAAACGCAGGAAAGCCCTGGCTTTGCAGCTGCTCTAACAGTCTCTCCGCATTATCTCTTCTTCTGAAAGTTCCGGTCTGTACACGATAATAAGTAGGCTGTGACGAAGCTTCGTCCAGAGATTCCATAATTCCGTTCACGATCGCCTGGGCGATATCATCAAACCGGGTGTCAAATACCAGATTATCTTCGTCGCTGTTCATAAATCCTACTTCTACCCAAACAGCAGGCATATTTGTCCTTTTTAATACAACCAGCCCGGGACGGACTTTAACCCCCTGGTTTTTAAATCCCACTTCTTCCAATTCTCCATTTATATCATCCGCCATATCTGATTTTATACCGGAGTCATCATAAATTAAGGATTCCACACCAGAGTACTGATTTTCCACAGGGCTGGAATTCCGGTGCAGTGAAATGTAGTAGTCAGCCTGTTCCTCATTGGCAATATTTGCCCGTTCAATAGGCGTCCGGTATTCATCGTCAGAACGTGTATAGACCACTTCTATTCCCTTTTCTTCCAATAGTTTTCCCACTGCTTGCGTAAGCTTTAATGCATCATCTTTTTCCTGACGCCCCTTGTAAACAACACCGGTATCCGTACCGCCATGCCCGGCATCTAAAATAATTTTAGTCATAAAAATCTCCTCTGACATACCTTTATAATTAAGATATGTCAAAGGAGCCAGTTTGTTACTTTATAAGTTGAATTACACTTGTATCATTAGATGAATTCCTAATTTCAAATTAATTAACATTTTCTTTTGCTGCAGCTTGCGCCATACCTCTGGCTTTTTCCTTATCCTGAGACATTTCTTCTACGGATTTTTCTTTCATGGAAAATCCTTTTGCCGGGCGGTATGGCAGCAGTTCCCCCTGCATACGCCCTTTTGCCTTTGCAATTTCACCGGTATACTGGGGCAGCCATTTTTCGCCTGCTATTAACATCTCATCTACCATCTGCCTTATTTCGCCTGGTGTACATACGGCCCCTGTCAGCGGATCCATCATTGCCGCCTGATACAACAGTCTGATATCTCCGTGTACTGCTGCTTCCACGGAAAGCTTTTGAACCCACACACTCTGGGAACAAATGGCCGCACATCCAAGCGGCAGATCTCCTACCTTCGGAACAGAGATCCCATTGTGATCAACGTAACACGGAACTTCCACCACGCATTCATCAGGTATATTCGTGATACAGCCTTCGTTCATAATATTAAAATGTCCCCGGTACGGGCGTCCTGTTTCCAGACTCTCGATTATGTAACTTCCATGTTCCAAACTCCGTTCTTCCTGTTTAAATTCTTTTGCAGGTTCCTTCATCCAGTTTGGGAAGTCTGTTTCAAACCAGTTTCTGCCCTCTTTGCAAACTCTTAGATATCCCGCTGTCTCCCCCTGAATCCAACTGCTGTAGTTAATCCAATTCTCCATATCTTCCGGGCGTTTCCGGTACCAGGAAAGATATTCGGACAGATGGCCATTGGATTCTGTTGAATAATAGCCAAAGTTTTTCATAACATCCAGACGGATATTTTCGTTGTCCAGCATATCCTGCTGGTTTAACATCAATTCGTAGAGCTCCTGTACTCTTTCCTCTCCCTTTATCTTAGTGCTGATGTACCAGGTCTGGTGATTCAGTCCTGCACAGATAATATCCACATCCTTAACTTCCACACCAAATGCCTTTGCAATCTGCGCATGTCCATGCTGGACTCCATGACACAGACCATAAGTCTTAACTTTTCCATATTTATTGCATGCCCAGGTAAGCATGGCGTTTGGATTGGAATAATTCAAAAGGATGCACCCCGGTTTTGCCACCTCACGAATATCCCTGCAGAATTCCAGTAGAGTTGCAATTCCCCTCTGTCCGTACATAATGCCGCCAATACATAAGGTATCACCAACACATTGGTCCACACCATATTTCAATGGAATTTCCACATCCGTTGCAAATGCTTCCAGCATCCCCACCCTGACACAGTTAATCACATATTTGGCATTCTGAAATGCTTCTCTCCGGTTCGTAGTGGATAAAATCTTGATTTTAAGCCCGTTTTCATCAATGTCCCTCTGGCAGAGCTGTGTCACCATCTTCAGGTTTTCCTCGTTCATATCGGTAAATGCCACCTCGATGTCAGAAAACTCTTTCACAGACAAAATATCTCTTAGCAAACCTCTGGTAAATCCTAAACTCCCTGCACCGATAAATGCTACTTTAAAGCTCATAGTATCCCTCCATATGGTAATTTTTTGCTATATACTTTCCGTATACCCTGTGTTATCATAATTCTATAATATACAGTTATTGGCAAATAATCAATCTGACTAATATGATAAAAGGGGTAATTTTTTGATGGCATATAACTTTGGATTTTATAACTTTTTATTTCCGGATGAACTCCAGGACCCATGCTTATCCATTAGCTGCATGGGAATCGAGCAGCGATCTAATACAGACTATTACTTCGATAACCGGAATCGGAATATCGACAGTTACCTTTTCCAATATACCTTAAAAGGGGAAGGAATCTTTGAATCTCACGGTAAACGTTTTAGCCTGAAGCCGGGACAGGGATTTTTTATACATATACCAGACGACGAAAAATATTACATGCCGGCTGATAATGAAGAGCAGCCCTGGGAATTTATTTTTCTGCTCTTAAAAGGCAGCGCAGTCTCCAGCTACTATGAACTCATCACAAAAAAAGCCGGAAAGATTCTGGATCTGCCGCTGCAAAACAGCGCCATTCAGACTCTTTTCGACTTATATAACCAAACCCAAAGCGGCAGAATGTTTCATCCGTTTCTTGCCAGTGAATTTGCTTACCGTTTTTTGTGCCGGCTCTGCCAGAGTGTCATACACAATGAAGCCGATTACTCTAACCGGACACAGGCCGCCATAAAAATTATGGAAACACAATATAATTCCATTGAAGGCATTGAAAGAATCGCATGTCTTCTTGATATTTCCCCCAATCATCTGACACGGGAATTTACCAGAGAAACCGGCGTCCCTCCCATTAAATACCTGACAAACATCCGTTTGCAGCAGGCTGCCGCCCTCCTTCTTGAAACAGCTCTTCCCGTTCATCACATCGCTGTATCCTGCGGATTTTCCTGTGGAAATTACTTTACGAAAATCTTCCGCAAACATATGAATGTCACCCCGCAAGAATACCGGCGTGAATGGAAATAGGAAGAACATTCCCCTCCCTGGAGCGTGTTTCAAACACGCTCTGGTGACGGACGGGATTAGCTGGGTATTCCAAAATATGCAGCTGCATTTCCATAACAGATATCCTTCACTGCTTTTCCCAGGTATGCCAGGTCCGGCGGGTATTCGCCGTCCTCCACCCAGCTGCCCAGTTTTTCACAGAGAATTCTCCGGAAATATTCGTGCCTTGGGAAGGATAAGAAGCTTCTGGAGTCGGTAAGCATTCCAATAAAAGTAGGTAGAATCCCCACATCTGCAAGATCCTCCAGATGTTTTTCCATCCCGGCTTTATGATCATTAAACCACCATGCCGCCCCCAGCTGTACCTTCCCTTTTATCTGTCCTCCCTGAAAATTACCAGCCATAACAGCCAGCATCTCCATGTCATTGGGATTCAGGCAATAGAGAACGGTCTTAGGCAATTCATCTGTTTTGTCCATACTGTCCAGCAGTGCACTGATTTCAGGCGCATAGTGAAAATCATTCATCCCGTCAAAACCGCTGTCTGCCCCGGTAATCCGAAACATACGGGATGAATTATTGCGAAGTGCCCCGATATGCAGCTGCATTACCATCTGCCGCCTATGGTATTCACGTCCCAGACTGCGAAGAACAAATCCGCGGTATTTTCCAAATTCTGCAGGAGTGATTTCTCTGCCCTCCCGCTTTTTCTGATAAATCAAATCAGCCTCATCTCTGTCCGATTCCCGGTAGATATTACATTCCAGGCTGTGATCGCTGACCACACAACCCATTTTTACGAAGAAGTCTAATCTGTCTTTTAATGCATCCAGCAAAAGATCAATCGAAGCCAGTTCATATCCCACCTTTTCCCCAAGTTCCCTTATATACGGTACAAAATCATCTTTTTCCAGAGCAATCGCCCTGTCCGGACGAAAGGTGGGCAGTACCTGAATCTGATATCCCTCGTCTTTTAACTTCCTGTGGTAATCAAGGTCTTCCAGAGGGTCATTTGTCGTGCACAATGCTTTTACTTGCTGCATCTGAAGCAGATTTCGAACCGAATATTCTTCTTGCCGCAGCTTCTCATTGCACTTATCCCAGATCTCTTTGGCATTTTCCGGTGTCAGGGGCTTTGTTATTCCAAAATATCGCTGTAGTTCCAAGTGCGTCCAGTGATAAAGCGGATTACCCATAGCCGCCTGTACTGTTTTTGCCCAGGCTTTAAACTTCTCCCAGTCACTCACTTTATTTCCGGTAATCTGCTCTTCCGGTATTCCATATGCGCGCATGGCTCTCCATTTGTAATGATCACCGCCAAGCCACACCCGGGCAATATTTTCAAAACAGCAGTCCTTATAAATTTCCTCGGCGCTCAGATGATTATGGAAATCAAAAATAGGCATATTCTTTGCATAACTGTGATACAGCGTTTTAGCCGTATCATTTTTCAACAGAAAATTTTCATCTAAAAATTGCTTCATTTCATCCTCTCCCTCAATTCATACACCGGTTATCTTATTCAATAAGCTTCTTACGGCTCCGGGTCCCGCTGTCATTTCTTTTACATATGACTCTACCAGTTCTCCCATTCCCGCATCATACACATTTATGCCAAAGATCTTCTCATCAGACAAAAGAGGTTTTAGTATCCGGTGAACATCGGATTCTCCTCCCAGCTTCAGTTCCTTGATCAGGGGCATCAAAGTATCCAGCATGGGATCGGGGCTTAAGGTAAATGCATCCCCATTATCGTCTACTCCAACCAGGTAACGGATCCACCCGGCAAAAACCAATGGAATCATTTTCAGATCCTTCACATTTAACTGTTCCGATTTCTGATATGCTTTCACGGTCTCCCCAAAGCGTATCGCCAGCTTCTGGGAAGTATCCGTTGCGATTCTCTGAGGCGTATCCGGCATAAACGGATTTGGAATTCTCACATTCAAGACTTCATCTATAAAATTTTCAGGATCCAGAATCCCAGGATTGATCACAACCGGCAGTCCTTCCTCATAACCGATCACTTCCACCAGTTTTTTTAACGCGGGGTCTTTCATTTCCTTGGAAATCAAATCGTATCCCAGGAGACATCCAAACACCGCCAGGGAAGTATGCAGCGGATTTAAACAGGTGCACACTTTCATTTTCTCCACTTTATCTACCGTCTCTCTGGCAGCGAAAAGGATACCGCCCCTTTCCAGATCCGGTCTTCCATTTGGAAATGCATCTTCTATCACCAGATATTCACATTCTTCTGCATTGACAAATGGTGCTGCATAGGTATTTTTTGAAGTGACGATCTGATCCAGCTGCTCCACACCGTCTTTTTCCAGTATTTCTTTTACGGTTGGATCCGGTCTTGGTGTGATTTTATCGATCATGGTCCAGGGAAAAGATACTTTCTCTTTATCATTCACATATGCCAGGAAACCGGTTTTCACAGTTCCATTTTCTTCCCATGCTCTGGCAAAAGCTGCCACCGCCTCATATAATCTGCTTCCGTTGTGGGAACAGTTATCCATACTTACCATAGCTACCGGCTTTTCCTCTGACAGATATCTCTCATACAAAAGCGCAGCAATTTTCCCAATGTAACTCTCCGGCTTTTTCGGACCGCACTCCATATCCGCTTTCACAGACGGCAGCTGCTCTCCTTTTCCATTCACCAGGCTGTAGCCTTTTTCTGTAATGGTAAAGCTGACCATTTTCAGAGAATCTTTCTGAAAGATCTCTTTTAAACGATTATAATCCCGGTCATTATCACTATCAGCCGTAAGGGATTCCACGACGCTGCCCACCACTGTTTTCTCCACAGAACCATCTGCCTTTAAAGTGACAAGAATACTGTAATCATCGTGAGGGATATTCATTTTCCCGATTATTTCATAATCATAGCCTTCCGCAACGATCAATCCACGGTCCAGAACGCCTCTGTTCAAAAGATTCTGCACTACATTTGCCTGAAAAGCCCGAAAGATATTCCCCGCGCCGAAGTGGACCCAAAATGGATGCTCCATGGTATTTATCCGCACTGCTTCCCGGTCAAATCCCGGAAGCTTATATCCGGCTTTTTCCCAAGCCGTTCTATCCTGTAAACCAATTTTATTTAACTGCATGCCAGTTCCTCTTTTCTTTAAAATATATGAATTTATTTATTCCCGCGAGCAACGACCCAAACGGACACGCTTCAGATCGTTTTTCACAATCGCTTCCCAAAGCCCGTTGAGATAGGCAGCACCTAATGCACGGTCATACAAACCATAACCCGGCATTGCAACTTCTCCCCAGATCATGCGTCCGTGATCCGGTCTGATCGGGCCTTCAAATCCAATCTCATACAAAGCCTTCATGATTTCGTACATATCAAATGTGCCATCACTGGATAAATGCGCCGCTTCCTCAAAATCCGTTGGGGAATTGAACTTCAAATTTCTTACATGTGCAAAATGAATCCTGCCTTTCAGGGAACGGATCATGTCAGGCAAATCATTTTCCAGATTGGTACCATAGGAGCCCGAACAGAATGTCACTCCATTATGAGGATTATCCACCATTTTCATCATTCTTAAAATATTTTCCTTATTAATAATGATTCTTGGAAGTCCAAAAACGCTCCATGCCGGATCATCCGGGTGAATTGCCATATTGATGTCATATTTATCACAGACCGGCATAATTCTTTCCAGAAAATATTTCAGGTTTTCAAATAATATTTCGCAATCCACTTCTTTATACAGTTCAAATAATTCTTTGATTTTTGACATCCTCTCCGGTTCCCAGCCCGGAAGTACAAAGCCGTTGGAATCAGAATCTATGGAAGTAAACATATCTTCCGGATTCAATTTATCTACAGTCTCCTGATTATATGCCAATACTGTAGAGCCATCGGGCCTCTTTCGCGCAAGCTCTGTTCTGGTCCAGTCGAATACCGGCATAAAGTTATAGCAAACCAGATGAATATCCGCCTGCCCTAATCGCTCAAGTGTGGTAATATAATTATCAATATAACGATCCCGGCCGCGAGTTCCCACCTTAATCGCATCATGGATATTTACACTCTCAATGCCGGACACGTGAAGCCCTGCTGCCTCCACTTCATCCTTCATTGCCTGAATATCCGAAGTACTCCACGCCTCTCCCGGAACGGAATCATACAGGGTCGTAATCACACCTGTCACCCCCGGAATCTGTCTGATCTGTTCTAAAGTTACCGAATCATGCCTGCTCCCATACCATCTCAATGTCATTTCCATAAAATCCACCATTTACCTTTCTTATGCATCGTTCCCAAGGATGTAGGCACATCCTCTGGCAAAGCTTTCTCTATTTGATAATTCTTATTATACTTTTATTACCGAAAAATCCAATTGGTATAGTTGTTGTATACATTGCAAAACTTGCTGTAACGTATTATAATAGGATTTACCCCCAAAAGGATACGATGCACTAAATCCGGTATGTTGTAACAGTTCAGACGAGCTGACCCTGTCTGAACTGTTACAGTATGTTGAACTAAATGAATTTGATAACCAAAAATCAGCTTGTGCCGGGCGGCACTAGTCAGAAAGGACTCCTACAAGACTATGAAGAAAAACCTTCAGACGGCTTTCAGCACCCGCCAATATATGCGCTCCAAAGATTTTGAAATCTATTATTACAGTGATCTGGGACTTTCACCTGTGGACTCCCACAGCCACGATTACTATGAGTTTTATTTCTTTCTGGAAGGGAATGTGAACATTTCAATCAATGGAACCCCCCACCCCGTCAGACCAGGGGACTTTTTACTGATTCCGCCGGGCACAAAGCATCACCCCTGTTTCCTTGATCAGGAGAAACCCTACCGGCGGTTTGTACTTTGGATCAGCAAAGAATACTGCAGCAGGCTCACCAACGCCTCAACCGATTATATCTACCTGATGCAGTATACCGTTACAGCAAAGCACTATGTCTACCATACGGAAGTCATTACCTTTAACGCCATACAATCCATGATCTTCCGGCTGATCGAAGAAACCAGGAACGATCGATTTGGTAAAGAATCTGAAATATCCCTTCAGATTAATACTCTGGTTCTTTACCTAAACAGGCTGGTTTATGAACAAAATCATCAGAAAACCGCCACTTCAGAAAAATCCCTGTATTTGAATATATGTAATTATGTATCGGATCACCTGGATGCAGACCTGTCCCTGGAACATTTGGCACAGCATTTTTATGTCAGCAAGTTTTATATTTCCCATACGTTTAAAGACAATATCGGCATCTCCATCCACCAGTACATTACAAAAAAAAGACTGCATGCCTGCAGAGATGCCATTCTTGGCAGTATGCCAATCAGCAGAGTTTTCGAGCAATATGGTTTTAAAGACTATTCCAGCTTTTATCGGGCTTTTAAAAAAGAATACGGCATTTCACCAAAAGACTATAAAGAAATGTATCAGCTTTCCGATGATCTTCACCAGTGAAAATCTCAGTCATAAACAAGGTCTAATCTAACCTCCGTCTAAAATGTCAATAATCTTACCTCTGCTTAATATGTCAATAATTTTATCTGCTTAATATGCCAAATGACCCGTCAAGCACTTGTGCAGGTCCGTTTGAACCTGTTGGAAATATGCGCAGGGCAAATAAAATACGGCTGTAAAATCACCCAGAAGAGCTTTAAGCCCAGTTCTGATTGATTCTGCAGCCGTATTCAAGATTTCCCCAGTTTAATTAATACTGGTATAATGCTTTCTTAACTTTTCATATATTTTTTTAGAAATTTTATCCTTTAAAATGTAACAGTAGTTCACAAATCTTGCGAAACCCCGTTCCAGTACCAGTGCCATGCAGATCATTGGTATCACAAAGATTACTTCCCAGCGGAATACATCATATATCCCTAACAATCCCGGAGCAATCAGAATCCCTGTACAAAATATAGCAACTACCCCAATACTCAGCACTCTTCTGAGCATATTCATAGGTTTGCATACTCGGAATACCACCAGCATACTCACCATACCGCCAACGAGAAGGTTAAAGGTAGATGTCATTGTTTCGTTCATACCCCAGAAAGGACTTAATGCCTGTATCGTACTCATAGTGAGAACCATCGTCAGCGCAGCCGGCAGCGATACCCGCAGTACATGCTTTAAGAATCCGGTGGTGGTCACACCTTCTGTCTGCTCCAGCGTTAAGATAAAACTGGGAATTCCAATTGCAGTACTGCTAATCCAGGACAGCTGAATGGGAATAAAGGGATAAGAGCGCTGTAAAAATATAAATATAACACATAATATAACGGAATAAATTGTTTTTGTTAAATACAGCGCACTGACTTTTTCAATATTTGTAATGATCATGCGGCCTTCCCGCACAATGTTCTTCATAGATGCAAAATCCGAATCCAGAAGTACAATATGGGCAACCTGCTTTGCCGCATCACTTCCCGCTGCCATGGCAATACCGCAGTCGGCATCTTTTAAAGCAAGAACATCATTGACACCGTCTCCTACCATTCCCACAACCTTCTGGTTTGCCTGATAGGCTTTTACAATGCTTTGTTTCTGCTCCGGGCGAACCCTGCCAAATACAGAATATTTTGCAACCTGCTCTTTGAGTTCCTCAAAATCTTCCGGAAGCGTGGAAGCATCCACGTAATGTTCTCCGCCTTCCAATCCTGCTTTCACCGCAATATTGGAAACAGTTATGGGATTATCCCCTGAGATAACCTTAATCTCTACCTGCTGTTCTTTGAAATATGCAAAAGTATCCTTAGCGGTAGAACGAATCTGATCAGTAATAACCACCAGTCCCACCGGTGTTACTCCGTCCACCGATCCATCTTCCTGAGACATTTTCTCGCAGCTTCCAAGAAGCAGAACACGGAAACCCTGATTGGAATAGCCATCCACCCGGGCTTTTAATTCTTCGTCATCCCGGATTAAAAATTCCGGTGCTCCAAGTACAAATGCACCTTCCTGCCCAAACCGGATCGCCCTGTATTTCCGATCTGAAGAAAAAGGAATCTTCTCTTCCACTTGCCAGAGATTTGTTTTCTTAAAACGCTGCATCAATGCATTTTGCGTAGCATTTACGTCATCAAAAGCAAACGCTATTTCATTCATTATATTTTCAACGCGGATACTCTGCGTATCTCCCAGAGGTACCACTTCCACAACTTCCAGATTCCCAGTGGTAATGGTACCTGTTTTATCCAGACAGAGCACATTTACTCTGGCGAGGGCCTCGATTGCCTCCATTTCCTGTACCAGTGCACGCTGCTTCGCCAGTCGGCCTACTCCCAGGATAAAGGATACACTGGTAAGTAAGACCAGCCCTTCCGGGATCATTCCAATAATTCCGGCAACGGTACTGACAAGGGCGTTTGAAAAACTGATATCGTGAACGCTTTTCTGAGACCAGAATAATAAAATTCCAACCGGAATAATCAAAATACCCAGCACTTTAATAATCCGTTTAATCGTTCGCTGCATTTCCGACGTGGCACGTTTCTTGCTCTTGGCTTTTTTCGCAAGCTCCGTAGCATAATTCTCTTCCCCCACATGTTCCACACGCCCAATGCCGCTGCCTGCTACCAGATAGCTGCCTGACATAAGAACATCTCCAGGTTTCTTCTTCACGGGCTTGGATTCCCCTGTCAACATGGATTCATTGACTTCAATCCCGTCAGATTCCAGAACAATACTATCAGAACACACCTGGTCTCCGTTTTCCACCATCAGAATATCATCAATTACCACCTCATTCACCGGGATAATGATTCTGGCACCGCTTCGGATCACCTTAGCTTTGGACGCTGTTATAACCGACAGTTTGTCAATCAGCTTCTTTACTTTTAATTCCTGGGCAATACCAATTACTGAATTAATAATAATAACGCCCATAAAGGTAATATTTTTAAATTGTCCCGATATCAGAACCAATACGCCTAATAATAGATTTAAAAAGTTAAAATAAGTCAGCGTATGGGTTTTCACAATATCCTTATTGGATTTGGAAATATTTGTATCTACCGTATTCACCTCACCCAGGTTAATACGTTTTTGTACTTCATCATCGTTCAGTCCCGTATAGTTGTTCGTCATCTATCCATCCCTTTATCCATCGTCTCTGGTATAGTATATGCCATTCCTGTACCAAGCGCCGCTGCACTTTTGCACACGGAATAAAACTTATACCTAATTATACTCTCGAGAAATTGCAAAGTCAATAAATGGCAATATTATTATTTCTTTAATAATAGGAAGAAAAGATAAAATAATCAACGAATGCTGTCTCGGAAAGAGAAGGGGGCGGACCAGGTCCTTGCTGTGCAAAGACCTGGATTCTTTTTTCTCATCTTCCCTATAAATCTGAAAAAATAACATTTTTACATACATTTTTTATTTAACGTACTATACAAAAGCTAATTATTATTATATCATTAAAGCTGGTGTGCGCAATCATAACCACATAAAGGAGTGTTTAAATATGAGACTCAAAAAAAATTGCAAAAAATTGTTTACATTCTTATCAGCAGGCGCATTGTTTTTACTCGTTCCAGGATGTTCAGATCCGGGAAATACCGGTATCACAAAGTCCGTAATACAAGAAATCACACCTGCAAGCCCCAATGGTATTAATGTAGGGTGGTCTGTCTATACGCTTGAAAACGATTTTTTCAAACGCATGGACAAAAGTTTAAAAGAGGATGCCGGAAATTTAGGCATTACACTGCTTACCCACAATCAGAACAATGATCCGGAAGAAATGCTGCGCGGTTGCAAAAGCCTGATTGCACAGGACATTGATGCTCTGGTTGTCTCCCCCTGTTATCCGGGATATATGGAAGAAATTGTAGATCTGTCTCACGAAAAAAACATACCCATTGTCATCGTGGATATCGGTGACGGCGGTTCAGACAAGGATGCCCTGATTGTATCTGACTGCATTGCCGGTGGGGAAAAGGTGGCAGAATATGCTTTAAGTTTATTAAAAGACAATCCAGACCATTCAAAAGAAATGGCAGTACTGAAATGTGAATCTTCTGCAGTTTACGCCAATCGCCGCGGCGATGCATTCATTTCTAAGGTAACAGATGCCGGGTATAAAATAGCAGCGGTGGAATATGCCAACTCCGACGAAAACCTTGCATATACCAAAACTAAAAAAATGATACTTTATCATCCTGATATAGCCGTTCTCTTTGCAGAAAATGATCCAATGGCCCTGGGTGCTTCCAGGGCGCTGAAAGAAGCCGGCAAAGAAGATGTGCTCGTATTCGGCTTTGACGGAAGCCAGCAGGCAGTCAATGCCATTGTGGAAGGGGAAATGTCCGGAACTATGCTCCAGGATTCTGAAAAAATGGGCAAACTGGGTTTAGAAACTGCACTCCAGCTGCTAAATGAAGAGGTTCCGGCATTTGATGAACCGGAAAATAAAGTGATTTATACGGGTGGCTATCTGATTGGAAAAGACGGTGAAATGGTTCATAAAGATAAATAATCAAAACAGAAACCGTCCGGTATCAGTGCGGACGGTTTCTGTTCCTATACCTGCATTATTCTTTCCCGGATAAGTGCAGACATTTCTTCATCTGCCCCATGTCCGCCCAGACGGATGGATGGTTTTGTCTTACCGTGAAAATCACTTCCGCAGGTGATCAGAAGATTATTTTCCTGAGCTATCTCGATAAAATAAGTAATTTCCATTCTGCAGTGATAAGACGAATACGCTTCGATACCATCCAAATCCATTTTGACTATCTGCTGTAGGAAAGCATAGTCTCCCTGCAGATTCTGTCCGGGATGTGCCAGGACGGCAATCCCTCCTGCAGCATGAATCAGGTCAACAGCTTCTTCCATGGAAATGTATTTTATGGGCACATATGCCTGTTTTCCCTGTGAGAAATAATCCCAGTAAAAGTTTACAAAAGGATTGTCTGAGCGTTTTCCACCGGGCCGATACGGTAACAATATAGGATTATCCTTTGCATTTTCCTTTTTAAGCAGCAATTCTGCAATCAATTCTCCTGTTACAACACCATCTTCTGAAACACCAAGTACTTCTTCCACTCCAATAGGAATCCCCGTCACTTCCCGGATAAGCTCAATTTTTTTCTTTGCTGCACTGCGTTCTTGTACAAGAATACTCTGCTCAATCCCTGCAAACACCGGATCCGTACACTCAAAGCCATAACCCAGCAGATGAAAATTCCGCCCCATGCAGACACAGTCCAACTCTACTCCGGATATAACCTTTAATCCAATTTGACCCGCCAATGCCTGGGCTTGTGCTACACCTTTTACGGTATTGTGATCCGTAATGGACAGGAAACCGATGCCCGACTGTTTACACATGTTCATAATTTCAGGAACAGAAAACGATCCGTCATCACTGTAATTGGAATGGATATGCAAATCTGTTTTTGTCATGTCAGCAACCTCCTTCTAAAGTAATTTTACATCCTTTGCTCTTTACACTCATCATCAGAATCTGCAGTAATATTATTGCAGCCGTTGATATTGCATATAAAAGCCGGATGTTTCCAAATTGAATCACTTCAGCCAACCATGAACTGGATTCCAGAAAACGTTTCACACCACCTCCGATAACAGGTCCCAAAATAAATGCCAGCCCCACCGCAGCACTATAAAAATTATCGTACAAAATCCGCCCCTCTACCGGCATAAGCTCATATCGCCGGTTAAATACAGAAACCATAAACCCGGCATTCGCTGCTGAAGCAAATAAAAATGCGACAGGAATAAAGAAATAAAAGTTATGGGGATTCGATAATGCCATAAAAAATGTTTCACCTATAAAAAACCATATAGATGCAGTAAGTGCAAATTGATGTCCTCTTCTGTCACTCACTTTCCCCCAAACACCCAACAGGAAGACCTGCGGTAATGAGATCAACATTTGCATACCAGTCGTTGTGACATAGGAAAGCTTCAGATAACGCATCATATATACTACCGTAAAGCTGTCAGCAATGGAAAGCATCAGGTAGAAGAAAAAGATATATACTACAAATGCCAAAAACAGGCGGTTTTTTATGGGCAACAGAACCATATCTGAAAACCTGCTTTTCTCCACCGGTATTTTTCGCCGTTCTGTATCAGGAATACGAAGTAAAGTCAATATTTCCATAACCCCCATAAGCATTGCCACCGAAAATAAAATTATAAATCCAATATATGCACCCGATACAGCATCAAGCAGCCTGCCTCCTGCCAGAGACAAAATAACCGTTGCCCCTAAAACAAAAGTCTGTCTTACCGCAATATACCTGCCGCTCTTTTTTTCCTCCACAAAAGTGACCATCCAGTTATTCAGAATAACGGTTGTCTGAGCCTGTAAAGTAAATGCTGTAACCATTACCGGTATAAAAATTATAATCTGCAAATTAGCCGGGATTAATACCGGGATTAAAACAATCAGCAATGTTGCAGCTTTAGATAAAACTGTTAATCCAATGGTTATCTTCCTGTAACTGTAAAACCGTTCCATAAAGGAAGAGAATAAGAGAATTGATATCCCACAGATATTCGTTATCATACTGATATAACTCACCAGCAAATCGCTTGCTCCCATGTATATAGCCAGACCGCTTAAAAAAACGCCGCTGGTTAAAAAAGTAAAAGAAGTGCCGAAAATAACCTGAGTATGAAATGATCTTTGCACTTTTGACAGTGCAGGCAGCTCCGCAGCAGTATCCGTCATATGATATTTACCCCCTTACCAGCATTATATCCGCAAAAATCTGTTCCGCAGTTAAATAAGCGATTCCTTCCAGATAATCTTGCCAAATATCCTCTGCGTACAGTATTTCTGCAGACATTTTATCCGGTAAGGTACTGTCAAAATAATCATTAATCAAGGGCAGGCATTCTTTGCGGAAATCATTTCCCCCAAGGGCAATGTATTGCGGATTTAGAATACAGCAGATTCCTGCAATTAGTTTTGCTATAATTCGGGAATATTGCTTATCGTCTAAAGGGGAAGACAGCAAATCATCCAGCGTCTTTGTTTCATCCACCGGAAACAGTCCCAATTCTCCTACAAAGTTATTCCAGCCCCGCAAAACTCTTCCGCCAGAAAGAAAACCTGCACTTAGGCAATCGTTATCAAAATGGATATATGCCATATTTATATTTTCACATATTTCTTCCGGGTATTCTTTTAAATAACATCTTCCAAATCCCAGTGTAATGGCATTCAGATCATTTTCCAAAATTACCGGTATTCCATACCGCTGATGTATCGCCTCCCCAATGGGATGATCCTCCAACTGGCCCAGGGGATTTTTTCTCTGATAATTATGCCCATTGACAATTCCAGGAACACCAATACCGATAGACTTTATTTCTATCCTGGTTACCAGTTCATCCAAAAATAAACAGATCGATTCTATGGCATTTTCTCCAGCAGGTAATATACCGCTGTCCTGAATTTCCCCACAGATATTAACGGTTAAATAACGGATACTATCACTTCCCAGACACAGCCCGACCCCGAAAAACCGGTTTTTATTTAATTCGTAGCGGACAGCCTTTCTTCCCCCAATCGATTCATCATATCCGGCATCCACAATCTCGTTATTCATCAGCATTTCCGTTAACAGAGTTCTTACAGTTGTGACACTGATTTTCGTTGCCTCTACAATCTCAGACCGTGTAGCTGAGCCCTTTTCTTTAATCGCCTTACGTACAACCGAAAGATTTACTTGTTTTAAAGCATGAGGCTTCCCTAATATATCTTTCATGTTACCTCCTGTCTGACAGACTTTTATAATATACTTATATAAGTTTATAACAAAAGTATATACTCTGTTGTACTTAAAGTCAAGTGTTAATATCTATGGCATAATATATTTTCGGATGACACCGGGTGAAGCACTGCTGGCTATTCATTCACCTGTTTGACAACGTACTTCATCAGGTTGGTTTTGTTGGTTACTGTTTTGACCCTTCGGAAACTCACAGTAACAGCCGGAAATAGCATCTCAGTTACATATACTGGGGCAGTTCTGGAAACTTTCCAACAGGCATTGAAGATGTGATTAAGTACAGCTTCTGGATGATGAAATTTAACGGGTTTGCGTGATTAGTCTCAAACACGCATAATCACAAAGTAAACGAAGAAAAACCATACTTTTGTAAAAATTAAATTATTTTTAGAGTTTACAATACTATGTAACATTTTAATTCCAATTTGTAATTTTTTTCTTACAAATATGACAATATATTTAAATCTTAATCCAATCTCAATTTACCGCAAACATTATTTATGATATATTTTCTAATATATTAGTACATACTAATAGATTTAATTAACACACTCCGCAGCGCCCCACGCTGTGGAGTACTCCCAAGGAATATATGATTATATTTATGGAAATATATCTTCTTCACAATTATGGGCTCGGCTGACTTCTCATAGTTCATTGTTACTCCGCTAATGAGTCCGCGGTGAGATCTCCACGCTTAGGGTGCGCACTCATTCACTCCATGTATCCGCCGCATCTACTCTACTCTTACAAACGTGATAGTTATTTACGGGACTTTCACCCATTTGAACGCGCCCATGGCGCGCAAACAAAAAGCCCCGAAAACCTTAGTTTTCGGGGTAATAAAAGAGCGCGAGACGGGACTCGAATACATAAATAAAAATCCCCGGAAACGCCTGAAAGAAAGGAGATTCAGAGGATATTAAGTTTTCTTGACAGCAAA
>JAGZJZ010000108.1 GCA_018365455.1 Clostridiales bacterium
GTCTCAACATATTAAACACCCCTTTTTCTTTATTTTACCATAAAATGGGGATGCAAAACATTTGTTTTGTGCAACTTTTAATTTTCAAACACGCTCTAGCACGACAGTCAGGAAGATGAAATTTCAAACATGCTTTGAAAATAACTTTGAGAAAATTCGAAAAATAATTTGATGAAGTACTTAGCAGGAACATTTGAGAGTTGCTGCTAAGTGCTGTTTTGCGTGTTTGATACACTACAGCCATCTGCGCGCTTCAATATAAATGGAGAACATATCATGAAAATAACGAAATTATTTTTTTATAAAAAACGGGGAAGTTTTGCAAAAATGACGATGCGGATTCTGGTTCCGGTGGTCTTGCTTCTGCTGGCTGTTCTGGTGATTATGTTCCGGGGGATGGAGCAGGCAAGGACACTGGCTTACCAATATATTAAGGATACGGCGGAGCTTTATGTGACGCAGATCAACCGGGATATCGAACAGATTCATGCGGAACAGATAACGCGGATGAGCCGTGAACTGGATATTGCACAGATTCCATCTGACATCGGACCTACAGACGGACAGTACTATAGTCTGCTTCTGAATGTGATGGAGCAGAATCAGATTCTGAAAATCAGATATGCGGAAGCCAGTAACTTCTATGTATATGACAGCCAGTCAGACCTGTTGATTCTGGATACCGGAATTTACTATCGTTCCAGCCAGAAAAGTGAAAAGATCAGGCGCCTGCTGTCTTTTTTGAAAGCGGACAAGGATAAAAATATTGCAAAATGGACTTATTTTAATGATGGGGAGAAGGACTATATCGCAGGTTTATGCTACGTTGACGGCGTGGCATCCGGCTGTCTGATTCCTGTGGAATGGATTTTTCATAATCTGACACAGAAGACAAAGGGGTATCAGGTCATTCCGTTTATACAAAAACCGGATGGAGCTATTATGACAGTGAAAGATTCTCAGAAATATGACTATGATGAACTGATTCAAAAATCTATGGCTCAGGATCAGAAAGAACTGTACAGTTATAAAATCGGATACAGCGGAAGGATATACATGATTATTTATCCGGAGCATGGCATTTTGGAAAATGTAATTCAAATGCAGATGTTTCTTACAATTTTTGCTGTCCTGATTGCAGCAGGTCTTTTATTTGGAGCGTACAATTATTACCGCAGAATTTTAGTTCCCATGAGGCAGTTTATCGATGGGCTTAAGCGGACAGAAGAGGAACAGTGGATCAATGAAAATGGAACCAACAATATTATTGAACTGGAACAGGCGAGCAATGAGTTCAAAGGGCTCTTACGAAAAATCAAGCAGCTGAAAATTGAGATTTATGAAAAGGAACTGGAGCGGCAGAAAATAGAACTGGATTACGTACAGGAGCAGATCAATCCCCATTTTTTCCTCAATTGCCTGAGCATTATCCATGGAATAGCCGAGGAAGCAAAAGAATCCAGAATTGTTACCATTACCGGAATGCTCTCAGATTATATGCGATATATTTTTCGGGATGCGTCTTCTAAGCGGACGGTTTCAGAGGAACTAAAGCACGTTTTGAATTATATACGCATACAGAAACTTCGGTATGGAGACGGGGCTTTTGCCTTCGAGGTAATACAGGATGATGACGTGAGTGCCTGCCTTCTTCCGGCACTTCTGCTGCAGACGCTGGTGGAAAACGCAGTCATCCATGCGGTTTCCCTGGATCAGCATATTGAAATCACCATGTATCTGGCTCTGGAAGAACATGAAGATGGAAAATATATGTATGTCACTCTGTCCGACACCGGAAAAGGATTTCCCCCAGAAGTGCTGGGAGCGCTGGAGGAGGGGAAGAATATTGTCTATGACGGCAGGAGGCATGTAGGACTTCAAAATGCGGTGCAGAGACTGCGGTTGATGTATAAAGATAAAGCACAAATCCATTTTTCTAATATGGACGATGGCTTTGGGGCGGTGACGGAAATTATACTTCCGATGGAAGAAGTGTGAGGTCTATAAGATACAAAATAAGATACAAAACAAGGCGGTATGTATGCACAAAAGCACATATACTGCCTTGTTTGCGGGCGGTGCACAAATGATTTAAATCTGTCTGATCAGGTAATTTTGTCTGCCGTCACGAAGAAATACAGGAAGCGTATCGATATCTGCTTTTGCATCTACCCATTGTCCGCCCTGGAAAACCTCGCCGGTTCTTGCACAGGTCCAGCTGCTGTTTTCCGGCAGATACACTTTTCGGGAAACAGCGTGGGCTTCTACCATAGGTGCAACTAAAATATCGGAACCGTACATGTATTGGGTCTTCAGATCCCAGGTAACTGTGTCCTTTGGAAATTCATAGAACATCGTTCTCATAACGGGAGCTCCATTTTTATGTGCTTCTTCCATCAGGCTTCGGGTATAATCCCGGAGCAATTCACGTATTCCGATGAATTTTTTCATAATCTGGTAGTTTTCTTCCCCATAGCTCCAGATTTCGTTATCTGCACCGGTACCTTCAGTTTCTTCCCCGTTTACTTTATAGAGGGGGTCCCGTGGAAGGCGGTTGCCGTGAAGTCTCATTACAGGACAGAAAGCACCGAATTGGAACCAGCGGACCAGCAGTTCCTGGAAGTCCGCATCGTGTATATTACCTCCATGAAAACCGCCGATATCGGTAGTCCACCATGGAATTCCGGATAGTCCCATCTGCAATCCCGCAACAATCTGATTACGAAAGTCCTGATAAGTAGAGTGGATATCTCCCGACCAGATTAAGGCGGCATATTGCTGGCTGCCTGCCCAGGCACAGCGAACAAGGTTCAGAATGTCTTTCTGGCCATTGGAATTCTGCCCTTCGTAAAAGCCACGGGCGTATTCCTTAGGATAGATATTTCCCTGCTGTAATACACTTCCGCTATAATACCGGTAATTGTCATAATCATAGGTGCCGAATTCCGGTTCAGCTTCATCCAGCCAGAACGCTTTTATGCCATATTTATTATAATTGTCTTTGCATTTATTCCAGACGTATTCTCTGGCTTCCGGGTTGGTGGCATCGTAAAATACATTATTTCCCTGGAAATTCATCTGGACATTCATGCCATGTTCGGTCTTGACTAGCAGGCCTTTTTGCTGCATCTCCTCAAAATTTTCACTGCGCCAGTCAACCTGAGGCCAGACAGAAACCATTATTTCCATGCCATAAGACCGGAGTTCCTCCACCATTGCTTCAGGGTCCGGGAAGAAATTCTCATCAAAACGGAAATCGCCGCAGCGGGGCCAGTGATAATAATCGATAATAAATACATCAACAGGTATTTTGCGCTTATGGTATTCCCGTGCAATTTTCAGAACCTGTTCCTGATTATAATAGCGCAGTTTGCATTGCCAAAAACCTAATCCGTACTCCGGCATCATGGGTGCTTTGCCGGTTGCGGTACTGTACTGGGATTCTATTTCAGCAGGATTATCACCAACGGTAATCCAATAATCCATTTTCTTCGTACTGTCAGCTCTCCATTCCGTTGTGTTTTTACCGAAGGATACACTGCCTACCGCCGGATTATGCCAGAAAAATCCATAGCCCAAACTGGAAACATAGAAAGGAACAGATGCCTGTGAATTACGGTGTGCCAGTTCCAGATTACATCCTTTTAGATCCAGAATGTCCTGCTGATACTGTCCCATGCCGTAGATCTTTTCCTGAGAATCGGATTCAAAAGTAACTTTCAGGCGGTAATCTCCGCCTACATATGGATTAAAATGCCGCGCTCTGCGAATCAGTGCGCCTCCGCCATCTATTTCTTTTAAAATCACTTCTTTCCTGTCGTTGTAAAAAGTTACAACAGCAGCACTGTTCCAGCCGCGGGTATCAATAAGTGCCGAGATTTTTCCGTTGGAAATCTCTGCGGTGTCTTCACCGGCTGTAATGATGGTCTGTACTGGTTCCTGGGGGAGCAGTGCACTGCTGGAGAGATCCAGCGGACCGTTAGGTACAGAAATCACGCGCAGACTGTTTTTTCCCCACGCCATAATCCGTAATGTTTCACCGGCATTATGATATTCCAAATAATTTTCTCCACGAGTAAAGAATGACATATAAGACCTCCTATAAATTATATTTGCTTGTATTATATAATTCTTTCAGAGAAAGTGCATCTACGATTCTGTCAGAGATTATTAAAATCATGTCATTTTACGAAATTGGCTTGGGGTCATTCCGGTTGCTTTTTTAAATGAGACAGAAAAGTAATTGCTGCTGTCAAAGCCTACCTCGATTGCGATTTCTATGATAGATTTACTGGTTTCCTTTAATAAATCCATGGACCGGTTAATGCGGTATTTGTTCAGGTAATGAATCGGTGTTGTACGAAAAGAATGTTTAAAAAAACGGCAGAATTGTTCTTTGCTCAGAGAAATAGCTGTCGCAAGTTCATTCAGATCCAGAGGATTTTGATAGTTTGCCTCCATAAAGCTTAGGATTTTCTTTTTCCGCTCTTCGTTAACATAATCAGAGACCGATTTCAGATTATGCTTTTTCTCCTTTTGCAGCAAATGATACAAAATCTGATAGAGACAGCCCTTAATAATAAGTTCGCGATAAGGTTCGGAAGAGGAATAAATATGTATCAAATCCGCTAAAAGCAGCTGTACCGTTTCGTTTTTCCGCTCCGCATGAGACAATACATAGGAGGAGATAAAGGTATTGTCAAAAAAGGGGTCCAGCTGCTGTGTCTGGATGATGTCCGGATTCTTACTGGCAATAAAATCTGCATGGAAAACGATGGATGTAAAACGGCATTTTTGATTTTGGTATTGGTAAGCGCCGTGGAGGAGATTGGGGGGAATCAGAACCACGGTATTTTTCTCGGCAAATATCGAAATACCGTCTACGACAAGCTCGATTGCCCCTTCCGTAACAACAAATATTTCTGCTTCTTCATGCCAGTGATTATAAAGGATTAAACCTTTTTCATGGTATTCCATGTCTTTATAAAGCTGTAACTGAAAATCCTGATTACCATGTGTGACCTGTTCCCGAAAAATTTCACTGTTGACAGGATTGTTTTTCATTGTGCTGCCTCCTTTCGAAACGTCCTTTTGAAGTCTCGTCTTACATGTGAGTTCCTTTCGAAACGTCTCGTCTTACATGCGAGTTCCTTGCAAAACGTGATGTTAATAATGACAATATTTTAATGTTTTTTGCTTAAATTGGAATCGAATTATAAAAATCAGACACTATATTAAGAATTATAAACCGAAAAGAGTAAATTGGGAATATTTATTTTGCTGATTTAGAGAATAGGAAATGCCTGTTTGCGATTTTGGGGAATTATCCCAATTTGCGTGATATTTATGCCTTATTCAGCAGATGAAGTGGATCCCATCCATTGAATTGTGGGGCAAATAGCACATAAATTGGGATGTTATGGCATTTTTGTTAAGCCAATAATTGGACTGTGATCCTTTGCAAAAGAAATTACGGAGCTGGCTGCTTATTTATCCGCTGACCGGATTACATCAGCATACTGAGGGGTGCCGATTCCATATCCCCCGGCAACATCCAAAATATGTCCTGTGATGTAAGAAGAATCATCACTGGAAAAAAACAGTGCGGCGTTGGCGATATCTTCCGGAGAAGCCATTCTGTTTAACGGTACATGGGACAAAAAAGATTTAATAAATGCTTCCGGCATATTTTTCAATGCTGCATCTGTAGCTGTAAGACCGGGCAAGACGGCGTTGCAGCGGATATTCTGGCGTGCGTACTGCATGGCGATCTGCTGGGTGATGTTATTCACTGCTGCTTTGGACACACCATAGCCTATTCTGGTGATATCCGGGATCATACCGCCTATAGAAGAGATGTTTACTACGGAACCGCCGCCGCCCTGAATCATATGTGGGATGACCAGTTTGGTTATACGGTAAACACTGCCTAAGTTCAAGTCCAGTATCTCGAAAAAAGCCTCTTCATTTCCGTTTACCAGGTCCAAATCCTCTGAGGGCTTTCCCACACCGAAATTATTGATTAATATATCGATCCTGCCGGTGTGTTTCACGGTTTCTTCCACCATGGATGCATAACTTGCCTTGTCGGTGGCATCAAAGAAGACAGGAAACATTTTATAGCCTTTTGACTTATATTGATCACATATCTCCTGGGTTGCTTCTACACGGCGCACACCCATATAGACGGTAGCTCCGCTTTCAGCCAGTTTTAAGGCACAGGCAAGACCGATTCCCTTTGTTGCCGATGTTATAAGTGCTGTTTTATTTTCCAGCTTATTCATACCTGATTCACCATCCTAATCTTTATAATCCTGATTAGTATTCGTATAATCTTGTATTTTATGCGATTCTGATGGGGGGTTTCCGCTGACTGAAAGATACCTATTAAGTTAAATAGCTTATCTTATTGCAGTGATGTTCAGCAATTTACAATTATATAAAGCGAATAAAAAAGGGAGAAAGGCAGACACTTATTTATGAAAATAGATAAAGGAGAATATCGGCATTCGGTAAAAATCTGATATTGCTTATATATAGAAGGATTAAAAAAAGGTGTGCCGTATAGTGCTGTAGCCAATGAAAAGAAATAAATTACATTATGCATGGCTGATTCTGCTTGGAGTTATTATGATCCGGGGATTTGCCGGGGGTGGGATTAATATGACATCAGGGTTGTTTCTGTTTCCCGTTTCACAGGAAATAGGAGTGGGAATGGGCTCCCTGTCCATTTACTTTAGCATTACTTCAATTGTTATGGTCTTATGGCTTCCATTTGCAGGAAAACTAATTAATAAATATGATATCCGTATTGTGGCAATTGCAGGTGCCGTTCTGCAGGCGCTTTCTTTTGCTGGAATGGGATTTATGAATGCGGTATATGGATGGTATCTGTTGGCAATTCCCTATGCAATGGGAGCCACAATTCTGGTAAGTCTGTTAGGACCGATTCTCATTAATCGGTGGTTTGCAAAAAACGCGGGAATGATGATGGGGATCCAAATGGCGTTCGTCGGGCTGTTCGGTGCAGTTTTTCAGCCAGTTACATCCAACATTATTTCTATCAGGGGCTGGCGGACCGGTTATATTTATATAGGAGGAGCAGCTTTTATAGTGGTTGTATTAACTGCACTGATACTACTTAAAAACAGACCGGAAGATATAAAACTGGAGCCGTTCGGAAGCGGAAGCCAGACTGATGAAAGAGGTGCATCAGAGCAGGTTCATGATACAGAGCGGATTGCGCATACATTGGATTTGGATATATCAGAAAGGGAAGCGCTTCGGTCTACATCGTTTTATCTGCTGTTGTTTTTTATGATTGCAATCACTGGAATTGGGGTTTTTACACAGCATATTCCCACTTACGGTTCTCTGCTGGGCTATAGTACCAGGGAAACAGGTAATGCGTTGGCATATGCTTCTGTCGGCAGTGCCGTTGGTTCCATTGCAATTGGTATAATTAGTGATAAAATCGGCAGCCTCAAGACGTGTTATGGAATTATTGGAATTGGTTTTGTTGCAATTGCAGGATTTTTATTAAGTGGGAGCGGATTTTTGATTTTTAGCTTATCCACATTTTTGCATGGACTGATCAGTTCGGCAATCATGGTTTTAGCACCAATTCTGACGATCAAGTTTTATGGACAAAAAGACTATGAAAAAATATTTGCAAAGGTTTCCATGGGCGCTCCTATTGCATCCATAATTCTGATCCCGGCTTATGGTTTTATATTTGATTTGACAGAAAGTTATTTGGTTGTTCTGATTGGAATGATCTGTCTGCTGGTGATTGCGGTGCTGTGTATATCTATTGGATGGAAAAACAGATGTACTCATTCGGGATGCCCGTCACCGTGGGGAAGGAAAAGATAAAAGAGACAGCTTGGGTGGTGAAAATCATTCAGGCTGTTTTTGTATGAAGCTGACTTCATGTTTGTATTGACAAATGCAATTTTTTGGTATAATATGAAGTTAACTTCATAAGAAGTATACTTCACATTGAAAAGGGGTGTTGTATGAAGACCAGAGTTAAAGAATTACGAACAAGTATGGGTTTAACACAACAACAGCTTGCAGATTTGGTTCATGTGTCAGCAAGAACGATTATTTCTATTGAAAAAGAACAATATAATCCATCTCTTATGCTTGCATTCCATATTTCTGAAATTTTTGGCGTAAGCATTGAGGAATTATGCTGTCTAAGAGAAAATTCAAAAATGGAGGATAAAGAAAATGAAAGTATTAAATAAACGTAGTCTTATAATTGGCATTACAACAGCAGTTTTAGCTATTATATGTTTCTCTGCTTATTTCAACTATTCTGAACAACGATTCATGATATCAGGTGCTTTGCTTATTGCACTTTCAGCAGTTAATTTAATAAGAGCATTTTCAAAAAAAGGAGTATTGGAAGAGCTTGCACAAAACGCTGATGAAAGAGATTTATATCTGGTTATGAAAAGCAGTCATTTAGTTATTAAGATTATGAATTATGTAATATTCTGTTTTACGTTTGTTTTTATAGTATTATATGCTATATATAAGTTTCAATATTTCGTTGTGATTGCCGGAACTTTATGTGCGGTGCTTATTATGATGTTTATTGTGTTGCTGGTGGTGAGTGTTTATTTGGAGAAACGAGAATAATATGTCCAGCAGTAATAGGCAGGAATATTAAACCTAAAGTTTTCTAATTTTGTGGTTATAAATATCATTTATAGAATAAGTGAGTGGGATTAAATGAGATATGCCTCTCCTGTAGGTCAACGGTCTTCCGTTAAAATACAGAAGACCAGAATTACCTTGAGTGTTAATTTTATGACCTTAATTTTAAACCTAAGAGGCCGCATCCATAAGCGGCTTCTTCTTTTATGTCCGGAATGGCAAGCTCAGCCTTAAATGTACTTGCAAACAGCTGTTGGAGCAATGGATTCATCCTAATTCCGTTTCCGCTTCCAACCAGGGTTTTGATAGGTTTTACGTCTTCTGGAAACTGCGTATATAAATCATAAAGTTCTGTGCAGATACCCTGAAGAATGCCAAGGGCTAAATTGCCGGGATGGAAATTTGTTATCTTGAGATTTTGAATGGAGCCAGTAATAGAAGAGTCCTGTCTGGTGCCGCAAAATCTGGTGTCTACTTTTAAGGTTTCAGCGTGGGCAGCTGCATCAAAAGCCATACGGTTCATGATTTCATATGTGGAAAACTGTGGAGTGATGCCAAACTGTGCCAGGGTTTCTTCGAAGAAATTTTTCAAAAGGGAATAGGAATATCCGCCGCACAGAGAGGAGCCCGCCAGCAGATAGGTGTCTCCCAGATAAGGCCTGCATTCGATTTGGGTTGACTGATATGGAGTCCGTGTCATAATAGAAATCTGGCTGCCGGTACCTACATTTACCAGACAGGCATCTTCCGAATTCACAGATGCCAGAAAACTCGCCTGATTATCTCCCAGAGCTGCCGTGATCGGAATGCCGGAATCTGTATTTCCTATATAGCATTCACCGCAGGCAATTTCCGGCAGTATATCTGCTGATAAACCAAGAGATGTAACTGCTGCAAGATCAAATTGCCTGCGATTTATATCATACATTCCAAGACTGGCAGCCATACTTTGGTGAATTAAAGGGGTACTGCGGTTAGCCAGGCGCATTGCGATATAGTCGGGAATCGTACAAAGAGAAGCGGCATCAGAAGGAATCAGCCGGTTCAGATGATTATAAAAATGTGTGGTCATACCGAATCCGGCAGCCATAGCATACTCTGTCCTGGCAGATAAAAAGCCTGCGTAGGTCAAGTTCTGTTCCGTGGCGACATCACCTCTTCCATCCTGCCAGGTAAAGAGGGGGCTTACTGCCTGCCCCTGATGATCTACATATAGTATCCCATGCATCTGCCCTGTGATACCGATGCTGACAATGTCTGAATAGGATTCCAGATAATGATTTACCATTGCAGTGCAGGTATTCAGGATGACAGCGGGATCCTGCAAGCGTTCAAAGGACTGAGCACCGGGCAGGGCAGAATGATTTGGTTGTGTGGATGCATCCAGTAAAGTTTTACTGGATGCATCTATCAGAACGGAACAAATGGTGGTTGTTCCTATATCAATACCAATAGATTTCATATGATTAAAGTTCCTCCTTTTACATTTTGGGTGTGTGTTTTAAACAGACTCTAGAGCGTACAATTTCATGTTACAAATATATTTCGAACAATTCAAGTTTTTATTTAGCAAGAACATAGTGAGCCAATATGGTTATAAAACACTAAATTTGGGTTTTGCTGATTAAATTACACTTTGTGTATGATAGGTAATGTACGAAAAGATGGGCGTGGGAAACTGGTATGGACTCCGTCAGCTGGCCGCGGAACTGGTATTTTCTAACCTTTCCGAAGCGCTTTTTGGCGGCACGC
>JAGZJZ010000009.1 GCA_018365455.1 Clostridiales bacterium
TTTCTCGGTGAATGCCCGCGTGCCGCCAAAAAGCGCTTCGGAAAGGTTAGAAAATACCAGTTCTGCGGCCAGCTGACGGAGTCCATACCAGTTTCCCACACCCATCTTTTCGTACACTACCTAAGATACAAAGCGTATTCGATCAGCAAAACCTCTACTCATTTCTTCTCCGAACCGTCCCCTTATACTCATTGGGCGTCTGACCCACATTTTTCTTAAAAATATCGCAGAAATAGCGGTAATTGCTGTACCCCACCATCTCGCTGACCTCGATGACCTTATACCCCTGGTTCAGAAGATCCTTGGCATGTTCCATGCGGGTTTTGGTCAGATATTTGATGTAACTCATGCCTACCTCATCTTTGAACAGGATGCTCAGGTATGCCGGGTTCATGGCTACCATATCCGCCAGCTCCGCAAGCCCGATATCCCGGTGATAGTTTTCATTAATATAGGTCAGCAGCTTTTCTACGGTACGGTGCATCCCTCCGATCCTGGAAACCTCCATTCGCTGAAGCATGGATCGGAATATTTCTTCCACAAAGGTATTGACCTCTTCATAGGATTCCATATTTTCCACATTCTGATAGGAGGGGAAGTGCTGTTCCTCCTTTCTTTCCCTGCGCTTTTCAAAATAAATGCCCAGAGCAAGACAGACCATTTTGTAGCTTTCTTTTTTGTATTCTTCCAGCGTGTCCGTATAATTCTGAAGTGCTTCCAGGGTTCCGGCAAGCATTTCTTCATATGCAGTAATATCCGCTTCCTCAATGGAATGCATGAATTGCTGGCTGATATCCTGAAACTCCTTCTTTCTGATCTGGGTTTCCTCGTTGCGGGACTGATTTGCCCTGTCAGCCAGGAGGCTTTCTGTCATCTGCATGGTATCCCGTATCTTATCCATCGTTATGGGCTTATCAATATAGCCACGTACCCCAAGAAGAAGGGCTTTTCTCGCATACTCAAATTCCTGATAGCCGCTGATCACCACAAAAATGGTATCCGGCGTATACTCTCTGGCTTCCTCAATCAAAGAAAGACCGTCCATCCCTGGCATACGGATATCCGTAATCACAAGATCCGGTTTTTCTTCCAGGATCACACGCAGTCCTTCAATTCCGTCATAAGCAAACCCAACCACTTCAAAATCCATTTTTTCTCTGGCAATCATGGCTTTAATTCCATTTACTACAATATATTCGTCATCAACGATCACTACTCTTTTCATTCGCGATTACTCCTTCCTGATAAGACAAACCTACCGTGACCGTAACCTTTGTCCCCACACCCGGCTCACTGTCAAAGCTGACTCCATATCCTTCTCCATAAAACAGTTCGATACGTTCTCGTACATTTCGTACCCCATATCCATTTTCCAGAACTGACAAATCGGCAATTCCCACTCCGTCATCCTCAATGGTGAAAATAATCTTCTCTGCCTCCCGGACCGCTGTAACTGTTATACTCCCTTTCCCTATCTGTGGTTCCAACCCATGGTACATGGCATTTTCTACAAATGGCTGCAGAATAAATTTTAAAATATAGACGTCGTCCAAAGCACCCGGAATGTCAAGAACCAGAGCAAACCGGTTATTATAACGGAAGTTCTGCACTTCCATATAGGATTTGATGTGGGCAACTTCATCTGCAACCTTAATCAGTTTATTGCCTTTATTCAGACTCAGCCTGAACGTCCGTGACAGGGCATCAACCATCTGTGCCATATCATCTGCCTCATGAATGACAGCCATACAATACAGGGAATCCATGGTATTATATAAAAAATGGGGATTTATCTGTGACTGCAAAAGCAAAAGCTCCGATTCTCTTTCCTTTAATTCACTGGAAAGCAGACGCTCCCGCAGTTCCAGGTTATTGTTGACCATCTGCTTAAATTTATTACCGATCTGTCCGACCTCACTGGAATCAAATTCTTCTGTAATATTACGGTTTCCCTCTCCCACTTCCTCAATGGTGTTCTCCAGTTTCCGAAGAGGTTCATAGATTTTCCCGGATATAAATCTGGAAATATAAAACCCTAATACCACCAGCATAAGAATTACCCCCATAATAATGGCACCAATCACATTACTATCTCTGGTCAGCTCACTTTTTCTTATAATGCTCACCATTTTCCATCCGGTGGGATCATTCTCCACGCTGGCAAATACAAACTGGTTCCCGAAACCGGATTCCCGGAAATATTCCTGTTCAATCTGCTCCTGATCCTCTTCATTTCCTCTGAAATAAATAATTCCATTGTCCTTTTCATCATCCACAACCATAAAGGAAACGCTTTGGTTTGCCCGGTGGGTAGATCCAAAAGCTTTCTCAAATATCTTCTGCCGGATATTTACCACCATGTAGCCGATCCCTTCATAATTACCCGGGTCCACCAGTAATTTCCCCATGGACACCATTCCCCGGTTCTTATCCGGATTCAATATATTCTGCCCGTAAAATACTTCTTTACCACCGGCTTCATTCATTTCTCTAACCCAGCTGGTTTCCAGCACATTTTCAACATGGTAAGAGACACTCTCTCCTGAATTGGCAGAATATGTATAGAGTTTTCCCGTTTTATCCAATACAATAATTTCACCGATCAGGGTTTCCTGAGTTGCAATTCTGCCCAGATAGGATTCCAGTGTATGCCGCTCTGTACTGGAAAAATCCTTGTTTCCATTCATAGCGGACTCCTTGAAAACCGACATAAAACTTGGATTTACAAGAAGGTTTCTGGTGAGTTCTATGATATTATTTAATTGTATATCTGTGATTTCATCGGAGATTTCCAGGTTATAGGAAAAGTCCTCCTGGTAATTCCGCTCAATAATATGTTTGGACAGAAAGTAACTTAATACCCCCAGCAATACTGTGGAAAATACAGCCAGTGCAATAATCGCTGTTCTGATCTGATCCTTGATCTTACACCGTCCAAACCATTTTGCTATTTTTTTCATTTGTCTTCTCCATTTCAACTCAGTCAGAGCGTGTATGCCAGACATATACTCCTCCTTTAAAATACACTAATCTCTCCAGTCTTACAATGCCAATTTCTTCTTTCTTGATATATCTTGTACAATACTTACAATTTTAGCTTTTTATTTTATGTACAATTTCTATCTTTACAAATTCGGAAAACTGTGAGAATATAAAGTTACATTCCAACATCCTACGTTGAACGTTGGATAAAATAATAGAACAAGCATACAGAAAGGACGCAGTATTGCAGGCAATCCTGCAATATAAGGGTATAAAGATGAAAATAGGATTAGTGTATACAAGTACCACACCGGAATTAATTGAATTAGTTGAGCGCGAAGTGAAAAGACAGCTGGGAGAAGAAGCGATACTGCTCAGTTATGAAGACCCAACAATTCTCTCTGAAACAAGAGATCACGGATATGTGACCGCAAATGCTGCTGCCAGACTGATTACCCTGTTCTTAAAAGCGGTTCAGGACGGCGCCGATGCAGTTTTGAATATCTGCTCATCTGTGGGAGAAGCCGCTGACTGCGTACAGGATATGGCAAAATACATTGGTGTCCCTATCGTCCGGGTGGACGAGGAGATGTGCCGGGATGCTGCCCGCCGTGGTTCCCGCATCGGAGTGCTGGCTACACTCCCCACTACTTTAGAGCCAACAAAGAATACCATTCTCCGGGTAGCCAGAGAAATCGGCAAACCGGTAACGCTGACAGATGGTTTAATCAATGGTGCATTTGGACTGGATCAGGAACAGTTCAAGGAACTGCTTCTGAAAAAAGCCGGTGAAATCTGCCAGGATGTAGATATCATTCTCTTATGCCAGGGTTCTATGGCTTACTGTGAAGAATTGATTGCAAAAACTTACGGGAAGCCGGTGGTTTCCAGTCCCCGCTATGGTGCAGCGGCTTTAAAAGAAGCACTGCGTATGAAGGGTTTGATACTATAAATATAAATAATATAAGATGGAAAGCGAGGTTTTATTATGCTGACAAATACAACAAAATCCCCATTTTCTAAAGTTTCCCCTCTCCCCTGGAATGCCGTTAACTGGACTAAAGGCTTTTGGGCAGATGCATTTCAAGCCTGTGCCAGTGATACCGTTCCCCATTTACAAAGTATGTTTGAGGCTAAGGATATCAGCCATGTTGTGGAAAACTTCCGCATCTGTGCAGGCGAAACAGAAGGGTCCTTTGACGGAACAAATTTTGGCGACGGCGATTTTTACAAATGGATGGAATCCGCAATGTACAGCGCGGCAAAAAACGGCAACCAGGAACTGTTAGACCAGCTGGATGAGTACATTGACCTTATCGGACGTGCCCAGCTTAAAGACGGTTATATTTCTACCAAGCAGATCCTGGGAGAACGCCAGAATAACGGGATCGCCCGGTTAGGTGATATTAATGATTTTGAAGTTTATAACTTTGGACACTTATTTACGGCAGCCTGCCTTTACAAACGAATCACCGGCAAGGAGAACTTTCTGGATATTGCCAAAAAAGCTGCTGCATATCTGGATCAGATGTATCAGGAAAATGCCAGAAATGGCGAGGTCCAGACCGCTGTCTGCCCTTCACACTACATGGGTCTCATCGAAATGTACCGGACTACGGGGGACAAAAAATATCTGGAGCTTGCAAAGCTTGCCATCACGCTGCGTGACTCCGTGAAAGATGGCACCGATGACAACCAGGACCGTATCCCACTGAAACAGCATGATAAAATTTTAGGCCATGCCGTCCGTTCCAATTATCTCTATGCAGGAGTTGCCGATCTGTATGCGGAAACCGGCGAAGCGGAATATAAAGATATGCTGGATAAGGTATGGCGCAACCTGATCGATAAAAAGCTCTATATTACCGGAGGCTGCGGTGCGCTCTATAACGGAACATCACCTTATGGCAACTTCTTCATCGACCAGAAAATCCATCAGGCTTACGGATATGAATACCAGCTTCCCAATGTTACCGCATATAATGAGACTTGTGCTTCGATCGGAAGTGTTTTCTGGGCTTATCGTATGTTCCAGTCAGATCCGAAAGCTGAATATTTTGATATTATTGAACGCACCATGTTGAACGTGAACCTGGCTGCCGTCAGCATGGACGGAAAGAAATATTTTTATGAAAACATGCTGCGCAGAGCGAAGAAACTGGATTATGAATTAATCTGGCCCCTGGAGCGAAGTGAGTACATTTTAAGCTACTGCTGTCCTCCGAACCTAGCCAGAACCATAGCCCAGTCCAGCGAATATGCTTACACCGTTTCCCATGACACACTCTGGATGGGTATGTACGGAGCCAGCCGCTCAGAAATAGAGCTTCCCTGCGGCGCATCCTTTACACTGATTCAGGATACCAATTATCCTTATGACGGAAAGATAACCCTGCGTATCGAAAACCTGAAGTATGCATCCCCGGATAAAAAGACCCCCATCTACCTGAATATCCGTATTCCCGGCTGGGTAGAAAAGGGAACCATAGGCATTGGCGGGGAAACCACAATCTGTCTTACCCAAACTGACAGCCAGTCCTATCAGAAAATATGCATTAATCCGGACAAAGTATCCGACAAAGTATCCGAGATCACCGTACTCTTTGATATGCCTGCCCGTCTCACGACTGCCCATGCCCTGGTGGAAGAAACCAATAATCAGGCTGCACTGGAACGCGGACCCCTGGTTTACTGTCTGGAAAGCCCGGACGCAGATGTGGAAACCTTAGATGACCTTTTATGGAAGCTGGATGCTGAATTTAAACCCGCTGCATATAACATAGGGGGCAGAGACCTTACCGCACTGGAAGGGGAAGTATACCGCATAAACAGAGAAGAATACAACCGTGATTCCCTGTACCAGACCCTGCGTTATCACGGAATGTCCAAGACCCGTATCCGTCTGATCCCATACTTTGCATGGGACAACAGAGGATTCGGTGAAATGAAGATCTGGATGCCGGTGGCTTACAGCCATACCCGGGAGTAAGTTTCATCCTATACTTTGATTAAGATATAAAGGAGGTCCTCTATGGCCCAGACAAAATCAGAAACGCCAATCCTTTCCAGATCTTTGCAGAATAAATCCATTGTCAGCCGCATCGTAAACCAAATTACAGATGCCATTATCAACGGAGAACTAAAACCAGGAGACAAGCTGCCTACCGAAACCAGCCTCTGTGCCACTTTTGAGGTAGGACGCAACTCCATCCGGGAAGCGATTAAAATACTGGAAGCTTACGGCGTAGTCTACATCAAACGCCCTGACGGTACTTTCGTCAATGACCGGTACAGCCAGAAAATGCTGGATCCTATGCTCTATGGCATCCTCCTGGAGAAGAACTCCTCCGATGAAATCATACAGCTTCGCAAAGTTTTAGATATCGGCATTATGCAGCAGATTATGCACACCATCACTCCGGAACAGATTGCTCATATGGAGGGTTGTCTGGAAAACTTGAGAAATGCTGTCTCGAAAAAAGATAAGAATATTGATGCTGTCTTAAATGCAGATATCGACTTTCATATGGCACTTACAAATGCCTCCCAAAACCAGCTGCTGCTCAGCATGTATTCCTACGTAGACCGGATTACCATTCCCTCCAGGAAAAATGCTGTAAAAATGGTTCTGGCAGAAAATGATACCGATGATTTTATCCGTCTTCATACAGAAATACTGACCATGATTGCCCGGAAAGATTTTACCGGCATTGAACAGACCATAAATGAACACTATAAATTCTGGAAACAGGTAATTTAAATCCAAAGGAGGTTTATCTATGAAACATAATGCCGAAGTCTTAAAAACAGATGTCCTGGACAAATATCCTTCTATGGATACCCAACATATCGACCGTATGCTCAGGTCTGAATACCAGGACTTTCATAAAAAGATAGTGGTTCTGGATGATGATCCCACCGGAATCCAGACGGTTCATGACGTATATGTCTATACTGACTGGGAAGAAGCTTCCCTAAATGAGGCTTTTTCTGCAAAAGAAGATATGTTTTTCCTGCTGACAAACTCCCGGAGTTTTTCCAGGGAACAGACCATTCAGGTGCACACCCTGATCGCCCGCCGTCTGGCGGCGGCAGCCGTAAAAAGCAACCAGGGGTTTTTCCTGATTTCCCGTGGTGATTCTACACTGCGGGGACACTATCCCCTGGAGACAGCAATCCTCAGAGACACTCTGGAATCAGAGTCTGGCATGAAAATGGACGGAGAAATTATCTGCCCCTTCTTCAAAGAGGGAGGACGATATACCCTTAACAATATCCACTATGTGAAAGAGGGGGATTTCCTGACTCCGGCTGGGAATACAGAATTTGCCAAAGACAAGACTTTTGGATATTCTTCATCGGATCTGAGGGACTACGTAGAAGAAAAGAGTGAAGGAAATTACCGCAGTGAAGACTGCATCACCATCTCTCTGGAAGAATTAAGATCACTGGATCTGGACAGCATTACCGAAAAACTGTTATCCGCCTGGGATTTTGCTAAGATCATCGTAAATGCCATTGACTACACCGACGTGAAGATATTCTGTATCTGCCTGATTCGTGCCATCAGACAAGGCAAAAATTTCCTTGCAAGAAGTGCGGCTGCTCTGCCTAAAGTCCTGGGACAGATCACGGATGTTCCGCTGCTCACCCAGAAAGATCTGGTAGCGGACAGTGAAGATAAAGGCGGTATCGTGATCATCGGGTCCCACGTCAAAAAAACAACGGATCAGTTAAACGCTCTGCTGGAGTCCAAAAAAGACCTGACTTTCCTGGAGTTCAATGTTAATGCCTATTTCCTGGAAGGTGGATTAAAAGCCGAGGTACAGCGTATCCTGGAACGTGCAGAAGCGCTGATCCGCTCCAATAAAACAGTGATTATCTACACCAGCCGGAAGCTTCTGGTACCCGACACCGCAGACAAAGATAAAATCCTGATGGCTTCTGTCCACATCTCCGATGCCCTCACCAGTATTATATCCCTGCTCAATGTGAAACCCCGTTTTATCATTGCCAAGGGTGGTATTACATCCAGCGACGTAGGAACAAAAGGCCTGCAGGTGAAAAAGGCGCTGGTATTGGGACAAGTGAAAAAAGGAATCCCGGTATGGCTCACCGGAGCAGAAAGTAAATTTCCCGATACGCCATA
Source organism: Clostridiales bacterium (assembly GCA_018365455.1). Taxonomy (GTDB): domain Bacteria; phylum Bacillota; class Clostridia; order Lachnospirales; family Lachnospiraceae; genus Robinsoniella. The sequence continues at coordinate 8,132 of JAGZJZ010000009.1, forward strand.
TATTATCTTCCCCGGAAATGTAGGGGAAGTAGATACCTTGCGTGAAATCGTAGAAGAATTATGTTAAAACGAATTTTTCAGAAAATCCAGAAAGGGAAGAACGCATGAAAAAAATTATAATCTCACTGGCTCCAGTGGCAGCCTCTACCGCCATTGACGCGGATGCACTGGCTCTGGATGTGCAGAAATCAGTAGCTGCAGGTGCCGCAATGTGCCACCTCCACTGCCGCCGCCCGGATGGCTCCCTCACCGCAGATACGGGATTTATGGTAGAATGCTTTGAAAAAATCCTGGCTAAAACAGATGTGCTGGTACAGGCATCTACCGGAGGTGTCTCCGATCTTACTATTGAAGAACGCTGCACGCCCCTGGATTATGCGAAGGTAGAATCTGCATCCTTAAACGGCGGTTCCACCAACCTTGGGGAAGCCGTTTACCGCAACTCATTTGAGGATATCCGCTACTGCGCAAAAGCCGTATATGAAAAGAAAACCATACCGGAGATTGAAGTATTTGATATCGGTATGATTCATAATATTGAAATGACCGCAAAAGAATACCCCTTCCGCAACCCTATCATCTACAACCTGGTATTCGGGCACAAAGGCGGTATGCAGCCCACAGCAGAAAGCCTTGCAGCCTTCCGTTCCTTTGTTCCTGCCGATGCTAAATGGGGGGTAACCCATTTTGGACGTGACAACTGGCACTTCCTGGCTGCAGCAATTGCAATGGGCGCCAGTATTGTCCGGATCGGATTTGAAGACAGTGCCTTCCTGGCACAGGACAAGTCCGCATCTATGAACTTTGAACTAGTGGAACGGCTGGCACATCTGATCCGGGCGATTGGATTTGAAACAGCCACACCGGATGAGGCACGGGAGATTATGCATACCCTGAAATAGTCTATTTTACTCCTCTGCTGCCAATCACTCCAGCCAGCAGAGAAGTAATCGGTACCGCAAGTATCACCGCGATGCTCCCCGTAAGTCCCTGTGCCAGCTCAATGGCAATGTAATCGGAGCTTAACAGCTGATCCATGTGAATTCCATAGGCTTTTAACAGGAGCAGCGTGGTGATTGCCGTACCGGTAAATGCCAGTACCAGTGTTTCACACATGGTACCAATCATATCTTTTCCGATCTTTAAACCGGTTCTATAGATTTCTCCGGAACTCATCTTATGGTTTGTTTCCTTCATCTCATATAGCGGTGCCGCCACAGACATGGTCATATCCATAATGGCTCCCAGAGATGAAATCAGAGTGCCGGCAAACAAAATATCTCCCACCTTCATACCGGAGCTGTTGGAAACCAGAATCAATTCTTCCACTTCATCCAGCTTATATCCGTCTACCGCTAATATCCCTGCAAAAATGGCAAATACCAATGCCGCAATCAAGATTCCAACAATGGTAGAGAGGATTGCTGTCCAGGTCTTTGCCGAAAATCCATTCAGCAGAATCATGGACACCGCAGACGCTGTGACCGCCATGAGCACAGTTGCCAGTACCGGGTTCCAGCCGCTGTAAATTGCCGGAATGAGAAAGCCAATCAGTAACAGGAACACATAGAGCAGCCCAATTACGCTTTTGATGCCCTTACTCCTGCCAACCAGCGCCATCAGCAGGATAAAGATCACTGCAATTGCCGCAATCCCTTTGGTTCTGTCATAATTAAAAATAGAATAGTAAGGCGCAGCCCCCTCCGGCATATCCGCCTTGACCAAAACTGCCTGCCCCGGCTTTACATAGATATTGTGTGTGGTAGAGAGGATATTGTCAAATTCCAGTTCTTCCCCTTTCTGCCTGCCTTCTTTTATATAGACCTTCACCCTCTGAGTACCAAGGGTACGGGGATCATTGCCGTCTGCTCTCTCTAATTCCTCTGACAGAACTTCCGTCACTTTTCCCTTCACATACTGAATCGTGCTGGTATCCGCAAACTCATAAGACATGTCCGTTCTATTATAAAAAATAATTGTTGCCGCAATGGTCAATAGAAATACCGCTAAAAATGCCAGCCATCTTTTATCCATCAGATATTTTTTTAACATCTGTAATCTCCTGTCCGCAAAAACAGAGCTATCTCAGTAGCCCTGTTTTTTAGTTATCCATTGTTTTTTAGTTATTCAATATTTTTTAGTTATTTACTTTTTCTTAGACTTTATAGTAATGCTGCATACCGCTTTTTTGCCGCTTCCATCTTTAGCTGTACAGGTAATTTTAACTGTACCGGTCTTTTTCGCTGTAACAACTCCCTTAGGGCTGACCGTAGCGATCCTATGATCCGATGTTGTCCAGGTTACTTTCTTATTGGCTGCATTAACCGGTTTTACAACAGCACTCAGTTTCAATTTTCCTCCCTTTTTCATATTGGCTTTTTTATCCATGGAAATTTTGGAGGCTTTTATTTTCTTGTTTACTACCTTAACTCTTACGGAATCTTTTTTACCATTTGCTGTCTTTACCTTAATTGTAACCGTTCCTTCTTTTTTGGCTGTAACCACGCCTTTGGAATTAACCGATGCTACTTTTTTATCGGAGGAACTCCAGGTAAGATTTTTATTGGTTGTGTTCTTTGGTGAAACAACTGCTTTTAACCAGGTATATTTCTTACCCTTTTGAATGGTAATCTTGCTGTGGCTTAATTTTACTTTAGAAGCTTTGACAACTGCCGGCTTATCTGTTCCCTGTTGTACTGCCTTGACAATCACGGTTCTTTTCTGGGTTACCGTATTGCCTGCCTTGTCACTTACGGTATAAGTCAGTGTGTAAGTTCCGGGTTTTGCTGTATCTACCTCTCCGGTGCAGATTACTTTCCCCGTAAGGTCGCCGTCCCGGTCATCCTTTGCGCTGACTCCCTGCATTTTATCAAACTTACTTCCTGTTGTGATAACCGTACTTGACGGAATGGTTAATACCGGAGCTGTCTTATCCGGTACTACCGGCTGTTCTTTTGCTTTAACGGTTACCTTTCGAACAGCTTCCCCTTTGTTTCCTGCCTTGTCGGTAACTGTATAAACCAGTTCTGTAGTGCCCGGACGGGATGTATCTACCTGCCCCTGAACCTGAATAGCTGCCGTTATATCTCCATCTACATTATCTGAAGCGCTTACGCCTGCCATAGGATCAAATGCATCCCCTACCGTAAGTACTGTATTTTCCGGGAAACTGATTACAGGTGCTATAGTATCCAAAACCTCTTTCTCTGTGGTAACTGTTAAATCCAGGAAATCAAAATATACATCGGAACTGTCGATACGTCCATTGTGGATTTCCACTGCTATGGTGTTGATACCATCCTTTAACATGCTGAAATCTTCCAGTTGAAAAGTCCCTTTCAGCGGGTCACTCTTGTTAGAACCGCCATAGGACATATTGCTTTCAAATCCGCCTTCCGGCTCATAATAGGATGCTGCTTTTTGTCCATTGATGTAAACAATTGCCGCGTCATCATACATCAGGCTTCCGGTGAGATCCACTACATTCTGTGCATCTGCAAGTTCAAATGTGGTGCGGAAGAAATACGTTGGGATATCATCTTTTGTACCATCTATATACTGAGTTAAGAGGGTATTGGGAATGCATCCTCCGCCTAAGTCTGCAATCTGTCCTTTTTTAGCTCCAAAGCTTCCCTTTGCAGTAAGCCATGCAGAATCATCAAAGTCTGGGACGGTCCATGCCGTTCTGCTTTCCAGGTTCTCTGCCGGATCGGTGTTGTTATCCAGATAGTTCCATATGGTATCCTGGGTTGTAATAAGCGTTGTCTCTTCAATTGTGGCTTCTTTTACCGTTACGATTCTCTTTCTGACCGTTTCATTTCCTGCAGCATCGGATACTCGATATGTTAATTCATAGGTTCCCGGAGTGAGGTTGTCCACGCTGCCTTCTACCTTAACGGACGCTGTGATATCTCCATCTCTGTCATCCACTGCCGTAATTCCATCCATGGGATCAAACGCTTCGCCGGTTCTCAGTTCGGTTGCCGCCGGTACATTTAACTCGGGAGCCGTCTTATCTTCCTCCAGTACGGTTATGGTGCGTACAATTTTCGTTTCATTTCCTGCGGCATCGGATACGGTATAAGTTAAGGTATACTGACCTGCTTTGCTGGTATCTACACTGCCTTCTACTTTTATTTTGCCTGTAATGTCCCCGTCCTTGTTGTCTGTTGCCGTTACCCCTGCTAACGGATCAAAAGCTTTGCCTATGATTACGGTATCATTATCCGGAGTGGTAATTACGGGTGCAATAAAATCAGCATTTGCATCCACACCTTTATAAATGGTGAAATCATCTACCAGACTCATGTCACTTGTGCGGTATGTGGTAAACTGCATAGAGGTATCCGTTACCTTCACATTGGTGATATTGGGAACGCTTTCCTGGTTTTTCACAGCTGCAAACGGATAATCGTAATTCAGAATGCTGTAGAACTTACTTCCGCTGGCTGAATTCGCTGTTAAGTAAAGTACTTCCCCCTCGCCCGGGTTAACCACCTGGGATTCCACATTGTCCGTTTTAACCGGGTTTGTACCATTCATCATATAGGTTCTGGTATATACATGGTCATGTCCCATAAGGACAGCATCAATACCTAAATCAGAAAATACAGGAGGCAGCTCATTCCTTCTCTGGATAATATCAGAATCCTGGGTGTGGGATGCCGTACTGTATACGGAATGATGGAAGGTCACCACTTTCCATTTGGCATCAGCTCCCTGTGCGGCTACCGTATCTTCCAGGAACTGTTTGTGTTTTGCAGTACTTTTATCATTGGAATTAATGGACATGAACAATACATCATCGTATTTGTACCAGTAATCCCCGCTGAATTCCCCTGCTGTAACCGTTGCCTGGTCTACATTGGGAATATTAAAATGCTCGCTGTATGCATTGCTTTTGGTATCATGATTCCCTACATTAGTAGCAATAGGGAGGCTTTTCAGTTCTTCCGGTGCCAGATAGGACGTATACTGGCTTTCACTGTTATTTGTATTTACCTGATCCCCTGCTGAAATCAGAAAGCTGCTTTCCGGAAACTGGGTCATTGCCTTATTCAGCGTATTTTCCCAGCCCTTTTGATCTGCTGCCTGGGAACCAGCCCCGATCTGAGGATCTCCTGCCAGAAGAAAACTAAAACCGCCGTCAAAATTCTCGGTGTCATAATCATAGAGCTCTGACCAACTGCCATCATTACCCACACGGTATACGTACCGGGTATTTTCTTCCAGCCCGGTTATCGCAGCCTTGTTGCTGTAATATCCGCTTTTATTTGTGGCTGCCGCCGTAACAGCTGCTGCTTCCATATGCACCTGCGGGAAATCCTCACCCGACATATCTGATTTTTTCGCCCACTGCACTGTACCGGCACCTGCAGACTTACCGTACCAGTTTACATAGATCTCTGTTTCGTCAGCGCCAACCCCCAATGAAAGGGAATCCACTTCCGCTTTCTGGTCAGCCGCAAGAACAGGCATTGTAAATGTTACAAGCATTAACCCCATAGTTGCCATAGCTAATAATTTTTTCATATTGTCCTCCTGTTTTTCAAATATACCCGATAACAATACATGATTGATCTGGTCACAATCCGGTTATCATTTCTGTTATATTCTAGGGGGACAATGTTAATAATATTTACTAATTATGTAAATTATAGGTAAAAACTGAAAAATAACGATTTAATCATTTATCGACTTCCAATTCGCCTGACAGCTGCTCAAATTCCACCCGTTCAAACTCCTGTATGGAAATACTCTTTTTATTTGGGTTGGCAAAAACAAAGGTTTTATCCACATTTTCCAGGTAATTCTGGATCTTATCATTGGTGGCACTGATGATTACCTGAAAGCCCAGATCCCGGATCAGATTAATACAGCTTGCCACTTTTTCTCCGTCCATCTTGGAAAACGCCTCATCCAGGATCACCAGGCGTATGGTGGGATTTCTCTGGATCTTCGGCGGCAGGTTAAAGCGGTACGCCTGGGCAAAGCTTGCCAAAAGTGCCACATAGAGGGGATTTTGTCCCTCACCGCCAGAATTTTTCTTAAGCATTTTGCTCAGATGTATCTTAATCGTCTCGTTTTCACTTTGAATGGTCTGCTGCATATCAAAAGAGAGGTATGTCCGGTAATCGGCGTACTTATCCATGTTGCGCTTAGCCTCTTCCATTTCTTCCGGCGTAGCATTTTCCGGCGGGATAAAAATAGAGATCAGTTCCCCGATCAACTCTCCATAGTGGTTTTCATGGGCAATGGTAAATAAATTCATCTGGTTTTCCATAGACAGGGACAGATCCGAAGGATTGATTTCCAGAGAGTCATCCATGAACATATCGAAAAATCTTCCATCCGGTCCTTTATTTTTCGCAAAAATAAACTGGTATTTATCCTTGCCGAAGTCCAGTCTGCTGATAATTCGGTTCAATTCATCTTTGCGCTGCATTGCCTCTACAATTGCGCTGCGGATCTTCAGCATGAAATCGTTCTTAAATTCCCTGGTGGCAAGACGTGCCCGCTCCCCTGCTATTTCCATATACTTAGGGAGATTGTCGCATTTTAAACTCTCTAATAATTCATCATACTCTCTGTTATCTTCTCTGTCATGGGCAAATCCCCTGGTTGGATAATGGAGCAGATATTGGTGGCGCAGGGCACACAACTCCCGGAAACACTCTTCCTGCCCCCGAAGTGCCATATTCACCAGACCGGTAAAATAATCCCGCAGCTTCTCAAAGTTGGGATTAGTCTTTTTCTTCAGATATTCCTGCACCTCCGTATCCATGGCTGGTTCAGCGGGGAAATTCTTTTCTTTCCGGGTCAGTTCCTCTCCCAGATTCAGATGCAGGCGTTTTCCTTCCACGATCTCCTCCTGCTTCTTCCACATGGCTTTCTGAATGCTTTCCCTCCACCTTCTCTTTTCTTTTTGAAGTTTCAGCAGTTCATTTCTATTTTTTTCCAGGGAAGCGATATCTTTTTCCCGGAGTTTTTGGATTCTCAGTTCCAGATCCTTCTTTCCCTTCTCCTTATCCCTACAGTCCCGGATATCCGCAAGCCAGTCCAGGTATTCTGCCACATCATTTGACAGGCTTTCCATCCCCAGCATTCTGTCATAGGATCTTCTGGTTTCCAGCCTGGGATCCAGTTCTTTCACCAGTTCCTGGCTTCTCTTATTCAACTGCTTCATCCGTCTGCGCAGGCTGTCTGCTCCGATATAAGCCCACCTGGTATAATTATCCGGGTTGATGTGCTGCAGCTTAAAGCCCTGATACAGTATACATTCCGGCGTAATTCCAATTACAGACTCTCTTAGCTCCTCCACGCTGGTGCATTTCATAACATTTCCAAGGAGAAAGTTGATATAAGCCCGGACATAGCCTTCTTTTGCAGTGACTTCCTCTGCCAGAGAACCCTTTTTGCACCGGTACTCCCTTTGCATTATTTTCTCCGTATCCAAAACGGCTGCCTGATAATATTTCTTTTTATCCAGACTTTGGTAAATGTCCATTGCCTCTCTGGCAAATGCCGGTTCTACGATAATCGCCAGCTTGTGGTTGCCCATATATCCTTCAACTGCATTTCGCCATTGTTCATCCCGAATGTCCAGAAGGTCAGCCAGTATGTCCACCTTAACCGGTTTTCCGGCTTTTTCACAAAGCCGGTATGCCAGCTGCTGCCTTGCATCCTGCAGTTCTTTGGGATATGATTTTCTCCCATGGTGCAGATCTTTTAATTCCTCCAGAATCTTCTTCTGCTCCGTTTTCAGAGCACGGATATCCATGTCCAGATCCTGCTTCTGTTCGGTTACTTCGGTCATCAAATCCCGGACTGATGCCTGTAAATGAAGTAATTCCACCTCTGAAATTTCATATTTGATAAATTTTTCGATATCCCAGATGACAGAATTAGAGGTCATATCCTGTTCCACCCATTCTTTGAGCCTCAATCCGGTCTGGTCCCAGCGCGCCTTGCTCTTCCCCATACGCTCCAGCAGCTCGTTGATGCTGATCAGCTGCTCCTTCAGCTCTTCATATCCCGTTGCGGAAATATGCTTCAATATCTCATCCGCGGTCTTCCCCAGTTCTTCAATTTCCCGGTCTAAAACCTGAATCTGCTCTTTCTGCCCCGTTATATCCTGTGTATAGAGAATAACTTTGTTCTGAAGGGCAGCCACCCGTTCCCTGAGCTGCAGAATGTCCAGTTTTTCCGTAAAATAACTGTATTTCTTACGTTCCTGCTCTTTCTCACAGACTTTCTGGTGCCAGTTGTGAATTTCTTTCAATTCCTCTATTTCTTTGCAGGTATCTTCTATTTTTTTACGCATTCTGCCATACTGCATGACACTTTCCTGCATATCTTCTATATGGATATCCTGTTCCATGCAGATGTATTCTTTTACAAAGTCCTCCAGCCTGATGTTCATCTTAAAGGGAATTGCACGTTTGAACAAAAGCGGGAACTTCTCCATGTCCAGCCCGCCCAGATAGACATCGTAAAGCTGTCTTCTGAAACGTTCATTGTGGGAAGTGTAAAAATGCGCTTCCTTTACAAAGCGCTGCTGCAGGTCTGTTTTTATTTCAGTCACCGACATGCATCTCTGTTCTGTGCGGTAGCCATGTTCCAGGAGGGGACCACTATGCCAGAAAAACACCCTGCCTATCTCGTTAGTGGAGGTATTCACATCAAATGCCACGCCGACGCACTGGCATTCCAGGGTATCGGTACGTGCCAGCTCCAGAACAATGGTACTGGAGAAATTCTCATTTCTCAGATAGGAAAATTCATTATCATCCCCAATGTTGATCATCCCCCGGAGATATTCAATCAGGCTTCGGTCCGAATCGTCTGCCGCTGCCTTATTAAAAAATCCTCTGCCGTCCGTATTTGCATACAGCACAATCTGCATGGCATCTATAATGGTTGATTTTCCGCTCCCGGAATGTCCGGTGAAAAAATTAATTTCCTGGTTAAAGGAAAGAATTTTACGGTCTATGTAATGCCAGTTGTTCAGACACATTCTGGACAATGCTTCAAATTTATGCTTCGTCTTCGGTTCCTTCATTTGGTTCTCCTTCTGGTTCTGCTGCTATATCTGCTTCTTGTGTTTTTTCCATCTCATTCGTCTCTGCAGTCGCTCCGGCTTTTTGGGGTTCTTCCATCTTGTTTTCCTCTGCTGTCATTCCGGCTTCCAGGATTTCTTCCATCTCATCCCCTTCGTCTTCCTCTGTATCATCCACATCCTGTATCGCCCCAAAGCTCTCCGCCGGTTCCGCTCTGAGGGATTCTAACATCGCGCGGATATCGTCTGTCATAAGCACTACATTGACACAGGGATAGATAATCAGACGGGCGTTTTGGTCCAGTTCATCCATGGCATCAAGAGGCTCAATAATCTGGTACTTTTTCAGCAATGCCACCGCCCGGCGCACTTCCGTATTGGAGGGCCTGTCTTTTAGCAGATGAAAACTTCCCACCCGTTCATTCAGGTCTCCCAGTGTTGTATAGACATTTACACTGGTGGATGCTGCAGACATCTGTTCATCATAGATCAGCTTCAGGATTAGAATATAGAGCGTAGCCAGCCTGGGCAGCTTTTCTCCCACTATGTTTTCACCCTGTATATAGATAATGCCTCCCTGGCTGTTATCCAAAAGGGCAATGCCGCTGACTGCCAGGTATTCCCGGATAAACTCAAGGTGTTTATTGCAGATCCGGTAATCTTTATTAAACTGGAATCTGCCCGTTCTCTTATCGAATTTCCTTTCTAATACAAAAGTCTGTTTATATAAAAGCTGGATGACTGCAGTGACTTCCTGCCTGTCCTCCAGGGATAAATCATCGTAATACGTAATCATTCCTGTACCCTCCTGTGGCATTCTTTGGATATTTTACCGCTTTATAAATGTCAGATCCGGATAGCGGTACTTTCCGTTCTCAATTAATGCCACTTCCTGGCTCTCTACCGCAAATCCACTGCCCTTTCGTATGGCATAGTCATATGCCAGAATCAGCTGTTCAAAATCCTCCATAGTCTTAATACCGGATTCCGATACCTTCATTCTTCCATTTTTCATCCTGGATTCCATAAATTCTTCGATTTGTTTTTTGCTGTACCGGTTGTGAAGGCGGTTGAGTTTCAGTATTTCTTCCCGGCTTAATTCTTCCCGGACTTCTTCCGTCCCATTCTCAGCATGAAAGCTGCCTTTTTGCCGTCTCTTTTTATAGAGTGATTTATCAGAGAGAATTTCAAAGGAAGATAAATTCAGCCTGGATGATACCTCTTTGATTTTGTCTTCCTGCCCTTCGCCTTCCGCCAGTTCATTTAGCAGCTGGATAACCAGCCCCCGCCTGTCCGCCTCTCCATTCAGGAGATAGTTGAGTCTGGTTACGGTAGCCCGCACATACTTCATGTGTTCTCTGTCCATAAAGGATATCCGATGTTCGATATCATCGAAACCACGCTCGATGTCATCCAGAATCCGAAGCATTTCCCCTTCTTCAACCTTTTTTTGCTCCCGCTGGCTCATCAGGGATATCCACTCCATATCTGACTGCATTTCCCTTATCCATCCTTTGATATCCGTTTTGTACAGATAAAAGTTATCGGATGTTTTCAGAATATGATATTTCTTGTTGATAATCTCTTCCACATATCCTTCCAGATGCTCCTTTAATAAATCTGCATAGTTCTTCTGCTCCAGGAGGCTGTTAAAAAACTTATCCATGTTGTGGAGCATATCCTGCAGGGATTTATTCAGCTTTCGTACATTTACAAGTGCTGTTTTCAGCAGACTGGTATTGGCCCGGGGATCATTTTTAAAAGAAAAGAGAATTGCGTAGATATTCTGGATATAGATTTGCGTGTCATCTTCTTCATCGTTGGACAGACGCTCAAATGCATCAATAAAAATAGCGGCGTAATCGGGTATGATAATATTTGTCACCTGCATATAAAAATCATCCAGCTTCTTCAGCCACTGGGCCTTCAGCAGCCAGTTCAGAATCCTGGTCGCCGGCGGTTCCAGTATATCCAGTTCCGATTCCAGTTCCTCCTTCTGCATCATCACGCGCCGCTGTGCAAAATAGTCCCCCAGGATCTGAATACAGACCTCCCTGCTTAAAAAATAGCTGTTATACTGATATTCTTCATTAATTTTCAGTAAAGCTTCCATGTAGGTATTCCGGTTGGGAGAACGGAACAGACTCCAGAAGCTTTCTGGTATTTCATATAATAACTGCATGTTTATACCCACTGCATATTACAGACTTTCCTGCAATACTGCCATCTTAAAACAGTTTGAAAGAATCACACCGTGGCATCCTTTCTATATTGTAATTTTCTTTCAAACTTATACCCCTGCATACCGCAGACAGGTCTGCGGTACTGCATTAATAAGTAGTTTGAAACGCTTTTTGTTCCAAACTAGAGCCTCCCGGCGTAAATACGCCGAGTGGCACTATACCCTATAAATCTTTGGATTTCATGTGAATGTGTGTACCTTATAACCGAAGCCCTTTGATATCCTTTATTCTGGATAGAATAACATTGCAGCTCAGGTCTGTGACACCCGGCAGCAGGTACATCACATTTTTTAAAAAAATTTCCATTTCTTCATGTCCTGCCGCGACTGCGTGTACATGAAGTTTGCATTTCCCGGAAACCTGGTAGATCTGTGTGACCGTATCATCCGCCTCCAGAATCTTTATAATTTTCGGCTGATCGTCCGGTTTCATTTCTATTTCAAAATAACAGGATATGGCACCAGTTATTTTCTGAGGGTTGATTACCGTTGTATATTCTTCAATCACTCCCCTTTCTTCCAGTGCCTGGATTCTGGACTTTACAGCCACTCTGGAAAGGCCCACTGCTTCCCCGATATCCGAATAAGACATTCTGGCATTATGTATCAGTAATGCTGCTATTTTTTGATCAATTTCATCCAGACCGCTTAAAAACATTTATCCTGCCCCTTCTTTCTATTTATAGTATCCTTAATCATATCATTTTCTACGTTATATCACAAGATTTTTTAGCGGGCTTCCCTGATTTCCCTATTGCCAGACAGGGAGTAATATGTATTAGATATTTTACGAAAAATCTTATTTGGTTTGACATCACACTGGTTAAATGTTAGTCTACTTACATAATGAATATTTTTAATTACGTTTCGTAAGCAACGTGGAATCAGGAGGAAATTATGCAAAAAGATCTTACAACCGGAAAGGTTACTTCCGTCATGCTCCGCTTCGCAGTGCCCATGATTCTTGGCAACCTGCTTCAACAGCTTTATAATGTAGCCGATACGCTCATCGTAGGCAAATACCTGGGAGCAGGTCCCCTGGCAGCTGTGGGCTCTTCCTTTACCCTTATGGTGTTTTTGACATCCATTATTCTTGGACTGTGTATGGGCAGCGGAATTGTGTTCTCCATGCTGTTTGGAGGCAGAGATACAGAGCGTTTAAAGTCCAGTATATTTATTTCTTTTGTTCTGATTGGTGCGGTCAGTCTCATGATAAATATTACTGTATTATGCCTTCTTTCACCACTTTTGTCCCTCCTGCAGATTCCCTCTGATATTCTGTCGGATACAAAAGATTACCTGCGCATTATATTCTGCGGCATCATGTTTACCTTTCTCTATAATTATTTTGCGGCCCTGCTGCGAAGTATGGGCAATTCCCTAGTCCCGCTGGTTTATCTGGCTGCTTCCGCTATCATTAATATATTGCTGGACTTACTCTTGGTTCTGGTCTTCCATATGGGGGTAGGGGGGGCTGCCCTTGCCACTGTAATTGCACAGGGGATTTCCGCTTTGGGCATTACAGTTTATTGCTTAAGACGCCTCCCGGTTATAAGGATCAGCAGAAGTCATATGCGCTTTAACCGTGAACTGACAAGGGATATCATTCAGTACTCATCCCTTACCTGCATCCAGCAGTCCATCATGAATTTTGGAATACTGATGATTCAGGGACTGGTTAACAGCTTTGGTGTTCAGGTTATGGCTGCCTTTGCCGCTGCGGTAAAAATAGATTCTTTTGCCTATATGCCGGTACAGGACTTTGGCAATGCTTTTTCTACCTTTATCGCCCAGAACTTTGGTGCCGGGAAAACAGAACGTATCCGTATGGGCATCCGGTCAGCCATAGCCACCGCTGTGATTTTCTGCCTCTTTATTTCAGCGGCTGTAGTTTTATTTGCAGATAAGCTGATGCTTATATTTATCCAGCCAAAAGAGACGGAAATTATCGCCATCGGAACCCAGTACCTGCGTATAGAGGGTTTGTGTTACAGCGGCATCGGATGCCTTTTTCTGCTCTATGGACTGTACCGGGGCATTGGCAAACCCGGCATTTCTGTGGTCCTCACCATAATATCCCTGGGCACCCGCGTTCTGCTGGCATATGTTCTGGCGCCGGTTCCCTCCATCGGGCTTCCGGGCATCTGGTGGGCAATCCCCATCGGCTGGTTTCTGGCTGATGCAGCCGGACTACTTTACTACAAATATAACAGCTTTTTCACTCGACACCATTCTTAAAATCAGCTATAATGTCATTTATGACGTACTCTTTGTACAATTTGTTCCACTTAGTGTACATTTTGGACAAGGATCTACTTCCTGGAAATTAACATAACCGTCAGAGCATTTTTGCTGTGACATACAATCGAGAAGGACGACAGAATGGCCAGTTTAGCAAAAGAATTGAAATATCAGAAATTACATAAAGAAATCAAAGACATCTCCCTTCACCTCTTTTTGAAAAATGGCTTCGATGAAACCAGTATCAATGACATCGTGAAAGCAGCCGGATGCTCACTGGGAACTTTTTACAAACACTTTAAAGGAAAAGAGATGCTGTTTATCGAAATCTGGGACGAGTATGTATCCGGGCATACCAGGCAGATGATCACTTTCGCACCGGAAGACCCATCCAGCCAGGAAATGGTGGATTACATTATTAAAAAAGCATATGACTATGGACATAACGAAATTACCATTAAGCTTTATCCGATCAGTCAAAAACTTGCGATCTCTTATAACTACCCCCTCCTGCATATATGGGCAGGCCAGGCAACCGATTTAATGCTGAATTTTATTCGAAAAACCTGCCCCGATATGTCCCTTGCCCGCGCCAACACCATAGCAAATACCTGGCGGTGCCTGATTGATAATTATGCCATGTCCTTTGTATGGCTTAAAAATGGACGATACTCCTTTTATTCTGAAGAATTAAAAGAGTGTTTTCTAAAGCTTCTGGAACTTTAAAACACATATTAAAATTCAACTTATCAATCTTCATAACCCAAAAAAATAATCTGAAAATTTCCCTTGACATTTTATCGCCATAATACTATACTATGCATAGTATATAATACATAGTATGCATAACAGAGTATCAGGAGGTACTAAATGGATATACAAAGAAAAAAAGGGCTGCTGGATATCTGTGTACTGTCCGTCTTAAAACAAGGTCCTTCATATGGGTATTTGATCAACGGAGAGGTCTCGAAATGTATTGAGATTTCCGAATCAACCTTATATCCCATCTTAAAGCGGCTGGAATCCACAGGCAGTCTCACAACTTATAAGCAGGAATACAACGGACGCACCCGGAAATATTATAAGATTACAGATGCAGGCATTGCAAAGATCCGGGAATTTTTAAATGAATGGGAAGAAATGAAACAAATTTACTCTTTTATAGAAAAAAATAGCCAGGAGGGGTCATTATGAAGCAGGAAGAATTTTATAACAAATTAATGGAACATTTATCTGAAATACCAGACGCTGACAAAGAGCAGTTAAAGGAATACTACCAGGAACTGATCTGTGATGGATTGGAACAGGGTCGTGAGGAAGAAAATATCATAGCAGGCTTTGGAACCATTGAATCCATAGCCAAACGCTTCAAAGAAGAATACCGGGAGATTGGAATACCCAGACAGTCAGGGACTCATACCGGCCAGGAATACGTTCATAATCCTGGTTATACTTCTTCTACTCCGGTCCACACCATTAACGTGGAAGCGGAAAATGTACGGATTGAAGTTATACCTGTTACCTCCGGTACAATCCGAGTATTATTTAATCCCCGGGAAAACTGTGATTTCGTAACCTTTTCGGAACATGACGGAGAATTTAACTTCCGTCACACCATGCGTAATTTCCTCTCATGGAACTGGCGCAGCCTCTTCCATGGTCCTTGGGTCCTGACCTTGGAGGTCCCGGTTGATTTTGCAGGTAATCTGAGAGTGAAATCCTCCAATGCTGCTATTACTGTAAATGGGTTAAAACATCTGACCAACTCCCAGTTTATCACCAGTAATGCCAGGATCCGTGTTGACAACTTCCATTGTAATTCTGCCCTGATTCAGAGTACCAATGCATCACTAGATTTGAATAACTTATCCGGTGACCAGTTAGAAGCTGTTACCAACAACGGTCGTGTTACGGCACAAAGATGTACCTTTACCTTCGGTCTCCTCCTTTCTACCCGCAATGGCGCCGTAGAAGGCAACAACCTGATCGGCGATAACATTGTCATGAAAACCAGCAACGGCGCTGTCCGTGGCTCAATCATCGGTGATATCCGGGAATATTCCATCCAGAGCCATACTGTAAATGGATCCAATAATCTCCCCAATTGTAATTATCCCGATCAGAAGAAACATCTTGTTGCAAAGACCAGTAATGGCCGCATTGATGTGGCATTTATACGTTAAGTTGCAGCCGGCTTTACGGCGAAGTCAATACTCCCCAAAAGAAGGGCGCATAGGGGGCTATGTAACCTGAATTTGGTGCAAATATGACGCAAATTGGGGTGTGCAGATGAATTGTCCATTCTCAATTCTCAGCACACCCCAATTTTTTATTCATCCATCCTGGAGAATGTCATTGTATATACCAGGGTTCCAATCGCCGTATAATACACGCCTATTTTTACCCTGTAGCTTTTTCCATTTACCCTGATGAGAGCCGGCATTTCTTTTTTAATATATTCCATTTCCCATTTGTTGTCAGTGCAATACTTTTCAATTTCGTTAAAATATGCTTCCATTGTAGCAGGTTTTTCATTTAAATCCACCATCAGAGATGATCTGCCGGCCGGCATTACCTGATTCAATTCATCCGCAATTTTCATTAAGGACACGTATTCCATGACCCATAATACCACCAGCACCAAAGCATTCACCAGTATAACATAACGTACTGTCTCCGTTAAAAACGACGCTGTTACAATCACAAGCATTATGATCAGAAACAGCCAATAATAAACTGCCGTTCCAGTTAACCAGCTGTGTTCCTTTGGCGTTCTTCCATATAGCAGGCAGCAACAGATTCCCAGCAGCAGATAACCTGCCATGACAGCAGGAATATAGGGAAGTACCATAGTCAATCCCGCCGCATCTCCTGTAAGACTCACTACTAAAAGTGAACTCATCATCAACACCAATCCCAAAAAACTGCCTTTTAATCCACATTCTTTCAAATTATCCACACTCATTTTAATCCCTCCCGAATCAAATCTCTCAGCTCTTTTAAATATTTTCTAGAAATATAGGCTGATTCCCCGTTGTCCAGTTCCGCTTTCATAAGTCCATTTGCAAGCGGCGTATATACCCGGACTTTATTTAAATGCAGTATCACGGATTTGTTAACTCTGACAAATTTGACGGGGAGCATTTTTTCCAGTTCATAAAGTTTTTTTGAAGATTCAAATATCTTCTCTTTTGTGTGAACTTGCTGGACATTCCCGATGGATTCAATCAGATAAATACTGTCACTTGGAACCCTGTAAATCTTTCCGTCTGCAGTGCAGGGCAAAATGACTGTATTATATTCTTCATTTTCAAGATACGAGGTAATCAGCTCGGTCTGAGGCGTTGCTTCATGCACATGCAGTGCTGCAAATTCCGTTTTATCCTCCGGGATTTTCTTAATCACTACTTTCATCTTTCTGCCCCTCCACAGACTTATCTTATAATATATGCGGGGAGAAATCTACATTATTTTTGTAAGCGGCCGGTTATGGAGATGTAAGTGGCATAAATTTAATAGAATACATGAGCGCCGATAACCTGACCCGGTCTTCCATTATTTGTCCGGAAGAACAAGGCATTTCCAACATAATTTACACCGCTCAAAGCCTGTCTTGCAGCCTCCACACAAGACGCGTTTGGACCTCTTGCCAGAGTCGCTGCCATTATTCCTTCCGCCACGGGGACAAACTGGCCTTCCTGATATATTACCCCGTGTATTGTATTTGGAAACTGGTCACTTCTTACTCTGTTTAATACCACGTCTCCTACCGCTACTTTTCCCTCCATACTCTGATTACCGGCCTCGCATTCTATGATACAAGCAAGAAGTGTCTGGTCATCCGCCGATACTTCCATATTGGGAGCCATACTATTATAGAGTACCTCAGACTGCCCACCACCAGCAGCGGGCTGATACAGACTGCTGTCTGGTATTACTTTTCTGGCAAGAGCCTTCTCTTCATCTGCCTGCTTTTGTACGGCTTCCTTTTCCGCTTTTTCCATATCCAGCTGCTGTCCGCTCTTCTTCTGCGCCTTTATAATTAATTCATCTGCAATATTTTTAGCCGTGATCTCATCCGTACCGGTATTATTATCTCTCTGTAATGCCTTTAGTTCTGCCTCACACCTCTCTAATTTCTGAGAAGCTGTTTTGAGCAGCCGTGAAATCTCACCCCTTTTTTTATCCACATCATTTTTCAGGGATTCCAACTCTTTTTGTTCCTTTGTTAATGCTTCCTTCTTCTGTTTTAAGACCGTACGGCTCTCCCGGTATTCCTGCAAAACTTTTTTATCATACTCCTGCATATCCTTAACCAGTTCTACCGAATTAAAAAAATCCCCGATGCCGGAAGACGCAGCATACACATCCCCATAGGTGATACCTCCTGATTCATAGATCACCTGTATGCGTTTCATCATATTTTTTCTTTTATTCTTTTCCGCTTTTTTTGCGTCAGATATCTGCTTTTTTATTTCCTTAGTCTGAGTCTGTTTTTCCCCGGTACGCTGTTCCAGATTGTTAAATTCACCATTCAAATCCTGCAGACGTTTATCCAGTTTTATAAATTCAGACTGTAATTCTTCTTTCAGTGCCGCAGCCTGATCGGGCTGCGATACCGCCTCTTTCTTTTCCGGAACAGCACCTGCGTATACCGGCGGCATCACTGATAACAAAAAAACCACTGCCGGTATCATTTTAATATATCTTTTCCCCATGCTTATCCCCGCCCTTTCGTAATTTCCAGCAGTCCATAGATCTGCGTAAAGTGAAACGTCATCTAAACCTTTAAATGCCTTTTAATCGTGAACAGACTTCCAAAAAGCCCGGTACCTATTCCTAATATTCCCGCGATCACTGTCAGCATTGGAAAAATAGTTGCTGCCGAAAGGAACGGAATACCCTTCTGGAAGACTCCCAGAGTCAAATTTACATTTTCCATTACCCATTCATAGGCTATAAAAAGAATAAACAATGGGATTCCCGTCCCAAATATGCCGATAAACAGTCCCTCCACAATAAAGGGAACCTTCACAAAAGAAGGCTTTGCCCCCATCAGCTGCATCACTTTAATCTTATCTTTTCTGGATTCCATCCCTACCGCAAGCGTATTGTTTACAAGAAACAGAGAAATCAATACCAACAGCAGCATACAGCCTGCGGTCAGCATAGCCAAAACACGGTTAGCCGTACTGAGAATTCTGACTGTTGTCTCTGAATGGGTTACCTTACGCACACCCTCCAGCCCCTTTACATAGGATACAAAGGCTGTCTGATTCTCAATACCCTTAATGCGTACCTTATAATGGTCAGACTGAGCCAATGGATTGGTATCCATATAGTCTTCAGCTACAGTTTCATCGCCTTCAAATATTTCTTTCTGGAATTCCTCCCATGCCGCATCAGCTGATATATAATTTGTCTCAATTACGTTTGCCTGCTGTCTGATCTGTTTCCCGATGTCTTCGATTTTATTCTTTTCTATTCCTGCCTGAAAAAATACCAGAACAGCCATTTCATCTTCTGCTGTTTTTAATATACGTTCCACATTTGACAGGGAAATAAAAAAGATACCAAATAAAAATATGCAAATGGACATGGTAACTACGGATCCGATCATGTATACCTTATTTCTGCGGATGTTTTTTAATCCCATTTTTAACAGATAAGAAAGTGTACTAAATTCCATATAAATACCCTCCCCATTTGCTGTCACTGATGATTTTTCCATAGGAAAATGTAATTACCCGTTTATCCATAGCTTTTATGATTTCGCTGTTATGGGATACCACTACTACCGTTGTTCCCCTCTTGTTAACCCGTTCAATCAGATCCATAATTTCAATTGCACTTTTCCTGTCCAGATTCCGGGTTGGTTCGTCCGCCAGCAGTAAAACCGGCTGATTCACAATTGCCCGGGCTATTGCTACCTTCTGCCGTTCTCCCCCGGAAAGCTGTGCGGGTAAGTGATTCTTCTTATATTTCATCCCTACCAGTTCCAGAACCTCCAGAACTCTTTCCCGAATCTGGGCAGGATCTGCTTCCACCACTCTCTGGGCAAATGCAACATTTTCGTAGACATTAAAGTCCTCAAAAAGCCTGAAATCCTGAAATACCATCCCGATAAATCTGCGGTACCGGTAAACCTGCCGTTTTTTCAGCTTAGACAACTGTATGCCATTTATGCTGATCCTTCCGGATGTGGGCTCTATCTCTTTTAACATTAAATCTAACAGCGTTGTTTTTCCTGCCCCGCTGTTCCCCGCTAAAAACACAAACTCCCCCGCCTCTATCTTCAGGCTCAGATTATCAATTGCTTTATAGCCGTTGGGGTATACTTTTGTAACTTTATCCAGTAAGATCATACTGCCTCCTATGTAATGAAAACGCCTCTACTCCACAGAGCAAATATTTAAAGCTTTTTATTCTTCAGCTCATATGCAAATGCCAGCATGCCTGCAATTACCTCGTAATACTTGGATGGGATCTCCATA
The DNA here is from genome assembly GCA_018365455.1 of Clostridiales bacterium. Lineage (GTDB taxonomy): Bacteria > Bacillota > Clostridia > Lachnospirales > Lachnospiraceae > Robinsoniella. The sequence continues at coordinate 28,167 of JAGZJZ010000009.1, forward strand.
TCAACCTCCACAGCCTCATATAAGCCTCTTGCAAGAGGTTTGTTCTCTACTATATATAACCCGTTCTCCTCACCGATCTCTACGATTTTCAGTGCTATTTTATCTGCACCTTTAGCAACTACCACCGGCGCCGTATTATTATCGGGATCATACGCCAGGGCAACTGCATAGTGGGTGGGATTACGGATAATTACATCTGCTTCCGGCACTTTCTGCATCATTCGCATGTTAGCCATACGCTGCTGCTTTTCCTTTATTTTCCCCTTAATCTGGGGATCTCCTTCAGTCTGTTTATATTCTTCTTTTATTTCCTGCTTACTCATACGGAGATTCTTTTCGTAATCCCACCACTGGTAAAGGTAATCAAATAGAGCAAGAAACAAAAAGATGATCCCCACCGTATTAACCAGCGATACAATCGTATCCCCGATAAAGGTAACTGCCCCTATGGCTGACCCATCCATCAGCCGGGGGAATTCTCTGATTCTGTCCTGGATCTGCTGGAACAGCATAATTCCAAGTACTGTTATTTTTATCAGCGCTTTGAGCACCTCTACTAAAGATCTGACGGAAAAAAGCCTCTTAAAACCCTGCAGAGGATTTATCCGGTTCCCTTTGAATTTAAATGCATCTGCCGAAAACAGCATACGTGTCTGAATTCCGGTGGCTGCAACCGCCCCTACAATTCCCACCATAAGTATTGGAATTGCAGTGGAGAAGAAAAGTATCAGTCCATTAGAAAGCATCTCTCCGATATTGTCGGGATTTATTACGCTGACACCAGATGCATAGCCGAAAAACGATTCCATGCACCTGGTTATATTTTCATACATCTGCGGCGACAGTAATTTAAGAGCATTAAAGCTGACCAGCATAGTCAATACGGTGACTACATCGTGGCTTTGAAAGACATTGCCTTTTTTTCTCTCATCCTGACGCCGCTTAGGAGTGGCTTTCTCTGTTTTTTCATCTGCCGCCAACTATGCTCCCCCCTTTGCTGCGCTGGTGTTTCTAAACTAACTGCATAAAATTCTGCATTTCCGTAATCATAGTACCGATATAACGGTCAATAAAATCTCCGATAGGCTGTGCGAAAAAGAACATCAGAAGAATTGCTGTCAATATTTTAAACTGCATATTAATCACAAATACGTGAATCTGCGGCACCAGCTTCATTAGGATGCCCATAGCCACTTCCACGATCAATTCTGCCGCTACAAATGGCAGCGTCAGTTTGATGCACAATAAAAATGCTGACGAGAAAATATCTATAAAAAAATTGCTGATAACCGTTAAATTAAAAGATAATCTGCCCAGGGGCACCAGTTCATATGAATAGGTAAATATTTTGATCATGATCAGATGGCTTCCCGTTGCAAAAAAGTACAGTATAAATAAAATTGTCAGGAAGTTACCGATTGACGACATCTGTACTCCCGATATGGGATCAAATATCTTTGACATAGCAAGACCAAATACGGTATCCATCAAATCTCCTGCTACATAGAGCATATAAAAAAAGAAGTAGAACACAAAACCCAGCCCAAATCCAAACGCTACCTCTTTAACCATTGTGGTAATCATCTCAAAATCATTCAGCGAAGCAACTGCAGTACCATCCAGATTCGGTGCAAGCAGCAAGCTGATCGCCAATACAAGTCCTATCCTGACCCGTGCCGGTACATTTTTTCTGGCAAAAATGGGATTTGCCAAAATCATTCCTCCCATTCTTGCAAAGACAAGAAGGAAGACATTGAAATACCCTAATACCTCGTCCATCATGTTCCCCTCCACATTTCCTTTTCACGGGTTTTTGTTTTTGAGTTACTCACACAGATGCCATTAGAGTAAAAACCTTTTGAAAAAACTCGTCAAATACATTAAACATCCAGGACCCCAAAAACAGCAGCACCAAAGCAATTACAATCAGTTTGGGAACAAAGGTCAGCGTCTGTTCATGTATCTGTGTCGCCGCCTGAAAAATAGCGATAATCAGTCCCACCACAATACTTAAAATCAACATAGGGCCTGCCAGTTCAAATGAAACTAAAAGTGCTTCTTTTAATATTCCAAGTGCATCACCTGTACTCATATTTACCTCCTAACGAAATCCCTGAACAAGCGTCTTAATCATCATGCCCCAGCCGTCTACCAATACAAATAAAAGGATTTTAAAAGGCAGCGCTATCATTGTGGGCGGCAGCATAACCATTCCCATGGACATCAGGGTACTCGCCACTACCATGTCTATTATCAAAAATGGAATAAAGATCAGAAAACCAATGGTAAATGCCCTGTTCAATTCACTTAAAATAAAGGATGGTACAATAACCGTAAGTTTAAGCGGCATGTAACGCTCGGGTCCTTCTCCCTCTTTTATCTCCGGAAGCTTCGTCTTCGATATCTCCATAAATAAATCCAGGCTCTTTTTCTCCGTCTGCTTTAACATAAATTTCTTAATTGGTTCCTGTGCCACATCCATTGCCTGTTCTCTGGTAATCTTCCCCTCCTGGTATGGCTGGTAAGCTTTCTCATTTACCTCGTCAATGACAGGTGCCATAATGAAAAGGGACAGGATTACAGCCAGACCGATGAGAACCTGGTTCGGCGGTGACTGCTGTGTACCCAATGCACTTCTTAAAAATGTCAGAGAAATTATTATCCTGGTAAAACTGGTCATCATCAGCAACAGGGACGGTACTACTGCCAGAAACAGAAAAAGGAACAGCACATCCATGGTGTCCATTCCATTTGTTTTTCCGGTTCCATCCGTAACATTAACTGAAATTCCCGAAGCCTCTACATTATTTTTACAGCAAAAAAAGAGTACCACAACCACAAGTAAGGATAAAACTGTTATGGTACCATATTTAATCAACTTCTTATTTGGCAATACTTGGGTTTGCATTATTTCTCCTCACCGTTCTTCCTGTGTCCGCCAAAGCGACCGGTATTTTCTTTCAGCTGCTTTAAAAAAGCAGCTTTGAAATCCATCGTTTCTATGGGACTATCTTTCGTATATGCCGCAAGGTCTTCCAGCTTGGTAATTCCAGCCGGGGAAACCCCTAAAAGCATAATTTTATTTTCAACCTCTACAACAAGCAGATAGCTGTCGCGGGTCAGAGGCATTCTGTCCAGAACTTTCATATTACCCTGGGTCTGCCTCATACCCGTGCTTTTTCCTATCAGTTTTGTCGTATAATATGCCAGTGCCAATACACCGATCAGCACCAGGAAATAAAACAGCATCCTAAGCATTCCTATTCCCTCTTATCTATAATCTCCGTAATCCGTGCAGCGAACTGGTCTTCTAAAACAATCATATCGCCTTTTCCAATATGAACTCCATTAACCACCACATCTGCAGGTGAACCTGCCTGCTTATCCAATACAATAATCTGCCCTTTTTCCAGATTCAGGATATCACGCACTGTACAGACTGCTTTTCCTATCTGCACAGATACATCCAAGGAAATATCCCGGATTTTATCTCTGCTTTCTTCAATTTCTTTTACGTTATACTCTTCTTCCGTTACTTTAAATTCCGGAAACCTGATATTTTTCACAGCAATCGCCTTCAGATTCTTCTCCGTACCCGGTCTTTTTTCATCCTCTTGTCTGCCGATATCAATTCCCAGACATTCCAGCATCCGTTCTGAGACCACGCCATAGAAGTCGGTATCTATGATTCCGTCCACTTTCATCCTGGCGCTGAATCCAATGCACTGTTCTCCCTTAAATAAAGGCAGCTGCGCATTCAGATCTCCGGATGTCTCTATGACCGATATTCCCAGGAGCTCCTGTGCAACTTTTTTTCCCAGAAACTCCCCGAAGGCTTCTTCTGAGGACCGAAGGCACTGGCTAGTCACCTCACGTAGAATACTCAGTGAAATATCATCAATCCTGCCGCCGTATATATTCTGTTCCGCCCCCATGACCATATTGGCAACCATTTGCGAAGTTTCTTTATGGAACATAAAGAACTGTCTGCTCTTTATGTCACCTCTCTGCAATGATACGCCCACTGCTAAAAAGGGGCTTGGAAATATCTGCTCCAGATCCGTTTCCAGTATCCGTTCAGCTTTTGGCTTGAAAATATGTACTTTCTTACCCAGAAGAACCGTCAAGGTACTGCTTATTGAGGTCATTGCCATTGAAATCAGTTCTGCAACCGCATCCATATCCATCTTTACCATATCTATTCCCCCCAGATTACAAAACTTTTGTGATCTGGACTGCCTTCCTTAATTTCGTACGTCCAATCTTAGCTTTAAAGCATTCCATATCATCAATGACAATATCTATATTACTGTTTATATTTTTGTTCAGAGGTACCACATCCCCCACCTGAAGCCCCAGTATTTCCTGGGTACTGAGCTGGAATTCCTGGATAATTGCCCGCAGTTCCACTTCAGACTCAAGCAGGTGCTGGGTAATGTACCCTTTCCGTATCTGCCCTTTTTCCTCATCCTGTTTTCGCATCTGCTGGGCATACCGGAACCCGAATTTGGAAGTCAGCTCCTCCACATTTGCAGCGGGCATTACCAACTGCAGTCTGGCAGTAAAATCCTGTATATGTACTTCCTCTTCCACTACCACAACCACATCTTCCGGTGCGCTCATCTGCAGCAGATGGGCATTCGTCTCAATCCCTGACAGGTCTGCCCTGATATCCATATACCCGCACCAGGCATCCTGAATAAAAAAGGTAATCTTCTTCATCAGGTATTCCAGGATCGCCTTTTCAATATCCGTAAAGGATCTGGAAAGATGATATCCTGTTCCGGAACCGCCCAGAACACGTTCAATCATAAAAAACCCCATTGCGGGGTCCATCTGGAGCACCATGGGAGACTCATTATAATCCTTGATCCCGGGTATCAGATTAATAAGCCCAAACAGAGATTCATCACTGAGTTCCCCGCTGAACTCTCCGTATCTCCGCTCCTCAATTTTTATAACATTAATCTCACAGAATATCTGCAAAAGCCCGGTGAGATAAGTTGCCAGAGATCTTGAAAAACCTTCATAAAGATTCTCCACCATTCCCATCCGCTCTTTTGTAAATTTCTTCGGAGACTTAAAATCATATGTCTTTATCACTTTCTATCACTTTCCAGCAATGCCATACTCCTTAGCATTTATTCCGATGGATTATTAAGGGCATCCGGTACCTCAACCGGAGACAAGGGATCAAACTCTGTTCCCCCTTCTTTATCCATATCAGACACGCTGAAATCCTTTCCAAGTACTATCATATCTACACGCCTGTTGGCATCTCTGCCTTCCTTTGTTGCATTATCGGCTATGGGATAATTTTTGCCATACCCCCTGGAGATCAGCTTTTTGGGATCAATGCCCATTTGCTCTTCCAGATAAATTGCCACATTATCCGCCCTTTGTGAAGACAGCAGCCGGTCATTTACCGGGGATACCGCTTCCGCAGTATGTCCGTTTATATAAATTGCTAAAATTTCATTTTCCGCCTTTTTGAAACTGCTGCCTAGTTGTGCAATCAGATTAATACTGGATTCCCGCAGCACGGCACTGTCAGGATCAAACAAAAGGTCGTTTTTGAACCTGATATAAACCACATCATCTTCTTTTACTACCGATGCATCAACATTATTGTCGGTAATCGTAGTCTTTATTTCATTTGTAAGCTGTTCCAGTGTCTGGGAAGTCACGCTCTCTGTCTGGGAAGTCACCTGTTCCGCATTATTTTTGTCTTCCGATATAGCCGGCACCTTAAGATCCGGATCTATCTCAGAAATATCTACCGTAGTTTCGATACCCAGTTTTTTCTGCATTGCTTCCGCAACCTTCTCAAGCTTGGAAATATTTACATTGGAAATACTGTACAGCAGTACAAAAAAAGTAAGTACAAGAGTGATCATATCCGCATAGGTATTGAGCCACTCCTGTCCTCCTCCCTGATTTCTATTCTTTTTCCTCAAGCAGAACACCGCCCCTGTCTTTATTTGCCAATCTCCAGTGCTTTCATAGCCATTGCTTTGCCAATATTCAACGCAGTAATATTAGCCTCATAGGCCCGGGTAGCCGCCATAAGGTCCACCATCTCCTCTGCACTATTAACATTGGGCATCATCACATATCCCTCTTCATTTGCATCGGGATGGCTGGGATTATATACAGGTACAAAATCATCCTGGCTTTCCACAACCTCTGAGGCTATGACACCCCCTTTATCCGCCGCTGTCAGCGCCTTATCCAGCTGTGACTGGAAATTCAGCTCCTGTTCCTGCAGCACCACCTGTTTTCTGCGATAGGGATCGCCATTCTCCGTACGGGTTGTATTCTGGTTTGCAATATTCTGCAAAATCACATCTGTCCGGAACCGCTCTGCTGTTAAAGCCGAGCCTGTTATATGTAACGAATTTAAAAATGACATCTCTGCCCATCCTTTCTCCTGCGTATTTTATGTTCAGACTTATATCTCTTTATTTGCCCGTGTTGTTAATTACATATCTGAGACTTGATAAATTGGCAGACATCCTCTTAGTCATGGCGGAGTACTGGTAATATGCTTCCCATAAATCCATCTCTTCTTTTTCAGTACTGACGTTATTTCCATCCGGTCTGGCTGCTGTTGACTGATCCTCACCAATCACCGCTTTATATTGTGCACCGGTCTCATCGGTGCCTTCTTTTGCTTTCTGCATTATCTCTTCAAAGCGAACTGTTTTGGCTTTAAATCCCGGTGTCTCGCTGTTGGCAATATTATGGCTGCTGACCTGCTGTCTGATCCAGGCAGCGTCCAGTCCTTTCCGGAGTGCCTGTGCCGCATTATTTTCAAACAATGACATGTCTTACGTTCTCCTTATCCGTTCTGCTGTATCCTGGCCTGTTTATCCGCCTGGGCAAACGTGTCCTTCAACTCAATGATCATAGGCAGGATATCCTCCAGCTCCTGCGGATCTTTTTTAATATTGGCCTGAATAATTTTATAGTTAAAAAACTCATATAAAGAAGCCAGACTGCCTGCTATCTCATACTGCTGATCCAGCGTAGAGAGCAGATGGTTAAATATTTTCTGGGCACGCTGCAGTGCATCGTTACTGCCCGGAATATCCTTATTTTTTATACAGCCTGTTCCTCTTTCTAATTGTTTAACAGCTTCTTCAAACAACAGCTTTACCATATCTCCCTGGGTCATTGTCATGACAGACTGCTGTTTATATTTCTCATATGGATTTTGCATTTTATACCTCCTGCATATCGCAGACATGTCTGCAATACTGCATTTATAGTAGTGTGAAAGCGGTTTTTCTTTCACTCTTATACCCCTTGCATACCGCTGACGAGTCTGCGGTACTGCTTCAATAGAAAGTATGGAACGCTTTTGTTCCAAACTTTACCTTTTTATTTTACGAAAATTGCTGGTTGAGCCAGGAGCCCTGTGAATTCATGTTCTGAATCATCTTTTCCATCTGGGTAAACTGCTTCCAGTATCGGTTATATTCTGTAGTGTACTGGTTTTTAAGCTGTGCAATTTTCTGGTCTATTCCTTTAAGCTGGTCATACATGTAATTCATGGTCTCGGTGGTCATTCCGGCAACACCTGCCGTCCGTACCAGAGTACCCGGAGAACCGGAACTCATATTGACAGCTTTTTTTATGTAATCATCCAGCAGTCCCATGATCCCCTGCTGTTCTTCCCCGTTCACGATCTTTTTCTCCGCCATGAACAGCTTCTGGACTCCTTCTATATTGTTGGCAACGGCTTCCTTAAGCTTCTCATCATTCACAACCAGTTTGCCGTAATCTTTATAATTGGAAGAGGTCTCAATACCTATATCATAAATGCCCATTCCCGCTTCATCCAGTTTTGAATAGAATGCCGACCGCATATTGCTTAAAAAGGCTGAGATGTCATCATCACTGCGTACAAGTCCTTTTTTGGCATTCTCTTCCCATAATTTAATCTCTGATTCGGACATTTCTTTCTTCTGTTCCGCTGTCAGCGGCGGGTACTGCTGATACATGGCTTTTTCATGAAGAAGGCTGTTGACTCCATCAATAAATTCATTGTAATCTTTAACAAAATCCTTGATTCCTTCTACAATTTTATCTGTATTGCGTTCGCTTGTCAAGCTAATAGCCGACGTAGTGGTTTCCATTAACTGGATGGTAATTCCGTCCAGGAGAAACTGGTTGCTGTTCCGTTCAATAAGTACTCCATTTACCTCTAATTCTGCATTACTGCCTGCTGTTTCCGTAAGGGAAGCATCCGCAGTATTAAACGTAACGCTGCTGTTTCCAATAAGCTTTTTCAAAAGCGCATTACCATCTGCGTCACCCCCGGACAACGTAAATCCGCTTCCTGTTACACCCTGTATGGATAAAGTTCCGGAGTCATTGTCAAAGGTAACTGTGCCGGCACCAGCATTCTGTAATTCCCTGGCAAAATCTTTCAGGCTCCAGGAAGGGTTTACGGTAAGAGAGGTTCCATTTACATGAATAGTTCCGCCTAACCCAAGATCACTTAATAAAGTATCTTCGTTGGCATCCTGTTTCTGACCTTCATCAAACCCCAGAGCTTCCATCATATTAAAGTCCCCGGTACGGTCAATTTTAACACTGTAGCCATCCTTGGAATGTATGACTGCCTGTCCCCCGTTGATTTGCAGGGAAATATTGGCATTGCCGTCTGCTCCCTTTCCAAATCTGTTTTCTAATGCCTTATTAAGCTCCTGAACAAATTCTGCTTCCGTATACGGCACACCGGCAGGATTTGCGGGAACGGAAACCCCAATCTGCATACCGTTTACATTCAGGGTCATAGTAGCATTGGATTTATCCGTAGTGTCCAGAATTGCGCTAAACAGCGTACTGTCTACATTATTTTTAGCCTTTAATTCATTTGCAGTGACCTTACCTCCCGTCACTCCGCTTCCGCTGCCTTTTCCAAATAATACAGACAGCAGGTTCCCGGAAGTCTGTTCCATTTTAATTCCGGAAATGTCTCCCATCAAGGTGGATTCTATCATAAAGCGGTCTTCACTTGAGGAATAGGTAACACGGACGTTGGCACCGCTCCCATTGATGGAGCCGATTACCTCTGCCAGACTTTGGTTCCTGTCCACGCTAATCTTTTTTCCATTAATAGTAAATTCAAATTTTTCTCCTGCCAACTCCTGCAAAAAGGATACATTGCCCAGTTCCTGATTCAGATTTACTTTATTGGAAGCTCCCTCTGACAGTCCAAACAGACCCAGGGCATCCTCCGGTTTATCTGCATCTCCGGCATTGACAGCTGTTTTATTTACCGTTATGGTATTCGTAGTGCTGCTGCTTCCAATCTGAATTTTCCCTCCGTTTTTCACAGCCTGCACGGTACTGCCGAATACATACTTCAGATTCTGGTTTAGATTATCAATAGTATCCTGCATGTTCTTATCCGCTGTCTGTCCCGGATCATTTGTACCCTTAAATTCAATTGTCTTGCGGACTCCGTCAAGGGTTACGTCAATGGAATAGGTTTTACCATCCAGCAGCTTTGCCATGTCAATGGATCCTTCCAGGTTCCGTGAGACGGGCGTAGTGGATTTGGCTTTATATGCGGTAGCCAGATGGTTCACCTTGATGGACATGCTTCCCGGCGCATTTGACCCCGTAGACAGTACTTTTACAGCAGATGAGCTGCTGGAAGTTGTCATGGTGTTATAAAAGCCGTTTGACAGGAAATTTATATTTTTTGAACTGCTGTATGTGAGATAATTAGTCTGAAAGGCATTTGCTTTTGATATAATATCACGATAAATTTCCTGTTTCCACAAAATCTGCTGCTTTGCCGCATTCTGCTTATCCAGCTTCGACTGCGTGCCCGACAACATACTGTCAACCATACTTGCAGTGTCCATTCCCGAAACCAGACCAGGCATCATGTTACGGCTTTTAGCGCCTGTTACTGTTTCTATTGACATTTGACTTCCCCCTATCTTTTTTCATTATACAGGAATCCTTTTTTCACACCATAATTAAGGTGGCTGTAATATCCTGTCAGCTTTGTATTTTTATTGTTTTCTTTTATTCTGTCCTGAACCTCTGACATTAACCGATTCAAATTTGCAGCAGCCTGCCGGTCCGTTTCCTGTATCATATTGATTATGCTAAAGATTTCCTGACCAATTTCAAACAACTTCTGTAACGACGGTTTCAGGCTTCCGTAGCTGCTGGTGTTTTTCAGTGCAGCCAATGCCTCCTCTCCATCTTCCATGTTCTCTGCTATATGGCGGATTTCTTCATCAATTTGGTTTATTTTCAGTATCAGCTGTCCTCTTTTTTCCAGCGCTTTTTCATACTGGTCTATTTCCGTAAGTGTCAGATTCACAGCCATGCTGCTTTCATTCCGGAAATATATAAAATACTGTTTCTTCTGTTCCAAAAGACCCATGAGTTTTTCTATTTCTTCCATTTATTCCTCATTTCCCGTATCATTCCCGTTATTATGCAGACTTCTGGATAACTGAAATACTTTTAATAAATCTACTTTATCTGCTGCCTCTTTGTTGTTTTCCACAGTGAGATACAACTCGGTGCGGTTTATTTTTAATTCTGAGGGTGCCGAGATTCCAAGTCTTACTTTATCACCCTTTATTTCTGTGACAAATATTTCAATATCATCTCCAATTTTCAGGGACTCTCCTACTTTTCTTGATAAAATAAGCATCTACTTTTTCTCGCTCCCCCCGTCAAATATAGTCTTTCTGATTGGATAATCCTGATCCAATATGATCTGCATGGCACACTTCATTTTGTGGTTGATTAAGATTGGGCTTTTCAGATTTACCGTTGACTTCCTGAAATCTGACCCCACTACCAGGATCGCCCAGCAGTCTAATTCATCCTCCGGCGCTGCCTGCAGGGTAAATAATACGTCCTGCATTACAACAGGGGCATAATCTTTACAGACCTCCAGCGGGTTTATTAAAATAAAGCATATCGTTTTCTGTTCGATTGACTGCAGCCAGCAGATACCGTTTCCCATATTCCCGTCTGAAACCAATACAAACTGGGTATAATCCTCAAATCCAAAAATAGGCTGTTTAAAAGTTATAATATTTGTTTCTTTGATATCTATAATACCAAAATCTCTGGTCTCAATCTGCATCTAGCTGTTCCTCCCCTGTCCTGCTGTACTAGCGCCTAACGGCGTAAATACGCCGATATATAGTGCCTGATATCGGCGCCAGGTGACACTATATTTCCTGGTAATTAGGGTTTGCGCTGGGCGGTACATAAATAGGATCCGCCACGTACTCAATTTCCACCTTGGGATATTGCTCCACGTCAATGGTCAGATCACCTGGTATATAGGTTCTGTTTGACATGGTTATGTTAGGCGTAAACTCTACCTGTCCCATTACATACTCCAGTTCCAGGCTGTTGGGCTCCCAGGAAATATCGGGTCCAACGGACGGAATAAAACGCTGTTCCGTAACCACGCTTTTTACCATTCTCTGCTGGTACAAAATGTCCGGAATATTTGCCCCTTTCTGAATCTGAGCCATTTGGTTACCAATCTCAGCATACTGGGCAATGGCATCCAGGGCGTCCTGTCTGCCTGCATCATAGGAATCCTGCATTAACCCCCTGGCAGTGCGGAAACCGGCGCTTTCTCTGGTATTAAAAGTATCTATATTCACCTTTATATTTTTAGACCTCATGTTAAAATGCCCATGAGTTGTGACCATCTCTACTTCCGGAGCTGGAATTTCTGATTCCAGTCTGGCTTTTTGTGATGTCATAGAAAGTTTAATGGGGGTTGTGGTAATTTTCAATACATTCATCTCTCAACACCTCTCTCCTGCAATTACCTCATAAAATCAAATATAGATGCCGGAATTATTTTATTTCCAAGCTGCAGCGTAACCATCCATGCCATTTCATAACCCTTGTTATTAATGGACTCTTCTTCCAGATTTACAGATTCCAGTTCATTCTGATGCTTTTTCAGATTGATCTGATCTGCCTCCAGCCTGTCTTGTGTACGTTCCAGCAGGCTGTCTCTGGTACCAATTTCTGCAATTGTTCCCAACAGAGAATTCTGCCTTTTCTTTAGCTGAGTCACTGTTTTACCCAGCCCCTCAGAATCTCCGGCACGCAGCTGTTTTGTAATATCATCAATCAGGTTGTATATATTATTAGACATTTCCGTACCGTCTTTGTCTTTGGACTTTCCGTATCCCAGAACATCCGCACCGGAGGTAGATACTTTAATTGCTGATTTAGGATCCAGTACACCTCCCGATACCTGCAAACCAAATCCGATGTCCAGATAAATCTCTTTATTCTCTCCAAAATCTGTAGCAGCCGTTGCATCATCTACCGGGACTCCGTTAAACATCAATTTTCCATCCTCTCCAACGGTAAATGGCACATCTTTATTTCCCGACCCGGAAAACAAAAACTTATCCCCAAACTGGGCATTCATCGTCTGCATGATGGATTCTTTCAGACCGTCAATTTCTTTTGCTATTAATTCTTTGTCTACCACCGGGACGTTGTCACTCATTCCCTTTGTCACACGCTCATATATGGTCTGAAGCATGGAACTTACGGTATTGATACTGCTTTCCGCCGATGACAGTTCACTTCTGGCACTTTCAATCGTTCGGATATAGGAATCATTTTTAGCCAGCTGATCCCTGACAACAAATGCTTTTGATGCTGTTGCCGTATCTTCGGAAACATGATTAAAATTACGCCTGGATGAAAGCTTTAAATTAGAAGAAGCGTAATTGGATATATTGCGGTTTAAGCTTGCCATATAGGAATTTGTAAGTCCGTTTTCTGTTATTCTCATAATTACACCCATTGCTTATTGCATATTACACTGCAATACCGCCACAAGCGTGGCTTCCCTTTCCATCAACTGTATTTTCTTAGTATTCAGGCCGTTCTGTTCTATCTTCCTACAACGCCTGTTTTATTTATCAGCATTTCAAGCTGCTCATCCATAACCGTCATTAAACGGCTGAGCGCTTTAAATGCCTTATCGTAGGTCATCATATTAATGCCTTCTTCATTTAATGATACACCGGACACAGACATTCTGTTATCATCCACACTCTGCGCTACCGAAAGGGAAGAATCCAGCCTTCCGTTATTTAACGTAATATCACTTCCCAGAGAAGTGGTGATAAAGGTCACATATTCTTTAAAAGTACCTGTAAACTCGTCATCCACCTGAACATCCTGATCTAAAAGAGCTTTCATTGCCAGTATAAACTCATTATCTGTACCGCCATCCGGGTTTTCCGGTCTTAAAATATATGCCGGATCTTTTGCCCATGCATCACTTACTGTAATATTACCTGCCGTAATAATTCCGCTGTCTCCCTCCAGTAATGTTTTAAACTGGTTTTCTCCCTCTTTTGCTCCGTCATTGGGCACAACCTGGTTAAATGCCTGAGCAAAAGCATTTGCCAGATTATCCAGCTTTTTCTGATAATACGGAATACCCTTGCTGAGTGTATTGTCACCGGTGAGCATTTCTGTAAAACCGCGTAAAGCCCCGGTATCCAATCCAATTCCCGTGGAATCGCTGATCCAGCTCATGGAGACTCCATCATCGCCCAGGCGGATCCCATCACTGGTATAAGTTCCGCCAACCGCATCGATGATGACTTTGCCGTTAAACGTAACCTGGACACCGCCGTCTTCCCGGGGCTGTACTTTTACATTGCCATATCGGGAAAGGTCATCCAGCAATACATTTCTCTGATCCATCAATTCATTGGGACCATAATTAATGCCGTCATAATCAGGGTTTACAAATACCTCTTCCGTAATACTTTTATTCAGCTGGCTGATCTGTTCGATCTTCGCATTTATATCTTTCACCGCAATCGCCAGGTTCTCTTTTTCCTGCTGTGCAATTGATTTTAACTTCTGGTCGTATTGGTTCAGCGTGTGCGCCACTCCTTTAAATGCTGTCATAACTATGTTGGCATGGGTAGCATTGTCCGCATTGGAACTGAAATCGGTCAGCGCATTAAACAGGGTCTTTAATGCATCCTGGATTCCCGTTCCTTCTACTTCCGGATCACTGATCGCAGCCTCAACTTCACTTAAAATAGATGCCTTCTGATCATAATATCCCACATCCCCATACTCTTCCCGGAATCTGGTATCCAGAAATGTGTTCCGTATCTGCGCCACTCCCTGTGCCTGGACTCCCTGCCCTGCCATAGACCAGGAACCGGTTGGATATCTGGATGTTCCCGTACTGCTCATAGTAGATGTATCCAGCCGCTGCCTCGTATAGCCCCGGGTTTTAATATTGCTCATATTATGTGCCGTTACATCCAGACCTTTCTGGTTTACCATAATACCTCTTTTTGTAGTCTCCAGCCCCATAAATGTAGGTCTCACATCATTCACCTCTGTTCTTTCAAGTTTTTTCTATATCTTCGTATTCCATACAGATCCTGTAGCTGCTCCGGACTGTACATATTTATTTCCTGCCTGGCCGGCGCCGCTTCTTGCAAAATCCCTGCTGTCCGTTTTTGACAGCGCATCCTGTGCCAGCTTGATTGCTTTCTTATTCAAAAACCGGATATTGCCAATCGCCTTGTCCAGCCGTTCAAAAAGACTGCCAAGGACTTTCCTGTCTTCTCCCTGATTTTCTTCCACAAGTTCCCGGAATGTTTTTTCCAAAATACCAAGCCTCATGAATGTCTCCATTCTCTGCTGCTCCATATTGGCAATCTGTTTATCCAGTGCCTGCTGCATAACAATGGCACCTTCCACTTTTCGAATATCACCGGATAGGAGTGCATCCAGCTTTTCTTCCTGTTTACATTCTACCTGTTCAAAAAAACAGGTATATACTTCCATAAATTCAATCAGTTCCTGCAACTTCCGTTCCCATCCTTTCTCATATTCCGCTTAGCAAACGCCTTGCGATATCCTGTACATTAATCTGATAGGTACCATCCTGAAATTGCTGTCTGATACGCTCTACTTTCTCGGCACACCCGGCCTTTTCCATTTCTGCTTTCAAGCTATTGGCGTGCATGGATGCTTCCTGCCTTTTCAATCCTTCTCCGCTAATCAATATCTCATCATTTCGCGATCCAGAACCGGATGTTCTGGATACCTGCTGGAACTTTTCTGTCTCTTTTGCTGTATTTAATACTTTTTGATAAACTGAATAATTTCTGCTGATTTTCATTTCCATTGCCAACATCCTTTCTGAACTATAATTATCCTATACTATTTATCGAACCTTTCTCGTAAAAGTTTATACCTATTTGAAACTTTTTCCTTATTTTCTTTTTTAATTACTCTCTATTGTAAATTAATTTTAAGCTTGCTATAATGATTGTCAAGTTATGCAGATATTTGACGAGGAGGTTTCATAATGGCAAAAACAATTGTTGTTTCCAACCAGAAGGGTGGGGTTGGCAAAACAACTACTACAAACGCCCTGGCGGTTAATCTCAAGGCAAGAGGATTCCGGGTTCTGGCAGTGGATCTGGATCCACAGGGAAATCTTAGTTTCAGTATGGGTGCAGATACAGAGAACAGCGCTACAATCTATGACGTTTTAAAAGGGGAATTAAAAACCCAGTTTGCAATCCAGCGAACTGCCCTTGTAGATATTATTCCATCCAATATACTGTTAAGCAGTGTAGAGTTAGAATTTACAGGGAACGAAAGGGAGTATCTGTTAAAAAACGCCCTGCATCCGGTGGAGTCTATGTATGATTACATACTGATTGATTCACCTCCCGCCCTGGGTATTCTGACCGTAAATGCTTTTACCACATCCGATTACGTAATTGTACCTATGCTTTCAGATATTTTCAGTCTTCAGGGAATTACACAGCTCTTTGAGACTATTGACCGTGTAAAAACATTCTGTAATCCTCATATCACCATGCTGGGTATCCTTTTGACAAAGCACAACCCCAGGACACGCTTCAGCGTTGAGGTAAAAGGAACGGTGGATATGATTTCGGAAAGTTATCAGATCCCGGTTTTTAAAACGTTTGTCAGAGAAAGTGTGGCTTTGCGTGAAGCCCAGTCCCTCCAGCATTCGATTTTGGAGTATGCGCCAAAATGTAATGCAGTAATTGATTATAAAAATCTGACTGAAGAAATCTTAGGGAAAGGACTGTAATTATGCCAAAGAATAAAAATGAAATTGATAAAGAAATGATGTATCGGAAAATAATGCCTACTTCCGTAAGACCTATGCAGTCAGCTGTTCAGAGCCCGGATACTTCAGTTGATGGATCTCCATCATCCGCTCCAACCGCCCCCAGTCAATCTCTCACTGAGACATCAGCTGCTAAGAACGCCTATCCGCAGCCGCTGCTCAAGAAGAATACTTCCGGCGTAAGACTTCGGGAATCTCAGAATATGGTTCTTGTAAATGTAATGGAAGAACTGGTTGTCTCCAAACTGGACGCTACTCTCATGCGTTTTAATTGCTGTAAATGCAATAAGTGCAAAAAAGATATTGCAGCGATTGCCCTAAACCGCCTTCCGGCAAAATACATTGTAATTGATGAAAACGATACCGTGAAACGCAAAGAAGCAGAGGATAAATATGCTTCAGATGTGACCGGTGCACTGGTACAGGCTATTTTAGCGGTAAAAAAAGAACCACGCCATTGATGAATTTAGATGGTACTTAAAACATAATTAATTGCTCTAATTACTCTGATTATGCGTTCTAACCAGCAGCGCCAAGTATAAAAAGCTGTGCTTCTGCGGCATGAAACCGCAAAAGCACAGCTTTTTTTTATGTAGCTGATACTTCAATATGATTATCTTAATAACTGTAATACAGACTGAGGCTGCTGATTTGCCTGAGCAAGCATTGCCTGAGCAGACTGCATAAGAACGTTGTTCTTTGTGAACTCCATCATTTCTTTTGCCATATCTACGTCACGAATACGGGATTCAGCTGCTGTAATATTTTCTGTTGTTACACCAAGGTTGTTGATGGTGTGCTCCAGACGGTTCTGAACAGCACCTAACTGACCGCGAGTATCGGATACCTGGTTGATCGCATCTTTGATTTTATCAATTGCGCCTTTTGCAAGATCCGGTGTGTCAATTTTAAGGTTCTGGATTTTGAGGCTGGCAGTATCCATGCTTTTGATGGAAACTTCTAACTGATTATACGCTGCAGAAGTTTCTCCAATCTGAAGCTTCAGACCTGTTCCAGCTCCACCGCCTGCTGATGCTGTAACATTTGCCGCTGTACCAAATTTTGCTACAAGGTCTGTCTGAAGATTTGCAACTGTACCAGAAGTATCTGTTGTGATAAAACTAATTTTTCCTAAGCCAACTGAAGTCAAATCAACATATCCTTCTACACCCTTTACACCAGGTGTAAAAGCACTACCGTCTTTATTCTTTACATAGTCTGCTAAATTTAATGATGTAGTAGTAGCATTACCATCTGCATCTGTAACAGTCACATCGAGATTGCCACTGGTCGCATTAGCAGCCATCTTAACGGTACCGCCGATATTGGTAAGCGTAATGCCTTCAACATCTGTTACTGCAATTTTAGCTGTGGTAGCAAATGCAGTATTTAAAGAAGCTTTATCATATCCTGCAAGATCTGCTGTAGCCTGTCCCAATTTACCATCTAACAAGTTAATCCCATTGAAATTCGTACTGCTGGAAATTCTGTCAATTTCTTTCAGCAATGCGTCCATTTCATCCTGGCTTGCCTTACGGTCAACCTTATTATCATAAGTACCGTTGGATGCCTTTGTAGCCAGCTCTGTCATACGGTTTAAGATAGAGTGAACTTCCTGTAATCCACCTTCAGCTGTCTGAACAAGTGAGATTGCGTCCTGGGCATTTGCAGAAGCTGCTTCCAGACCTTTGATCTGTGCTCTCATTTTTTCAGATACAGCAAGTCCTGCTGCATCATCGCCTGCACGGTTGATTTTAAATCCGGATGATAACTTCTCAAGGGATTTGCTGGTTGCGCCATTGTTTCCTTTTAACTGTCTGTGTGAATTTAAAGCCATAATATTGTGTTGAATAATCATAATATTACCTCCATGTAATTTTCCGGGAATTCCATTTCCCTCTTTATTTTTATTCTTTCTGACGGATGGGCCCTATCCGCGCTGAGTATTAGGAATCTCTATCCTTGCCACTCTATCCTAATTATCGAACTTTCTTCACATTTCTTTACTGAAATATTGCACAATAATTTTATTATTTTTTGGTAAACATTAACAATAATGTGCATTCTCACAAAATTAGAATCATCCATATAAACCTTCCTGAACGTAAAATTCCTCCAGCGACAGTTTATGCTTTTTTAAATACTTCGCTACCTTTTTTCCCACATAGCGAAAGTGCCAGGGCTCGTAATCAATTCCTGTAACCGCCTCTTTTCCCTTGTCATACCGCAGTATAAAACCGTATTTGCAGGAATTTTTTCTGAGCCATTTACCTTCCGGTGTGTCAGCAAAGCCTTCGTCCAGGGCTTTGTAATCCCGGGAATAGATATCAGCCGCCAGTCCCATTACATGCTCACCGGATCCAGGAACGGAAATTACCCGTTTAGCCAGATTATACGCTTCCTCTTCCGTCTTTCCGCTGTCTATATAATATTGTTTTTTCTGCTGAAACAACTGCTCCTGTTTTTCAAAAGACCTGGCACCGGAACAGACGATCAGGTTCATTCCCTCTTTTTTTGCCCCATCCAGCATTTTCGTAAGTGGTTCCAACACACGGCTGTCAATCGTCTGATCCGTATCCGGTATGGAAACCTCCCGGAACTCATATCCATCCGGAACGGGATATTTATCATTGGTAAGTACCAGACTCCAAAGATCCTCTTCCTCAATTTGGAAACCCGTGGTATCTGTTTCTGTAACTGTTCCTGTGTCTGTTCCTGTGTCCATCCCTGCGTTTTTACCGCTGTCTTTTGTCCGTGATCCTGCTGTTTCTTTAGGCTCCGTCCCGATCTGCGTATTCGCCCCTTGATTCATCTCTGTCTCAACCTCAGATGTCTCCCGCACTTCCAAAAGGGCCTCTTTCTCTTTCTGCATGCTGATCTTTGTGGAAATATACATAAATACCATAACGAGAAGAAAGGTATAGATCAGTAGTCTTCTATACCTTATCGTTTTTCTATCCTGCCGGTCCATTTTCATTATACTGCCTCTTTATCTTACCCTCTTTAACTGGGCATTTTGTCTTTTCAGAATAAAACGATAGAGTAAATCCTCCTGGAGAACTGACATATCCTGAAATTCACATCCCATGCCAATATCATCGTTTCCAAATCCTACTTTTCTTCTCACGATACACCTGTATAATACATCTGCCCCGATTGCAGGTATCTTTATACAGAATTCTTCTCCGATGGGCATTTCCTTCGGCACCTTCACCAGGATTCCTCCAAGGCTGATGTCCACCAGCGATACACACAGTCCTTCCTGCTGATTACCATCCTCTGACTGGGCAGGTACATAGACAGCCTTTGGATCTGTACTGTAGATAAAAGCCTCATCGCTTACCGTGATGCGGAAATACTCTCTATGCTCCTGATTTGTCGCCTCATTCAGATTAATAATACGAAGCAGATTTTTTGTAGAAATGTAAATATTTCCAATCAGTACGCGGAAACCCAGTCTGGAATTATAGATCTCTATTTTAACCAGTTTGTTATAGTTGATTTCCGGGAACTCGTTTCTGCTGTCACTTATATCTATGTAGCTGTCTCTGATCTTACGCAAGGTACCCATGGTAAGCAAATCATTTTTTTTGGTTTTGATTACGCAAGAGGAATCTACATATCCTTCTGGTATTAAGATCATCTGCCTGTCTCCTCTGTTTTATTCGTCTCATCCGGCGTACCTGACCGAAGTTTTGTTGAAATCAGTCTCGATCGTACGGATTGCCTTACTGGTTCTTTTCCTGTTTCTTGTTGGCATCCTTGTTGGGATCCTTGCTGGGATCCTTGTTGGGATTCTTGTCTGGGTTGTTTTTTTGTTTCTTTACCTGGCTGCTTATATTCTTTGGCAGTATGCCTTTCTTCACGGCTGTAATACTGTACTTCTTTTCCTTTTATGGATTCCGACACTTCCATCAGCTTGCCGTAAATCGCCGCTACAACTTCATATAGTTCTACCGGAATATCACATCCCACCTCAAGCATACACAGCATGGATGCCGTGCTGTCATCTTTATAGACAGGTATCCCCTTTTTTTCAGCAATATCTATAATTTTCTCTGCTACATTTCCATACCCGGAAGCGATTACAACCGGCGCAGTATCCTCGCCTGCATTATATTTTAGCGCCACCGCTTTATTTTTCTTATATTTTGACATCCACACCCGTCCTCTTATAGGGAAGATCCTTAAACACATCCATCAAAGAACGTACCTTCTCCATTTTATCAATATTGATTTCTTCCATCTGGTATCCATGTTCCTTTGCAATGCCCGTAAAATCACCGGTCAATTTCTGAAATATATTCAGATATTCCGCCGGACACAGCAAATTGATGCGAAGCCCTTTTCCTTTTGCCCACAATTCCGCCTCAAACTGTCCGATTCCATTAATATCAAAAGAAATTAAAATATGAATGCTCCGTTCCCCATCAGAACTTCCGGCAGCACTCTCACGCCCATCATTGGGATCAATCCACAACTCTGAAAAGATATTCATTCCATGATAGACTACCGGAATCACATAATGTAAAAGAGGGGTATAGTTGCAGGGAGAAGACAGCAGACTGGTGATAATTTTTTCAATTTTGTCACCATTCAAACTGTTCATATCGGTTTCCTGATCCTGCTTTCCAATAATATCCGCAAGGATATTCATAATTCTGGACCGGTTTTCATTGCGCGCTCCACCAGCAAAGGAGTCAATGTATTCCCGAATGAGTTCTTTTAAATGTTCTTTATTCTCTCTCCCTTTAACATGCACCAACACATTAAGAAGCGCCTCATTGAGATATACGGGATTATCCTGGAATCTGGAAAGGTTATAAATAATAATAGGAACCACTTTTGCAGTCTGAGGAGTATAGAGTATGCTTCCTTCTACCTCTCTGATGATTGCCATAATATCCTGTTTCAGTTCCTGAAAATGTTCCATATTTTCCGGCCTGCGAAGCATTGCTGCAAAGTCCTCCAGCCTGGCTGACAACAGACTGTTTCCACGCATCTGACCTGCCAGATATTCCAGACTGTTGGCAACAGAGTCCATGACATCCTGTTTTGCAATTGTTCCGTTTACCGCTTTCAGCAATGAAGCTATTTCCATTTTCAGTCCCGGGGATTCTCTTAGCATAGTTCTCAGAAATTCAAATAGTGCACCTTTAAATAAGGTGGAAGAATACTCCTGTTTTAAAAGTTCTTCTACTATCTGATCCGGGTTTATCAGCAGTTCCCTAAAAAGCTGCCTGATCTCCTGGGTTACGGTGTTATTATTGACGGGAAGAAGGTTAATAATTTCTTCCAGCATGTAGATATTCTTAAGATAATTCACGGTCACTGCAGGATCTTTCAGCAAATCCATCAGCGTCGCAGCACCAGTTTCATTTTTCAGGATATTATGATGTCCAAGCAGCCCGCTGCTTTCCGGATTCTTTACAACATGGTTAATCTCCTGCAGGTCAAATGGAATAGACGGATCCTGTGCCGCTTTATTCGGCGATATTACATTTTTGCCGACTGCCGGGGCAGTTACTCTTAATATGTCTGCCATAATCCTCTATTCCTCCATTTATACGTATCTTTTATGACTCGTTCTCTGTCAAATCTCATGTCCGGTCTTTCCTTATTCAATCTAAGTGCCGACCGGCACTTAGTCTGTTAAAAAGTTCCCCTTTTTATTTCTCCATCCATATAATAGAACATACACATGGACTCTACTCTTTTAATAATTAACTTGGATTCACCCATGGTAATAACCGTTCCCGGATAAACCAGATCTGCCTCCAGCCTGCTCTTGCCCACCTGCATAACCAGCTGCTCCAGCTCCTGCCGCCTTTTCTTTAACTGGGTTATTTTCAGACGGTTTACCGGAATCTGGATTTTAAACTCACTTAACTGCAGTTTCTGCGCTTCCGTCAGCCTTCCTGTCTCTTCCCGGTTCGTAAGGTATTCAACATTTTTCACGCAGTCCTCATAGCTTCTCTGTATATTTTTCAATTCTTTCTGGACTTTAGCTGTCTCTTCCAGCAGCTCGGGAGTGATGCCCAGAGCCACCGCCGTACTGGTCTGGCTCGCCGATCCCAGATTTTTTACTCTCAGTCTGTTAAAAACCGCACAGCTTCCTCCGATCAACGCTCCCCGTCTGCCCATAAGGGTCAGATCTTTATTACAGGATACTCTGGAATTAATGATATATTCTGCCTGAATACTGCCCTGCGCCCTGATGGTACTGTCCTCCAGAAACTTTCCGGTTATATTTCCCTTTGCCTCCAGAATGCCTTTTTTCATTCCCCGCATCCCTTTGTGAAGTATGATATCTCCCCCGGACTCCAGATGTGCACCTTCCACAATTCCGACTACGGTGATATCCCCTCTTGCCTTTACGGTGTAACCCTCGAACACATCGCCTTTAATATATACACTGCCGGAAAAATCAATATTTCCTATGGAGTTATCCACATTACCCTCTACCGAATATACATTCTCTACCTGGAAACGTCCCGACCGGAACGTAAGGTTTCCTTCACAGGATGCAACTAACTTTAACCTGTCTTCAGAATAAACAATATTCCTGCCCTGAGGTATTTCCGGCATTTTACCACGCTGCCCATGAACGGGTCTGCCCAGAATATCCATGCCGTCCTCTGGTTCTGTAGGCCGGGTTATTTCGCACACTACCGTACCCTTTTGTACGTTATGGATCAGATTCAGATTTTTAAAATCAATTCCTCCATTGGATTTGGACGAAAATTTCAGCTTATGTTCCCTGGGAAAAAAATCCTTGATTTTCCCATTGCTTCCATCAACCGGGGGTTTACCCGCTGCAATTTCGAATAACTGTCGGTATTGCTTTTGTTCTGCAATCTCTGTTATCTTTTCCCGGTTTATGCCAAATACGATTCCCTGCCTCAGCAGCTCATCTTCGATGTCCTGCTGTTCCACATCCGGTCCCCCTCTTAAGGGTGGATGTACATACAGAGTTGCCCGCATATCTCCATTTTCGATTACAACCTCCACAGCTGCCGGCCTTGGCATCAGATCCTCTTCCTGCGGGTCCGGAGACTCCTCCTCATTGAGTATGCTCCGTATCCGCTCCTGGTCTTTATCGTTCCAGTCCTCAACCGTCTCAATAAGGTTCTCTTCCTCATGCACTTTCTCATGCATATTTTCTTTTTCCATCTCTCATACTCCTCAATGCTCGCAGGAACGTGTTAATATTGCGCCCCGGAGCGTGCTTGCCGGCAAATCTACCTCAAATTATTGATCATTTCTTCTACCTGGTCTGCAGTCTGTACAATCCTGCTGTTCATTTGAAAAGCTCTTTGAGCCTGTATCATATCAATCATCTCTGAACTGATTTCTACTTTTGAGGATTCCAGGCATCCACTGAGTATTCTGTTTACCGCACTGTTTGGGACTATGTTCCATCCCCCGGATGTCTCTGTCTCGGCAACCTGGTTGTCTCCCAGCGGTCTCAGCCCGTAAGGATTTTTGAATTTATACATCCCGATCCGTCTGGTGATCCCCACCAGATTCGGAGTATTCGTGCCATTGTACATGGTAATCTCAATACGTTTCTGAGTAGCGCTTAACACATAGCTTCCATCCTGGCTCATCAGGTAATATTTGTCGTCATTCCCTTTTCCTACCCGGAAGGAGCCGTCCCTGGTAAATACCGGGGTGTTACCTCCATTGTCCAGTGCAAAATAACTATCTCCCGCAATGGCAAAGTCCAGGTTTCTTCCGGTATTTTTCAACAGTCCCTGTCCAAACATATAATCCGTATCTGTAATTCTGGTTCCATGTCCTGTCTTATGCTCTTCTTTGGTATTCATATTGGTATATAACAGGTCATTAAATGACGGTGCAAGCGGCTTATACCCTACAGTATTTACATTTGCCATGTTATTTGCCGTGATATCCAGTTCCTGCTGAAAAGCTTTCATTCCAGTCACAGCAGAATAAAATGCTATATTCATCTTTTGTCCCCCGTCTACAATTTTCCAATCTCAGAAGCTGTCTTCTGATTCATCTGGTCAATAATCGTCAATGCCTTGCTGCAGGATTGGAATGCTCTTTGTATTTCCATAATATGTGTCATCTCATCATTTAAGTCCACATTAGAACCCTCTATGGAACCTTGTACCGTATCCGGATATACACGCACCATCTGCGCCTGTCCTCCCGCATACAAACCATTCTCAAGCGGCGTAAGGTTAGCTTCCCCCTCAGGCTGTACAATCTGCAGCTGATCAAGCAGGTTGCCATAAGAGCCATAGATATTCCCGGTTTTACCTACTACAAACTCACTGTTTCTAACCTGAACCGGTCCTCTGTCTCCCAGCACGCGCCCTGCTCCGGGAAGAACGAGATACCCCTCCTCGTCCATATCAAAATTTCCGTTTCTGGTGAGATATTGTTCGTTTTCTCCCTGAATGGTGAAAAATCCCTCACCCTCGATTGCAATATCGAAGGGCCTGCCCGTCTCCTTAATATTGGTTCCATCAAAATTTGTCATCACTTCTGACACCACTGAAATTGGAGAGCCGGTTCCAATCTCTGTTTTCTGCTGTCCCTGTACCCTCTGCAGCTGTGTCTCAAACGCTGTTCCCACTACTCTTTTAGCACGAAATCCGGGAGTATCCTGGTTCGCCATATTGTTCGCACTTACATCTAAGGAACGCCGGTTCATTAGCATTCCGGATGCTGCGGTATAAAATCCTGAATACATTTTTTACCCTCTCATATATTCTTCCATAATAGTTTTCAGTTTTAAGATTGCCTTGGTATGTATCTGGCAGACACGGGATTCACCGATTCCCATAATCTTTGCAATTCCTGCATACTTTATTTCTTCATAATAATAAAGGGATATAACCGTCTTCTCTTTATCCGATAAGCTGTCTATTCCCTCCGCAAGTATGGTCTGTATCTCCTGCCTCATGAAACTGTCTTCCGGCTTTAAATCCATGTCCGTCATGGGAAGCTCCTGTTTCATTGCCATGCCGGTAACCTCATTCAGCATTCCCTCAAACGAAAGAATAGCACTGTTATTAATATCCTTCATATATTGATTCAGCTTATCTGCATCAACTCCCATATAGCCGGATAACTCCTCTAATGTGGGTTCACGCATTGACTGGTTCGCCAGATGCATATATGCCTCATTAATCTTTTTACCCATATTTCTGGTTCTATGAGGAATGAAATCCTGTTTTCTGATATAGTCAATTAAAGCACCTCTCACGCGAATGTAAGCATAGGTTTCGAATTTAGCACCTTTCGAAGCATCAAACCGCTCCATGCACTCCATCAGCGCCAGAACTCCCTGGTTCAGAAGATCCTCTTCCTGTCCGGTACTGGCGGTGACTCCTCTTAACTGAACTGCAGCAGAACGGACGATATAGAGATAGGACAGCACAAGCCGGTTCCTAACCTCTAAATCACCACTTTTTTGATATTCCAGCAGTTCTTCCATAGAATCTTCTATATATGCCTGCTCCATTCTCTCATTTTCACCTCTTTTAATTCAGTGCAATACTTCCCAATGCCTGAATCTGTATATTATTGTCTATCTCACTAAAGGACACTACCGCCACATTGGGATAAAACTGGTCGATCAGTTTCTTAAAATATATTCTTACAACCGGAGAGGTCAGAATAATGGGAACCTGAACCAGGTCTTTGATCTTATTGATCTCATCAGTTACGACAGATACAATTCCCTGGATCGTGTTTGGATCCAATGCCAGGTAAGAACCAGTATCTACTTTTTTTACGGATGACATAATCATAGTCTCTATTTTTTCATCCAGACTGATGACTTTCATCTGCCCCGCTTCGGAGAACCGGTGGGAGATGGTACGTTTTAACGCCTGTCTCACATACTCCGTCAGCATGTCCGTATCTTTAATCTGATTCCCATAGTCACTTAAAGTTTCCAGAATAGTTTCCATATCTCTTATCGGTACGTCTTCTCTCAGAAGATTCACCAGAACTTTCTGGAGATTCCCCACCGTAATCACTGCCGGTATTGTATCTTCTATAATGTTGGCATTGCTCTTTTTGAGATTTTCCAGTAAGTTGTTGACTTCCTGTCTGGTCAGTAATTCGTGCAGATGCTCTTTAATAACCTCTGATAAATGTGTGATAATAACAGAGGTGGGATCAATTAAGGTATAACCTGCAAGCTCTGCCTGTACTTTTTTATCTTCACTGATCCACTTTGCCGGAATATGGAATGCAGGATCAATGGTGTCTATACCGCTGATTTCCTCCGCCATGTCTCCCGGTGAAAGCGCCAGATAGTGATCTGTCAGGATATCTCCGCTGGCAACCTCTTCCCCTTTCAGACAGATGCTGTACTGATTGGGATTCAGCTGACCGCTGTCCTTTAATCTTACGGATGGAATTACAAATCCAACCTCTAATGCCATCTGTTTCCGGAACATCACCACACGGTCAATAAAGCTTCCTCCGCTTGCTTCATCCACCAGAGGGATCAGGCTGTAGCCAAATTCCATTTCAATCGGTTCCACATTCAGCAAACCATATACATTTTCTATATTCTTATAAAAAGAAGCTTCACTGGTCACTTCAGTTTCAATAATCCCCTGTTCCGGCACCTCTTCCGTCTGCTTCTGACGCCGTCCCAGATAAATACCGCTGCCGATTAAGACCGCAGCTATAATCAGAATCTGGAACACCGGAAATCCCGGTATCAGGCACAAACAGGAAACTGCACATCCCGCCATAATCAGTACCCTGGGCTGCGCAAGAAATTGCCGGCTCACCTCTTCACTCAGATTGCTTTCCGAAGCGGACCTGGTTACTACCATACCAGTGGAAACAGAGATCAGCAATGCAGGAATCTGGGACACCAGTCCGTCTCCAATCGTAGACGTGGTATAGATCTGCATAATTTCCTGAAAACTTCCCTGGTTATTCATAAAACCTATAATCAGACCGCCTACAAAGTTGATCATGGTAATAATAATAGAGATAATCGCATCCCCTTTTACAAACTTTGTAGCACCATCCATAGACCCAAAGAAGTCAGACTCTCTTTGAATCTTATATCTTCGCTCCCTTGCTTCCTGATCATCGATCATTCCTGTATTCAGATCCGCATCAATCGCCATCTGCTTTCCCGGCATTGCGTCCAGGGTAAATCTGGCTGCAACCTCTGCAACTCGTTCGGAACCTTTGGTAATAACAATAAATTGTACCAGTACAATAATCAGGAATATGATAAAACCGATCACCGCATTGCCACGTATTACAAATTCTCCAAAGGTTTTTACTACCTGGCCTGCATAACCATTGTCAAACAAGATCTTTCTGGTGGACGAAATATTCAGTCCCAGACGAAATAAAGTAGTAATCAAAAGCAGAGAAGGAAAGATTGAGAATTCCAGCGGCTCCCTGATATACATGGTCATACACAATATCAGAAAGGATATGGCTATGTTCACAATAAACATAAAATCCAGCACAAAAGTCGGCAGGGGAATTATGATTAAAAATATAATTCCTATGATTCCGGCTGTTATGATATAGTTAAAACGTTTCAAATCATTTCACCATTTCCAATAATGTTTTTTGTGTTAATAATCTCTGTGATTCTGACGCCGAAATTGTCGTCAATTACAAGCACATCACCCCTGGCAATCAACTGTCCGTTTACAATAATATCTGCCGGTGCATCTGCCTGCTTCTCCAGTTCTACAACGGTTCCGTTGTTAAATCCAAGAATATCTTTTAATTTACGCTTTGTTTTTCCCACTTCAACAGACACATTGAGGGGTACGTCCATAATTAAATTAATATTGCTCTGATAAGGCATCTCCGGTGCTTCACCCGTATTTCTGGTGCCACGGCCTGCCCCTGCCTGTCCGATGATACCGGATTGTTTATTGGTACCCACCAGGATATCAGCTTTTCCACTTGCCGACAGCTGTGATTCCTCCTTGGATTCCAGCTTCTCTTTTTCTTCTTTCGCCTCTACTTTTTCACAGATGCTCTGGGTTGCATCCAAGGACAGGATCTGAATGAATTCGCTCTCAATCATCTCCTGAATCATTATTTTATAAGTAATAGTTAGAACCTTACGATCCCCTTCTTCCCCAAAGACCTGGGCAAGTTCCTGATCTTCCTTTCCAACCATGGATTTTACATCTGCAGACTCCATGGTACAGCTCAGGTACTCGGCAAGGGCCGCTACCGAAGTTATCATCATCTGATTCATCACTTCATTTGTGGCACTCAGCGCTACCTCATCGAATTCAAAATCAGGCTCCGGAAGTTCGTCTATTCCCATGAGTTCATTCAAAAAAATCTGAACATCCCTCTGCCTGAAAACCAGCATTGTCGTACCTGCTGCGTTAGAGGTCAGGCAGCTTTTTACAAATACCACCGGTTCCAGTATGGAATACTGCACCTGGTTCAACGAAACCTCTTCCACTTTCGGGTCATATATTTCAATCTTAGATTTTATTATTGATGATATCGCTTGTGATGCAGACTCCATATAGATTTTTACCAGTTTCGGGAAATCCTGTTTATCTGCCAGTTGAATACGCTCCGTTTCATAGGACATATCTGCTTACTCCTTCTTTGCTTTCCTGCTTCTGCTCTTTTTTTCTTTTGGCTCCCCGTTTTCCTGACCCTCTTCTTTAGCCTTTCTACTTGCGGGTAGTAATTTATATAGCTTTTCTTCGATAAATTTGGGGTTATCACCTTCCTGTATTGCAATAATCCCTTCCATGATTAAGTTCTTACATAAAAATTCCTCATCATGCCTTGCTTTTAATTTTGTTGAAATTGGCAAAAATATTATGTTTGCCAAGATAGATCCGTATAATGTAGTAATCAGTGCTGTGGACATTCCGGCTGCCAGAGTATCTACATCAGACATGTTTCCTAACATCAGAATCAACCCTACCAGGGTACCAATCATACCAAATGCCGGTGCAAAGGATGCCCCTTTTTCATAGAATTCTCTGTCCAGAGCATGCCGTTCGTCCAGCTGCTCCAGTTCTGATACCATTAGTGCCCGTACTTTTTCTACATCCACGGAGTCTACAACCAGCATGAGACTGCTATGTAAAAAAGGATCTTCGATTTCATGAAGCTTGTCCTCGAGAGACAGCAGTCCCTTCATACGAGCCTCCAACGCAAGTTCTACTATTTTGTCTATATACTGTTTCGGATCATATTTACGAGGTTTCACCAGTATTTTCAGATGTTTGCCTACTTTTAAAAAGTTCTTGCCCGGAAATGAAATCATCATTACGCCGATGGTTCCGCCAACGGTAATAAAAATACTGGACACATCAAAAAACGCTGTCATATTTGACCACATTACCTTCATGGTTTCCTGATCAAATACCATTCCAAGTAAGGTACATAGAACCGCCAGTACAATTCCGACGATTGACATTATATCCATAACCTTTTTCCATCCTCTGTCATTTACTGAAATTCTTTATTTCCGCGGGAGCGTTCATATATCTTCCTGCGGAACATGATTACCTTTTCGGTAATTTCCTTCATACTTTCCTGCACGATCAGATATCTGCCGTTGGTCAGCAGTATTGTAGTATCTGGATTTTCTTCAACCATTTCGATCAAATCACAGTTGAGCATAAACTTGTCTCCACGAAGCTTTGTTAACTCAATCACATAATACTCCTTTCCAACAGCAGCCTGTCTGCTATTCTTATACTTATGCCCCTTGCATACCGCTGACAAATTTTTATCTCTTCAGATTAACCAGCTCATTCAGAATCTCATCCGATACCGTTATAATTCTGGAGTTTGCCTGGAACCCTCTCTGGGTAATAATCATATCTGAAAATTCTGAGGAAATATCCACATTTGACATTTCCAGTGCCGCCGCCTGAATTCCTCCGGAGCCATTGATACCCGGCTGTGTGCGGGAAGCTCTTCCTGAGTTATCTGACTGTGAGAAGTAGGAATTCCCCACCTCCTGCAGTCCGCCCGGATTTTCAAAGGTAACCACGTCTATTCTTCCCAGCTGAAGCCTTCCAAGGTTCGGATGAATAGCCTCAATTACACCGTTTGATAAAATGGATACGCTGGTACAATCTTTTGTAGTCTGAGGTCCCCCCGACGTTCCCTTTGTAAGCTTAAAGGTTCTCCCTCCAAATCCGATATCCCTGGATACAGTGGACGGGCTTGCTGTAGCACCGGCAATTGCCCTGAATTCGGAACCGTCCACCAGATCCTGGTCTTTATTTTCACTTTTCCAGGCACTTGTGATAGCACCAAATCCACGATGGGACATTTCAATATACTGACCTGTGCTTTCAACGCCATTTTCATCGACTTCTTTCAGCAGTACAGATTTAGCCGTTGTACTCTTGGAATTTACTTTTCCCACAAACTGCCTGCCATCTCCCAATACCGCAGTGATCGTCCATTCTGCAAGAATACCCGCATCTTCATCAGCCGGAGTATATTTCGCACTGAAGTTCACATCTCCCGTCCCGTCAAACATGGGGTTGCTGCTTACCGACTTGGGCAGCATTCCGCCAAAGATACCGCTTGACTTTAAGTTCTGAGGCAGTGTCACGGTTCCTTCTTTCACAGCAAAGTTCTGCCCTACAATTTCTTCTCCGGTAAGTCCACCAGCCGGAAACAGGCTGTCACTTGGAACTGCCATAATATTGAAGTTTCCGCCCGGATGGGTTTCTCCATTGTTCGCCTGGGCAATTGCTCTGTTCATTTTCTCCGTAAAGTCATCCAGGCTCGTAAATATTGCCGCTTCATTTACACGTACCGTAATCGTTGCATTTGTTAAATCTCCGGATTTTACAACTACATCGGAGCCATCCGGCAGTTCCGGATCCAGAATAAAGTTAAACGCAACATTGGCATCCGTTGTAGCCTTCTCAGAAGAAATCTGAAAGGATACATCATTAATTGTCTCTGTGGTATCCGCTCTTGTAGGCTGTACAGACGGAACATAAAGCTGCAGCTTTTCTGATCCTGCGGCTTTTCCCAGCGGATTGCCGGCAACACCTAAGATGATATTTCCATTTGAATCCGTCAGATTCCCCGCACTGTCTATATTCAGTGCGCCTGCCCTTGTATAATAGATATTCCCGTCTGCATCCTGTACCTGGAAAAATCCTTCGCCTGCAATCGCAACATCTAAGCCCCTGTCCGTTGCCTGAAAAGTTGAACGGTTCATATTCAGATCAATACCTCCGATCTGGGTACCGAATCCCACCTGGCTTGCATTAGTTCCACCGGAAACGGCAGTTCCTCCCGTAGCATTATTTACAGTCTGGTAGAACACATCCTTGAAACTGGTACGGCTGGCTTTAAATCCATAAGTATTTACATTTGCTATATTATTACCGATAACATCCATCTTTGTCTGATGGGATTTCATACCTGATACGGCTGAATATAATGACCTTAACATATTTCTAATCTCCTTTTCTTACCGCTCTGTCCTTCCGTCGTTCGGGACAGATGTAGCCTCCATAAGGTCCGGCTAAACTAAAACGGTTCCATCAATATTTGTAAACACGGTACCTTTCAGGTTTTCCTGATTCACCACCGTAATCACTTTGTTATTCTTTACGTTTACCACAAATGCTGTTGAACCAACTAAAATCAGCGGATCACTCAATCCCTTCTCCACTGCAAGCTTCAACCCTTCATTTAAACGCTCCATATTCGGACTGGAGACATTTACGTTTCTGGAAATCACTCTTTCCATTGCATGTTTGGTGAAAACCAGCTGGCTGTCTTTCTCAATCCGGCCTTTTAGTATTTCCTTAAATGACTGTCCGTCCGCCTCTGTATCCATGTGGCCGGCAGCTCTCTTTTGTTGAACCTCCCAGGGTGATCCAGTATATATCGTGTTATTCAACATCTTATTATATAAAAATTGATCCATACACCGCTCCTTACCTATGACTTCCTTGGGATAATGATTCGCTTATTCCGTAACCCGTTTAGGTTCCGGCTTCACTTCCATAATCTGGCTCAGGTCAAATGTCTGATCTCCCACCGAGAATTTAAATTCATTATTTACAAAGGAGATTTTATCCACTACTCCTTCGGTGCGTTTAACAGAACCGCCCACTGCTATCTTCGCAGCAACTACCGTCTTGCCTACCAGGGATGTAAGAAATGTTGTTTTGGAATTGTAAGCCATTTCCTGCATTTGCTGCATCGTAGTAAACTGCGCCAGCTGTGTAATATACTGGGTATCATCTACCGGATTCATAAAATCCTGGTTTTTTAACTGGGCAATCATTAACTGCAGAAAATCATCTACCGACACATTCTGGTCAGAATCATCTGCAAATACCGCATCGATTACATTTCCCTGTGTATTTGTCTTACCTGCCGCACTATTTGCCCCATAGGGATTTGCGTAACTGGAACCATCAAAATTTACTGGCATATACTGTCCTTTCTATTTTTTATTATTTTTTTGATTTTGTGTTTTCCTTCTGTTTTATTTCCTGTTTTTTATCACTTTCGTTGATCAAATATATGTATTCAGCATCTCCGTATCACCGGCATACACGGGCTGAAGCCCTATCTCAGAAACAGCCTCGTAAATATCTTCATCCTCTGTCCCATCCTGTCTGACAAAATGGTTTCTTCCTGACATCTGATTTTGCTGCTGGTAAAAACTCTGCTGGTAATTGGTAAATTCCATTCCTCCCGTGCCATTATGGTAAATTTCCTCCACCTGTGCGTTAAACGGCTGGAGCGCCTCTTTTAAGTTCGCCAGTTCACTGCTCAAAAGCTTTTGCGTCTCTGCATTGGTCACACCGATACTCATAGAGATCTTACCTCCGGTGGAAACCATATTTACGATAATCTCACCCAGACCTTCCGGTTTCAGCTTTATCGTAAAGTGCTGCAGTTCCTTTTGGATTCCCCGCTCAATGCCGCTTTTTACCTGGTTTAACAGTGCTGTGCCCTGCTGTTCTCCCAATGTCTTCTGAATGCCGGTATTTCCATAGAGATTTTTGCTGATTACCCTGCTTTGGTCCAGATAC
Source organism: Clostridiales bacterium (assembly GCA_018365455.1). GTDB lineage: Bacteria > Bacillota > Clostridia > Lachnospirales > Lachnospiraceae > Robinsoniella. The sequence continues at coordinate 61,407 of JAGZJZ010000009.1, forward strand.
ATTCCGGAATCCACTCTTTTTTGCAGTTCCTGGAAACCGGGCTTCTCCTCTGTCTTCGCCGTTTTATTGATCTCTGCCTTCTCTTCCGGCTTTCCGCCCGTACCGCTGAACCCCTGTGCACTCTGTTCTTTCCCCGCTGTCGTTTCCCCTTCTTTGGATACCACTGTCATGATTTCACGGGCTGTGTTTCCGGCCTCTGTACTTCGAATTGTTTCACCGCTTATGGCTCTGTCTGTGTTCTTTGGCTCCAGCCTGTTTCCTGTAACAGGGACTTCATTCTGGGTCACCGATGCCTCAGGTATCCGCTTTTCTCCCTCTTGTACATTTACAGCCTGAGTCATCCGGGGCGCATCCTGAACCCTGAGTGCCTCTGCCAAACTGTCTGCATCGGTTTTATTCTGCTGCGTCACCATTGGTATATCCTGCTGTACCTGTGCCTTTTCATTTCCGGTTATGAAGACTTCTGTTTCGCTTAACTTACCGTTTTGCACCAGGTTTACAGCAACTGTCTGATACCCGCCTTCATTTTCCGGAACGCTTTGTGCGCTAACCTTTTCCCCTGATTCGGGAGGGCATACCCCATCCGGATTCTTGAGTTCAGGCTGCATTGCCTCTGCCGGCTGCTCCTGTTTTGTGTCTCTTGCCGCTTCTGCTTTTTCTTTCTTCTGCTCTTTTGTTTTCTTCACTTCTTCTGGTTTCTTCTTTTCCGGCTCCCTGGGTTTGTCATTCTTTACCTCAGGTTTTTGAGCCCCGGATGCTTTTTTAAATACATCCATAAAAGTTTCAACCGGTTCCGGCTGGTTTTTCTTCGTTCGGCCTCCCGCAGCAAAATCAGCCATATTCACTTTAAATACCACTGCTTATCACCTCCTGCACCTTCTTATCTATTTAGGAAACGCCCTGCTTTACAAACTTTCCGGAAATGTACTCTAATACGTTTTCCTGTTCTTCCTTTGCAACTGCCTGGCGATATTCCTCCCTTTGTTTTTCTTCCAGCTTAGTCAGCTTGGATACTTCTTTAGATGCCTCTACTACAATCTGCCGCTGCACTTCAATTTCCGTTTCTAATACACTTATCTGCCGTTTAATATCTTCCAGGTGGGTCTTTCCGTTTTTTATCATCATGGTAAATGTATTGATCCGGTAAATCGTTGTTCCCTTTCTGATTTCACGGTCCATCTCCCAATGAATGTCCTGGAGCTGAATTTTAATTTCTTCCTGACAGGCTGCCAGCTCATTTCTCCTTGCCTGCAGCTGTCCCATTGCATTTTTTTCTTTCTGCAGAACTTGTTCCTGATAGTTCTGCATCTTTTTCAAAGTAAATTCAAACTTCTTCATAACCGCCCTCTTATTCCACCAGGTTTATCAACCGGATTACGGTTTCTTCCAGGGTAAAAGCCTCATTTGTTTTTTGCTGTAGGAAATCATAAACCTTGTCAATATGCAGCATTGCCTCATCCAGCTCTTTGTTGCTTCCTTTTTTATATGCTCCGATAGATATCAGGTCTATATTCGCCTCATAGACGGAGAGTATTTTTCTGAATCTGGCGGCTGCCGCTTTGTGTTCCGGCAGCGCAATATCATTCATCAAACGGCTGACACTGGAGAGAATGTCAATTGCCGGATAACGGTTTCTCGCCGCTACTTTTCGGGATAACATAATATGCCCGTCTATAATTCCTCTTACTGTATCTGAGATCGGCTCGTTGGTGTCGTCTCCCTCTACCAGTACGGTATAAATTCCGGTAATGGACCCTTCCTCAAAATTACCTGACCGCTCCAGCAGTTTCGGCAGATCGGAGTAGATAGACGGTGTATATCCCCTCGCCACCGGAGGCTCTCCTATACTGAGCCCAATCTCCCTCTGTGCCATGGCAAACCGGGTAAGGGAATCCATCATCAAAAGTACATCCATTCCCTGATCTTTGAAATACTCTGCAATTGTTGTTGCCGTCATCGTACATTTGGAACGCATCATAGCAGACTGATTAGATGTAGCGACTACCAGAACTGACCTGCGGGCGCCTTCCTCTCCCAGATCCCGCTGGATAAATTCCACCACCTCACGGCTTCTTTCCCCTACCAGTGCAATTACATTCACATCTGCTTTAACATTTTTGGCAATCATCCCCATAAGGGTACTCTTACCCACACCGCTCCCTGCAAAGATGCCCATTCTCTGACCTTTACCGATCGTCAGCAGTCCGTCAATTGCCTTTACCCCCATCTGAATCGTCGTATCAATTCTGGGACGGAGCATGGGATTGGATTCTTTTCCCGTGATAGAGTAAAACCTTTCTCCCCTGATTGGACCTTTTCCATCTATCGGCTGTCCAAGGGCATCTACCGTTCTTCCAATTAAATCATTGGTCACCGGTATTCTCAGTTTGTCTCCTGTATTGCTTACGGCGCTGCCGTATCCGATTCCCTGAATCTCATCATAAGGCATTAAGAGCACCTTATTTTCCCGGAATCCAACCACCTCCGCATATGCCGGGGCAGTTCGGTTTGGGATTTCAATTGTACAGACATCCCCGATATTGCAGACAGGTCCAATGGATTCCACCGTCATTCCCACGATTTTGTCAATCTTCCCCATCTGTGTATAGAGATTTGCTGTCTTTATTACATTCATTACTTTTTCAATGTTCCGCATATTTCACCTGACATATTAGTCACTCTCAAGTTTTTGAAGCTGTCTTCTGAGATTTTCGATCTGAACGGAAACCGATACATCCATGATTCCTTCTTCTGTCTCAATCCTGCAGCCCTCTTTTTCCATGCCGTTGGTCTTTATTCTTATATTCCCGGGAATCCGTTCCCTGACAGAATCCAGTTCCCATTCAAGTTTATCTATCAGTTTCGTCATTTCTTCGGATAAAACAATGTTAATCTGCCGTTTATCTTTTTCAGCCATTACCGCAGTCTTCACCAGCTCTGCCATCTGGGTTTCATCCTCCTGTATGCGCATACTCATAATCCGTGATGCGATTTCCAGAGACATATCCACAACGCTCTTTTGAAGGCTGCTGCTGCTTTTGGCAACCTGATTCTGTAACGTCTCAAGTGCCCTATTCAATTCATCCAGAGAAGCCGCCACCTTCTCTTCCATCTGGCGGATTCCTTCTCTTTTCCCTTCTTCAACCGCCTGCTTTTTTAATCGTTCGGATTCTTCAATTGCAGTATTTACAATGGTATCCCGCTTTGCATAAGCATCTTCTAAAATCTTAGCCACAGATTTTTCAGCTCTCTTGGTTGCTTCAGCCAGTAAATCCTCCAGCTCTTCTTCCGGACCTGCCTGGTTATCTTCCACCTGCCCGTTTACGATGGTGATTTCTTCCGGTATATCCTGCTCTTCTCTTTTGTATAATTCAATTTTTCCATCTTCCAGGATGGTGTCTTCCGACTTAATAATCCTATACAAGAATGTCATCCTTTCCATCCTTAGAAATTACAACTTCTCCTTCTTCTTCCAGCCTTCGGATTACAGCCACAACTCTCTGCTGTGCTTCCTCCACATCCCGCATACGGATATTGCGAAGGTATTCCATATCTGTCCGAATTGAATCCCGCATTCTGGCGGACATATTAGAGAAGATAGCATTTACCACTTCTTCATTGGCAGCCTTTAACGCCACTGCCAGATCCTTAGAATCCACTTCACGAATAAACCGCTGTATAGACATAGGATCCAGGTATGCAATATCTTCGAATACAAACATCAGCTTCCGTACACTGTCTGCCAGTTCCGGATTCTTTATTGTTAATTCATCAAATATATCCCGTTCTGTTCCACGGTCTACATGGTTCATAATATCTGCAATATAGTTCAAGCCGCCCACTTCCATCATGTCAGCCATTCCTGTTGTATCCAGCTTGCTCTCCACCACATTTTCTACAATTTTTATAAAATGGGGCTGTGCCCTTTCCATATTAGCAATCCGCTCTACCACATCTACCCTGACTTCTCTGGGAAGACTGGCAATAATCTGAGATGCCTGTTCTGCATTGGCATAGGACAGGATCAGCGCCAGCGTCTGCGGGTGCTCGTTCTGAATGACAGTCATAAGGCTTTTATAATCAACTTTCCGAAGAAATCCAAACGCCTGGGTCTTTAAGGTTCTCCCTACACGTTCCATAAGATTATTCGCCTGCTGGGAGCCAAACGCCTTTTCCAAAACGCTTTTTGCATAGTCCATTCCGCCCTCAGTGATTATCTTCCGCGCCATACAGCATTCTGTAAATTCTTTTGCTATAGTATCCAGTTCATCTTCTTTTAATCTCGGCATCCTTGCCAGCTCAACCGATAACTGTTCTATTTCACTTTCTTTTAATAACTTAAATACAACTGACGCATCATCTGTTCCCAAAATGGAAATAATGGCAGCTGATTTTTCCGCCAGGCTCCTTCCCTCTAAAGCCATCTTACTTTTCATCCTCCTTCAACCAGGAACTGAGCATGGCAGCAACAATCTCCGGATTGGACTTTGCAAATGACCGCACTTCCTCTGTAGGCGCTTTATTCAGCTTAACTTCCTGGTTAATTGTATTCTGTACCGCATCTTCTTCTGCACGTTCTGCCGGATCGGTACCATCCGCTGTCGTTTCCGGATCCAGACTGACCGCCAGTGCCTCTTTGAAGATTTCGTCTTCTTCTTTTGATATCTTTTTCCTGCGGCGTACCAGCAGGCATAACAGCAGAACGATCAGCAGTACTGCTGCCACCCCGCCTCCAATGACAATCCGGTCATCTAAATTACTAAATATTGATTTTGGTTCTTCCGGTTTTGCAGCCGGTTCTGTCTGCTTTGTCTCCTGTATCTGCTGGAAACTTGTCACAACAATATCAGCCGGATCAATATTCGCCGCCTTCGATGCAGAATTGATTAACTCCTGCCGCTTCGCATCGGTCAGATTATTGTCATTAACCGTTATTGCCACCGTAGCCTTCTCCAGCTTGACATTATCTTTTTCAATTTGTTTCTTTATGTAGCTTACTAAGTAATCCTCACTTCTGGAATAGTCTCCGGTTGTTTTATCCGCACCGGTATTATCCCCATTTGTATAGGTAGGAACATCCGTATTATTCTCTTCCCCCGCAACAGCCCCGGCTGCTTTTGCTTCTTTGTCTGTCAAATCCCGATTTTCTTCAAAATGTTCCTGTACCCCCTTATTATCTTCGGAAGGAACATATTTTAAATTTTCCGTAAGCATTTTATCATAATCAATCACTACGGTAGCAGATACCCGGAATTGATCCGCAGGGTAACCCAGGGACATGACATTGCTTATTTTATCTTCCAGCTTTTTTTCTACTTTTGATTCAAAATCCAGGCGGTCCAAACCATAGTAGCTGCTGTCTTCACCTTCATTTGCAGCCAGTTCTTCCATTGTATCGGAGTTTACTACCGTTACCTTATCCGTGGTCAGCCTGGGTACACTGTTTGCCACCAGATTCTTGATAGCCGTCACTTTTTCCGGTGTTAGAGAAAAACCCGGAAGCAAATTCAATGATACCGATCCCGTACTCCCAGACTCATTATCATCCCAGACATAATTACTTTCATCAGGTACATTCAGCGTAACAATTGCTTTTTTAATCCCCTGCATATTATTTAAAGTTCGTTCCATACGATCCTGGAGATTCAAAAGCAGGTATTGCTTCTTCTCGAATTCCGTAGTTGTAAATCCTGTATTGTCGGAAAATATATTAAATGGAAGTGTTGTCTTTGGATAACCAAGCGCAGACATATCCAGCATAATATCACCTAATTGTTCCGACGGAACCATAACTTCGCCTTCCGCATTCCTCTTTGTTTCCACGGAACGGCTCTGTAAAACTGCTAAAACTTCTGTATTCTCTTCTCTGCTCATACCGGGAAACAGCACTTCATAGGACTGGTTATTCATATTCAGTGCTACCGTTAATCCAATAGCCAGTATAACTATTCCCGCCAATACCCCGATTAATATCTTTTTCTCTTTGCTGCCCTTCTCTAACAGCCTGCCCAGGCTTTTCTGATTACCTGCCTTCTCCTTTATCTTATCCACTGCACTCATTTGCTCTCCATCATTATCCTATCTTTTTCATATTCCACGCCTTTATTTACTTCCAGAAACATGCTCTAGACCTGCATTCCCATAATCTGATTATAGGCTCCTACTGCCTTACTCATAAGCTGTGTCGTAAATTCCACTGCGGCCGCACTCTGTTCCGCCTGTATCATAGCTGTATGCAGATCATCCAGTTTTCCCGTTGCCAGCAGCACATCTGTCTCCTGCGTTTTCTTAACTTCATTCTCTGTATTCTGTATGGCTTCTTTAAAAATATCCTGAAAAGATTTCCCCGTCTTATCCTGGACGTTTCCATTATCCGAGGGCTTATTTATTTCTTCTAACGATTTTACTGGCTCCATTCTTGTTATTGGCACTAAATACATATCTTCTCTCCTTTACACCGCTTTTTATTTATTCCATTAGAGTAAAACCCTTTTTTACATCTTCGCTCAATTTCGTTAACCTTCCAAGTCACATCCGACAATAATTACCAATTTTCGCATAATATTATTAATTATACCATATAAAATTTAAGAAAGACATCATTATTTTTATAAAATATTACTATATTCTTCCAATATTTTAGGCCTTCTGTATTTAATTCGTAATAAAGATTTTTTTTTACAAAAACATACAAAATTTTGTTCTGCTATATATTTTATTTTTTCTTATTCTCCATCACAAATAAGGTTCATTTCATGCTGAAATTAAAAGTTATCCACATTTTATTCAAATAAAGTAAATATTGTATCCACATTTTCCACAAAAGAGTGTGAATTGTTCACAAAAAAGAAAGGCATGCTAATATCTCAGCACACCATACTTATCATTGTTTCATTATTAAATTTTCCCTTACATCCTCCCAGCCAGTACAACACTGGCAATAATACCAGCAAGCGTAGCCACCAGGGCTCCTGCCAGAGTATATCTGGTCTTCTTTACTTTCGCTGTCATAAAATAAACAGACATGGTATAAAATATGGTCTCCGTACAGCTCATCATAATGGAGGTAAGAATCCCCATTGCAGAGTCCGGTCCATATTCTTTGAAAATATCCAGAACCAGTCCTGTTGCAGCGCTGGACGAGAACATCCTGACAATCGCAACCGGCATGAGCTGGGGCGGAAATCCTACATTTTGCAAAAGCCCTCCCAGCACACTGGACAGCATATCAAGGAATCCGGAGGCCCGCAGAATTCCAACCGCTACCATAAGCCCAATCAGCGTAGGCATGATCTGGATTACTGTGTGGAATCCATCCACAGCACCTTTTATAAATGTTTCATAAACATTTTTCTTCATTAGCAGTCCATATCCCACGATATAAAAAATAACAAAGGGAATCATAAAAGTAGAAAGAAAGACGAGTACCTTCATCCGTATCTCCTGCCTGTACATCTCTTACTCACAGCATATGAACGTTTTTCTTGTTTTATGTCCCATGAAATCGGGGTCATCAGAACTTTGTCTAGAACTCTTCCACCTTTGATATAAACCCGGCAAACAATTCCGGAATATCATACTTGTCACGAAACAGATAGCCTCTGCACCTGAGACGAACCCATTCTCCATTCCGGTTTTTAGCACGGTATACGACATTATGGGTGTCTACCCTTCCATCGGCAATTTCCTGGTTTGCCTCCAGAAAACATTTTTTATCATCGGGGTGGATAAAACTCCCCCAGACTGCTGCTGCATTGGGAATAACCTGTCCTGGAAGTCCAAATTCTTCTACCATAGCCGCAGAGTACCGAAAAGTTCCTGTTTTCATATTACCCGCATATATGTAGTCATCTGTACTTTTCATCAGTGCATCATACAGATGCTCCTTATCGTAGTCAAAATCCTCTACCGCCGCCTGATACTCACTCCGGCTGCTGCTCAATTTTTCTTCCGCCTTCCGGATGTGATACACCTTTTTCTGGCGGTACATTTCCTCATCGGCAAGGGAAATTACTTTTGAGACTGTAAAATTGTCCCTTCCTGATATTTCTACAATTCCAAAGCAGAAGGATACCTCATAGGGAATATCCTTTTCCTTTACAATTTTCCTCAGGTCCTTTTGGATAGAACGGACCCGTCCGCCTGCCTCGTCCAGACCGATACCCGGAAAAATAATTACAAATTCATCACCGCTGAGCCGAAATGCCATATCCTCCGCCGTTAAATTGTCCAGTGCTGCCTGGGCTATGCAGGAGATACTTTTATCCCCTTCATAATGTCCGTAAAGATCATTAATCTGTTTTAATCCATTGAGATCATACAGACAGACGCACAGGGACCGATCTGTACCCTGCAGCTTTTTTAAAGCCTCCTGCAGTAGTACTTTCCCTGCACGTCTGTTAAACATCCCGGTTAATTCATCCGTACTGGCGATTTCCGTAATGCGCTTAAACTCGGTAATATCCACGGAGTGTTGCAAATGCACCAGCCTGCCGTCCGCCCATTTAATCAGGCTGTCATAATTTTCATAGATGCGTCCCGTTGCCGTATTTTCCTCCTCCCAGATACAGAAAGGCGTTTCGCTTTCCTGCTCCAGCAGACGCGCAATCGGGCAAAAGGAACACCTTTGATTCATTCCCCGCTGCAAAACCTGCCAGCAGATCTTACCTTCCGGATTCTCCACACCAAAGATCTCCTGCATGTTTTTGCTCATAAATATAATCTCATCTGTTTCAATATCGCTGACATACAACACAGCATTCATATTATTTAACAACGAGTCAAATACGAAGCTCTGCATATTCAATGCTTTTCTATCATCTTTGTCCATAGAAAATCCCCTCTGCCTGTTATTACTGCAATGCGGTTTATGACCATAATTCAATATTTTTATTATACCATGGAATGATAAGTCCTACAATAATATACGGGTAATTTTCCGTAGGGCATTTGCCGTACCGTTTATTCCTTCACTGCTCCCGCAGACACACCTTCTAATATATATTTCTGGAAGAATATATAAATGATAATCGTAGGAATCATGACGATAATAATGCCAGCTGCCAGCCGCTGCCACGATCCCTGCTGCGCATTGGCAAAGTTCATCAGGAAGGTTGTCAGGGTTCTGAGGGAATTCTTCGGCATATATAAATACGGAATATACATGTCATTAATAATTGTAATTGCTTTGATAATGACTACCGTTGCGGTTGCAGGTGCCAGCAGCGGGAAGATGATTCTTCCAAACAGCCCAAAATATCCGCATCCGTCCAGAAGAGCGCTCTCATCCAGGGAAACCGATATCTTGGATATAAACTGCCGGTAAATATAGAGCTGCATCAGATCCGAAGCTACATAAATGATGATTGGCGCTCCCAGTGTATTATAGGCACCGATTCCCTGAATGATCTTAAACCTTGCAATTTCAGTTACAAAAGTAGGGATCAGCATTCCAAGGAAGAAAAGAGCAAATACAACTTTCTTAAAGCGGAATTCAAAGCGTTCCAGAATAAATGCAGTTACAGATCCCAGCATAATATTGAAGATAATACTGATAATTGCAATTAAAAAAGTGTTCTTAAATCCTACTAATAAATATTTATCTCCTAATACCCTTTCAAAGTTTTCAAAGGTAATTTTGTCCAGTGCCGGGAGCAGCAGTGGGGATGTCTTAATCATATCACCCCTTGTCTTCAGTGCCGCAAACAGCGTCAAGAGAATGGGGAGCACCACAATGATGACCATTCCGATACAGATCAGCTGCTTTGCGCACTGGGTCATAATTTTCTTAGATTTGCCTGATGTCATACTATTTTCCTCCCTTTCTTCTGACTTTCAATACTTTTTCCGGTTTGGGTTTGCCGATATGAAGCACTCTGTTTTGAACTACATAGATAATTACAATTAAGACCATAATTGCAACCGCCATAGTAGATGCCAGACCAAAGTTGTTAAAGGTAAATGCCGTCTTAATGGTATATAGCGTAAATGTGGAAGAGGCATATCCCGGACCGCCCTGAGTCATTACAAACGGGATATCGAATACCTGTAATGCACCTCTGATATTGTCAAACAAGATGAAGTCCAGAACCAGAGAAATGGATGGAACCTGAATGTAACGGAAGATCTGGAATGCATTTGCACCATCTACATTTGCCGCTTCTACAATATCTTTGGGTACGGACTGTAATGCGGCTATAAACAATACGATATGGTAGCCGCTGAACTTCCACAAAGATACAAACGCCAGCACAAAGTTCACGATTTTCGGATCGGATAACCAGTTTCTGCTCAGTCCGCCCAGATGAAGTACTTCTAATATAGAATCAAATGCTCCGTTTACCGGGGAAAAGAAGTACGAAAATGCATAGGCAATTGCCACACCATTGATGATATATGGCAGGAATACGATGGTCTTATACGCCTTAGCCGCTCTTAACCTGGAGGTTAAGATGACGGCAACCGCCATTTCCACCGGAATCATCAACAGATGGACTGCAAAGTAAATGCCGTTGTTGCGCAGTGACAGCCACAGGTCTTTATTTTTAAACATAGATATGTAATTTTCGATTCCAATAAAATTGCTGTTTGCTGAGTACCCGTCCCAATTTGTAAAACTCATCCGAAATAAATCCACCGCCGGAAATACAACGAATGCTATGAGTAATACCACCGGAACTAACAGACTCAGAATGATAAAGCGATTCCTTTTTTTCGTTAAACTATTCATGAGATCCCTCCATTTCTATTTCACACACACGCTTATCTGCATAAAAAATGCTGCCCCATCACAGACTGTTGCAACTGTTGTGCTGAGGCAGCCTATTTCTATTTATTTAATTCCTAACTTTTCTCTGGCTGCTTTCCATTTTGTGTTCAGGTCATTTAATGCCGATGGAAGATCGAATCCGCTTACCAGCATTTCAGCCCCTAATTTCTTGTAATCAAAGGTTGTCTCTGCTACCAGTGCGGTAAAGTCATCCCCGCCGCCGTCATACATAACCAGTTCTTTGTCCGGCTGTAATTCGTCAGCCTGTGCAAGGATCGGGTCTTTGTCTTTCTGGACGGTCTTCATGGTATTGTCATCCGCCTGGGATTTGATGTACTCCGGATACCATGCATCACTGAAATAGAACTCTACGAATGCCTTAGCCAGATCAGGGTTCTTTGCATGTGTGGTAATTGACATGAAGTTATCGCCCTGTGTGATTGCTCTAAATGGATCTTCGGCCGTATCTCTGGTTGGCAGATAGAAGGTTCCCAGCTCATCTGTGCTGTCAGCGCCTTCGGAAATGCTGGTAAGTGCCCATCCGCCGGATGCAACCATCGCTGCCTGTTTCTGGGCAAATAATGCAGTTGCCTGATCATTTCCGATACCTACCGGGTCTTTTCCAAATACACCGGAGGTGAATAAGCTGTTAATCTTTGTATATGCTTTGTAGAAATCAGTTCCTTCTGAAAAAGGCTCATCCTGAGCAGCCATAGAATTCCAGTTCTGTCCGTTTCCGCTTTCCAGTGCCGGCATAAACTCTGTAAATGGATATGTAGGCCATTCATCCTTGCCTCCCATTGCAATTGCCATAAAGTCACCGTTTTCTGCTCCGAAATGATCCTGCAGTTTCTTGGATACCTCTTCCAGTTCTGACCATGTTGTGGGAACTTCTACGCCTGCTTCTTTGAACATATCTTTCCAGTAATACACGTATTCAGCCGTCATTTTTTCCGGAAGTCCCAGTACTTTGCCATCTACCGCGTAGCCTTGTGCAATGTTATTATTCTTATTCGCCTCTGTGTCGGACAGGTCCACTAAATAATCTTTAAATCTGGACAGGGTAAAGGTCTTGTTGAACATAATGTCCGGAAGCTGATTTGCGGATGCACGCATTTTCATTGCATTCCAGTATTCGGAATCATCTTTTAGTTTTTCAAATTCAATGTTGGCATCCGGATATACTTCCTGGAATTTACCAGCCAGATCCAGATCTTCGAATAACTGCATGGATACATTATCCCAGAGTGCAACCACTAACGTTCCGCTCAGTTCTGTATTTGCATCTGCTTTCTCTGTGTCATCTGCTGCGGCTGTTTCTCCTTTTGCTTCAGTTGTGCCTGCCTCAGAAGTCCCTGCTTCTGTAGTCCCAGCCTGGGTTGCTGCCTGGGACCCTTCTGTTTTTCCAGCCTCTGTAGTACTGCTGCCTGTAGATCCTCCGCATCCTGCCAGGATGCCTGCAACCATAGATGCGCAAAGAAGTACGCTGATTATTTTTTTCTTCATTATTTGTTTCCTCCCTTTCACTTTGTAACTGTATTCTACCATTTACCCTCAATCCGTACTATGCACAAAAGTTTGATTTCTTGATACATTATCAGATGATTGAGGGTATTTGATTATCTCTTTGACCTGAATTCTTACTTCACCTTATACTTCTTTACATTTGAATCACTTCCATAGTAATTCTTTCCCTTCGTCCTGATGAAGGTACGTACTTTAAAACGATAGGTTTTTCCTTTTTTCAGTCCCTTTACCACTGCACTTGTTTTTGTGGCTGTGGTGACTTTACGGTAATCTCCTTTACCGGTCTTCATATAAATGTCGTACCGGGCGCCATTGACTTTACTATAAGATAGTTTTATACTGCCGGAACCATTCTTTTTAATCGTGCCTAATCTGGCGGCTGACGGTCTTGTTGCTGCAGAAGCTCCTGTGGAATAAGCTCCTCTGCCGCCTTTATTCACTGCCGCAACCTTTACCGTATATTTCGTGCCTGCCGATAAACCTTTTAAAGTAATGCTTGTTTTCTTTGTGGTTTCAAAGTCTTTCCACTTCTTATTCGACTTATAAACATATACTTTATAAGAATCCGCACCTTTTACCTTATTCCAGGATAGGGTTAAGGTTGTCTTTGTGGTCTTGTTGACCTTTGTTCCGGTTACTTTTGCCGGTTTCTTCACAATCTGTACTTTGACTGTGCATTCTGCTGTCTTTTTCCCATCTTTTGTGGTAACGGTGATCCTGGTGCTTCCGTTTCCGACTGCCGTTACTTTCCCCGTTGCATCAACGGTTGCAATTTTTTTGTCTTTTGATTTCCAGGTTACGGACTTATCACTGGCATTTTCCGGCAATACGGTTGCTTTTAATTTAATTGAAGCTCCTTTTGCTGATAAAACTGCACTTTTTTGAGCCAGCTTCACTCCGGTTACTTTTACAACGGGTGCCGGGATATGCGTAAGCCCTGCCGCCGCTTTTTCTAGTTCTCCATAAGCTGCATCTACCTGTTCCTGGGTTGCTTCATTGTCATTTAGCACTGCTTCTGCCTGATTCATGGCATTTGTAAATGCAGTCCAGCTGTCCGGGGTATATTTTGACTGGTCTTTTCCGGTATTTGCATCATACAGGTTCTTAAGTGCTGTTTTATTTACTTCCGGAACCGGCTCTTTTATTATCAATCCGTCAATTGCGCTCTGCAGTGCATCTTTTGCCTGATCCACCTGTTCCTGAACCGCCTGGGGATCATCCAGCACACGTTTTGCTTCATCCATGGCTTCTGCAAATACATTCCAGGATTCCGGGGTATATTTGCCTTCTTCTCTTGTGATGTTAGCTTCATAGAGTAACCGGAGCGCTTCTTTCATATCTTCTTGGGAGCCTGCGTCTTTTAGCTGTGCAATGGCATCTCTTAATGTCTGTAATACCTGATCCACATCATCCTGGGTGGCTGTCTCCAGGTCAAGTACCTCTTTTGCCGCTTTCATTGCCCCATCAAATAGTGCATAGCTGTCCGGGGTGTAATCTTCTGCTGCTTTATCTGCATTCTGATCATAGAGTGCCTGTAATTCTGTCTTATCCGCCGGGACTGGAATTTCAGCCGGAATAAGCCCTTTAATTGCCGCTTCCAGAGCTGCCTTTGCCCCATCCACTGCACCCTGGTCCGCTGTTTCGCTGTCCAGTACCTCTTTTGCCGCCTTCATTGCCCCATCAAAAGCACTCCAGCTGTCCGGGGTATAATCTTCTGCAAGTTTTCCGGTGTTTTCATCGTACAGATTCTGTAACGCTGACTTGTCAACAACAGGAGCTTCTGTCTCTTTAAAGGATACTGCAAGGGAATGATTTCCCGTAATATCGGTAAAGGTATACTGAGAATCCGTCACCTCTGTCTCTGTGCCGTCCACCAGTACTTTATCAACTGCATATCCCGCATCCGGTGTAAAGAAAATAGTCTTATTGCTGAGGCCGAATACGGTGACGCTGCCTTCCTGGCTCGCCGAACCATGTTCCCCTGTGGTTACATCAATCCTATATTCATCTTCCGTGGTGTAATAAACTTCTTTTACTGTATAAGTCTTACCTGTTCTTCTGGCACCGAAGCCAAACTTACCGGGAGTCTGTGCATAAGCTAATGTTTTGGTTCCCAGATTTACGCCATCCACCACAAGCGTGATGTCATAATTTGTTGTTCCGTTTTTGATAAAGGTAACCTTTAACTCATGTTCTTCATTTGCTGTAAGCGGGGTTGTCTCGTTAAAATCTCCCCATCCCGGATTGTTGCCGGACTTATCATAGAACCAAGCCGCTCTGCCAGCAGCGGCATCTACTTCATATCCAATCCGAATGAATCCTCCGTCCCCTGTCTTGATATCAAACAAGTTCTGGTCACTCAGGTCATCAATTGCAAACCTGGTATAGAAAGTTCCTTCTGTAATTTCCGGAGCATTTGTGTCCATTGCCATTGGGAAATTACTGTCGCTTCCCTTATTCAGTTTAATTTTTACGCCATCTTCTTCTACAACGCTGCTTTCCAGGAGATTTCCTGTATAGTCAGCCGTATCCTCTACGTTGTAGTCCTGGTGGTAGGTAACCTTTTCTTCCTCTTCTCCGCTGCCACCGTCGCCTGTAAACGTCGCTTCCAGAGTATGGTCATCCCGGATATAGGCAAAGGTATATGCGTTATCCACTACCTGGTCCGTTACATCTACGCCGTCTGCCAGCACTTTCGTAAGGCTTTCTCCTTCTTCCGGAGTAAAGAATAATGTCTTGTCCGCCTCTTCAAATGCAGTCACTTCGCCTGTCTGGCTGACACTTCCTTTTCCCGAAGATGTCACTTGAATTACGTGTTTTGGTGCGTTTGTGAAATAGAATTCTTTCACATTAAAGGTTCTTGCCACATTTCTGGTGGAGAATCCAGCTCTGCCTGCCGCCCCGTCGTGATAAATATTTCCGGATTTTCCAAGGGAAACCCCATTTATAATTGGCTCTAAGGTACAAGTATTGGCTCCGGTCATAACCAGATTCACCTGCAATTCATATTCTGTATTAACACTTACGCCAAAGCCTTTGAAGTATCCATATGTTTTACCGTCTTCCCAGAACCAGTTGCTGGTTCCGTCAATTCCCACTACGATCTCATTTCCGGTTGTCAGCTTAATTACAAACCTGGTCTGGTCAGACAAGTTGTTTACGGAAAATCTGGTGTAATAAGTTCCTTCTTTTAAAGGTGTGGCATCCTGGTCTACTACATGGACCTTTCCGCTTCCGGATAAACTCAGTTTCAGAGCCTGATTCTCCACTTTGGCTGTTCCCCCGGAATAGTTTGCTTCTGTATCAATCGCGTAATCCCTGTGGTAGCTGGTGTATTTTGCAACTACTACACTGTTTTTAAATACGGTCACTGCTTCTTCCAGAGCCAGGTACGATTCTTTATAGCTGTCTGCTGTGGAATCGGGATGTTCTGCTGTTTCCTGTGCTGCCAGAATCGCCTTATAAAATGCATCTTTTGCTTCCTTTGGATACTGTCCGCGCATATCCCCTACGACAGCTTCATCATGAAGGGTGACTGCCTCTGCAATAAATGCTGTTAACAGCTCTTTGCTAACTTCATCCGGAATAAATACCTTTTTCACCGGAAGGCTGGTAACATGTCCTGCCGCATTGGTAAGGTCAATTTCTGTAAAGACAGGCGTTTTATCCTGGCTTAATGCCGTAAATCTGGCGGATAAAATCTCTGCCGCTTCCATAAATCCATCCGCTTTTTTTATACGGAAGACAGATGTGACCACTGCGTTTTCCGGGTCAGTCAGATCCGGCTCCGAGGTGGATATGTGTACCAGGGAAGCAGTATTTAAATCAGTCTTTGCCTCCACATACTCCGCCTTCTGGCTGTCATATGTCATTTTAACCGTCATTGTTTTGTAACGTTTGTAGATATTTTGAGCACCGATATTCAGATTATAATCACTGTCTGTTTCTTCTATATGGTTTGTCGCAACATTTACACCGGCATTTCCACGTACTTCCGTACCATACACGCCAAGCTCTGTCATGGAGATTCCCCAGGAATCATTTTTCTCTTCTCCTGTAATCCGGATGTAACGTGCCACTTCAGAATCCAGCGTCGTCACATTTAATCCCGGCAATGCTCCATTTACAGTTGCCGCCGTAGTAAAATCCACACCATCTTCGGATATTTCCACATGGTATTTGGTTGCGTATGCCCCAGGTGTCCAGTCTACTGCCACGTTGTTAATCATGTAGTTTTTACCAAGGTCTACCTGATACCACTGATCTCCGCTGTCCTGTGCCGACCAGCGCGTGGACTGGTTGTCGTCAATTGCCTTGTCTGCTGTATTGCTGCCTTTTTCGGAGCTGGCATTTACTGTTTTCCCAACAGCCAGATTGTCACCTTCGATACCGGCATACGGCTCTACCACAATAGCGTTTACCATCGCCTTGGATCCTGCTTTTGCGGTAAAATGAATATCAATCAGACCGTTCTGGGATTCGGTATAGGCAGTTATATCCACTGCTTTTTCTTTTCCTCCCGCCTCTTCTTTGATATTAAAGTTTTCTTTCACTGTCTTTCCGTTAATTGTTACATCGAAGACATGTTCTTCGTCGTTCACTTCATTAAAATATAATTTTACTCTGTAATTGCCGGGCTGGGCTTTAAATTTATAGCCAAAGTCCTCGCCTGACCTTGCAGACTTGAGAACTGTGCCCATTCCTGCATCCGGGTCCGGAAGCCTTGTGCCTGTCTCTGTCCCGGTATTTTCTCCATAATATCCGCTGCCTCCGGCAGGGAACAGGGAATCGGCATATAAACCGTCAAATGCTTCGCCGCCGCAGTTCAGACGCATGTTGACATCCGACATTGCATTTCTTTCCAGTGAAATACCGTTTAAGATTGCCTCAGTCAAATCTCCGTCCCCATTATAAGCACTTACCAGGCGGATATCAATGATACCGTCCACCGGATAAACAGATCCTATTTCCTTCACTGCACTGCCGCCTGTGATGGTATAGACCTCATATGGTTCGCCATTTACCAGAATATCAAAGGTTCTGTCCTTTACATTCTCTAACTCCGCAAAATTCAGCTTAACGTTGTATTCGCCCTGTTTTGCATAGATTTTATAACCAAAATCCGATCCGGTAAGAGCAGTATTATATACTTCTTCGGCTCCTGAAGCGGTGCCGCTGACCTTCTTTACCTCACCGTAATAACCGGATTGCCCTTTTTCTTCTTCAAATGCCTGATCCGGGGAAAATCCTTCCACTTCACCGCCTCCGGCATTAAATGATGAGGAATGCTCCTCCAGCTTCAGGTACCACTGCTGTGCACCGGTATCTGCTGATGCTTCTACCGTAACTTTTCCCTCTGCCAGACTCAGATACTGGTCCCCTGTATGTATGCGGAACAGTCCATTGTGAAGATCTTCTGTCTGCCAGACTGTCTGCTCTGTCTCCGATAAGGTAAATGTATGGTCTGACGCTGACAGATATTGATAGCTGTTGGCATCTGAATCCCATATACGGATCTTAACACCGTCCTTGGTTCCCACAAATGTAAATCCCTGATTATTGTCTTCCCCTTTATTCAATGCCAGTTCCGATGCACTTAACTCCAGATAAGACATCTCATCTGTATTCATAACACGGTAAACTGCATTTTTTTCTATTGTAAAATCACGGCTGCTTGCGGCTGTTGTCTCATGGATTCCAATATCAGGCACCCCGTTATAAAGCGGATTTCCGTAGAAATCTTTCGTTGCATTACGGTCAGAAGTATAATCCCACTGCCCAGCATTGGACTGTTTTGTCTGTGGCACTACATTCACATAAGTACCTGCTCCAATAGCAGCCGAACTGTCCTTAACCTGGTAAGCTTCCAGTGTGGACCAGATATTATCCTTATTTCCATCCGCCCGGTCTGCGCCGCCTCCCGGATTTACAAATTCCGGATCACCGTGGATAGCACCTGCAATTTCATTTTTAGAGTAAGTGCCCGTTGCATTATAGACCAGATTGCCCGCAACCCCTGCCTTAGTCCAGTCCACATTTCCCCACTCGCCATTACTCTTGGTACTGGTGTTGTAGAATATATTGTTGTAGAAATTCCAGTTAGATGCCACGGAATTCGGTGATCCCAGGGACCACTTCCAGTTATCACCATTATAATAAAATACATTGTTATAGACATAACTTGGCGTGCTGCTTCCTGCCGCAATGTGCCTCCACACCATGCCGTCATTCTGGCTCAGGTTATAGCGCACAACATCTGTGTCATTGCCGCCCATGAGGAGCATAAATCCCATAGGGGTATCGTGGCTGTAATTATATTCAAAAATAGTTCCTGCGCTCAGATAATCACTGTCATAGGAGCAGCCATCCTGGTTATATGACGGACCTCCGTAGCTTTCATTATACCGGAACGTGGTATCAAATGCATTCCAGGACCATATTCCCGCATTTGCACCGGGGTTGGCACGCATAGTATGGTAGTGGAGTAAATTATTTTCTACAATTGCTCCTTTTGTCTCACATACCAGAATTCCGTCTCCTCCGATATCGGACACGTCGTTGTTCAGAACCTTATAATTTCTCTGTGCCTGGTCTTTGTAACGGATATTGTTGCTGCGGGAGCCGTCATTTGCTCCATTGTTATCCGCATCGTTATTGGGATCATAATCGCTTTTATTTGGATCATTGTGCCGGAAATTATCTAAATCGGAGATACGGATCCCTTTAATTCCGGTACGGTCACATTTCTCAATCCGGTTATTTTGAATGGTTACACCGTCAAAGTACGGATAAATGCCTGCTTTAGAACTGAAAATAACCTCAATTCCTATACCGCCGTCTACCTTATTCACGCCTCTGTTTTCGTTTCCGTCCACATCATGGACATAGCAGCCATCGATCACTACGCCTTTATAAGAACGGTCTTCCAGCCCTTTGTAGGTATCTGCCGCACGTTCATCCACTGTTACATGGATACCCAGCCGTCTTGGAAGTTCATCATCCTTGTTGGATGCACCGGACTGCCAGTTAGCTGTGAAATCATTGTCGTTGGTTACTTCAATACCCGTAACCGTAGTGTATTCCATATTTTCAATTAAAATAGCTTCTTTATGGCCTGCATATTCAGGCGTTCCGTCAGTGTTAGTGCCTCCGGTCTTTCGAAAACCGCCTGCATTGATCACCGGCATGTTGCCCTCGCCGTAACTGCTGATCAGAATCGGCCTTTCCTCTGTTCCTTTTCCCTTGGGATACAGGCGCTGGTTATCGAAGATACTTCCTTTTTTCAGCAGGATAGAATCCCCGGGCTTTAATTCCACCACATTCACTTTATCCAGAGTCTGAAACGCCTTACCGGGCGATGTTCCATCATTTTCATCGCTTCCGTCCTCACTGTCCACATAATAGACGGTTCCGTCAGCCACAGGTGCATATTCCATTACCACTGCCTGGTAACCATGCTGTTCCTGCGTACCTGTCTCGGCTTCTGTCCCAGCCCCTGCTTCCGCTGCCTGTGCCATAGCCGGCAAACCGGAAACGGTCATCGTACATGCCAGAAGAATACTCATCGCTCTGGCGGTCCATTGCTTTTTCAATCTCATCAAATTTTCCTCCTTTTTCTCTGATATAGCCAGCCTTTATTTTTTAGCTACATCACTGCCTTCTTAACTGCCTCTTCCATCACCTCCGGCTTTTTTATTTGAATGTCTGCTTTCGCAAGCATATCTTCCATATATTGATCAAATTTTTCCTTTAAGCCCAGATCCTCCACGCTTGCCTTCACCGTCTCAAAATCTTCATTCTGGAAATATTCCAGGTTCTCTTCGTAGATCTCCTGCATCTCCTCATCCGATAAAGCAAGGGACTTGTCCCCGCTTAATTCCCGGATTACCTGAAGTCTTAAATTCTGGTTCAGATAGTCATAATACTGGCTCTCAGGGAAACTTGTAATCCCGTAAAACACCTCATCATTGCTCTTTTTCTCCTGTCGCTGTGCGTTCTCGCTCTCCATCTGCTTTTGAATAGACGGATAATCGATTGCTTGAATCAATCCCTTATCCTGCGCCAATTTCTGAAGAATCTTATCCGCTGCTATTTCCCGGACAGCCTTATCCATTACACAAGTTAAAGCACTTTCCTCTCCGTTATAACTTTTTTCCCATGAAAATCCTGCTGAATCCAGGTGATAGGTATTCATCCATTCATTGCGGATGGACAGCCGTAACCCGGTTGCTGCAAATGCAATTTCTTCCTGATAAATGGGAATGTCATTTACAACAGCTACAATCCTTTTATTTTTCCCTGGAAAGCAGGTAAAAAGAATACCTGCTGCAACAATTAAAATCACTGCTGACAGTATGTATAATTTAAATTTCGTCTTTTTTATCAAAATATCCCGCTCCTTCCCACATGACTGGTCTCATTTTGTTACAGTTCAGACAAGCTGCCCTGTTACTGCAAAAATCCATTTATAATCGCTTACGTGATGGGATTTTTGAACTCCTGAATCACTTTCTCACAGTATGCGCAGTAAATGCGCATACCTGTCTGAACTGTTACCTCATTTTATCATTGAACTTGATCTATTTCCTTGTACCCTGGTTATTTTTATTGATCTAAAGTCAGGTATGGAGATGCAGTCCACGCCTTTTTTTGGATCTAATAAATATTGGTACGTTGCTTATTTCATGCCCATACACATAAAAAGACATCTGCTTGAAAACACAGGTTTTCAATTCAGATGTCTTAATGTCTTAGTTCCTTTTAAAAGTAAGAGGAGGTATCTGTTATAGCTCTATTTTCTTTAATTTTGGCATAGATGTCCCTTCTTCCATATACCACACATGATTGAAGTCCCAGTCCACAAAGGTTTTTCTCTTCTTAAGTTCCCCCTCTGTCCTGCCTGTATCCTGGCAGTATTTCGGTTCCAGAGACTCTTTATTATAATAACAGTTATCTACATTGGTCTCATCACTGTGATAGCCATAGGCATTGAATGGATATCCTTTATACTCTATTTCTGCTGTTCCTGTTGTATAGCAGTTTTTCACTTCCAGGTAAGCGTTACTGGCCACAAAGCTTAATCCCATTGCTGCACTGTATGCCTTTATTTTACCATCAAAGAAGCAGTCTTCAAAGATTCCGCTTCGGGTATCTCCTATCAAGCCGCCTACATTCTTCTTTCCATAAATCATTCCGTCAAAATAACAGCGCTGCATAATGATTTTCGTGGCGGCACCTCCCAGTCCTCCTGTCTTTTCTGTACTAAATGCCCCCAATACATCCGTATCTCCGATCTGTGCCGAACTGCTGCAGTCCATGATTCTGATATTCTGTGCAAATCCAAATAATCCTCCTGAATTCCATGAATTATATGAGACAAACAGGCTTCCAAGTACTTCCCTATAAGATCCCACAATCTTACTGGCATCATCAATCGTACAATTCTCCATGTATGTATCTCCTGCCGCAAGGGCAACCAGCCCCGCTGTCCAGTAATTCCCCCTGACATCAAAGTTCTCTAAACGGATATTCTTGAAAACGGCTGACTGTGTCCTTGAAAAAAGACCGGTTGCATCCTGCTCCCGCTTCCCGCGGATTACTGCATTTCGAATCGTATAGCCGCCACCGTCCAAACTCCCCGAGAAGCTTTCCTCTGAATTGATACTTGAATTTGTGTCAAAATATCCGATTGGCTCCCAGTCTATCCCGGCTAAATCAATATCATTTACTAATTTATAATGTCCCTTGAGGTTATCTCTAATCTGAGCCAGTTCTTCCGCCGTTGCAACCAGGTATGGGTTGTTTATTGTGCCCGGCTCGCTGGAATCTTCCCAATTCCCCGGAACTGCTATCAAATAGGGCTTATTCTCCGCAGTCTTTGCCCAAATAGATGACCACCAATAGGAAGCATATGCATTTTCTCCCAGAGCTTTTGCTTCCTCCGTTAAAGCTTGATTCCCTTCCTCTGTAAACGTTACATCCCCGGTAAAATACACATTTTTGATACTGTTCTTCTCAGATAAAGGGTTAATTCCCAGTACGCTGGTAAATCCCCTCCCTGTTCCTGAAAAATGGCAGTACTGGACTCCATCATATCTTATAAGTGAAGTTGTAGTATCAAATAATGCTTCCCCAAAGAGACCGCCTACATGATCATTTCCGACCACGGTTCCATCTGAATAACAGTTTTTATAATTACCACCTGTTACCTGTCCGGTCATACCGCCGACGTAGTCCACACCTGTGACTTCTGCATCGGAATAACACTCCTCAACATACATATCGCTAATCCACTTTTGATTCGCAAATCTCTCCTGGCTCCCAATCAGACCACCCACATATCGTACTCCTTTTACCTGCAAGCCTCTGTCTGTGTAGCTTCTGTATATCCTCACTGTCTTATCTGTCTTGCCGATCAGACCGCCCACATGCTCACCGCCTGAGACCATACCATTTGAAACAGAACAATTCAATATACTGCTGCCTGTATAATTATCAATTGCCGCTCTTCTGACCTGGGCTTTCCCGGCTAAAACGCCTACCGCCAAGCTTCCCTCTGCATTAATCCTGACCCCATCTATTGCAACATTCCTGACAAGGGCATTGGTAAGCGAACCAAAAAATCCCACATTTTCTGTATCTGGCTTGTCTATTTTCAGGTTCTGAATCTTATATCCATTTCCATCGAATACGCCGCTGAAATTCTGGATTGGTTCCCATGGCTCCTCTTCCAAATCAATATCCTTCACTAATTTGTAAGAACCTGTGGGATTATCTGCAACCGCTCTTAGCTCTCCCGGCGTACTGATTTCCGTAAAAGCCTTTTTGGTTGTATCGGTCTGTGTGACCTGCTCTTTAAATCTTGCCGTAATTTCCAGATCTCCTTCTGCCCGGAACCTGTACTCTGCATCTTCCGATACCTTCCTTCCATCCGTATACCAGCCTTCTAATACATATCCTTCTACAGGCTGGGCCATAACCTTCACAAAGCTTCCGAACCTGACTATTCCGCCGCCAGTTACAATACCCTGCTTCGTATTTTCTGAAGAAGCTTGTATCGTGTAAACAGCGTTAGCTGCCTCTTCTCCGGTCATATTGACATCGGGTTCTATCACCTTATTACCCGGATCCCGCAGCGTATAATCCACGCCGGAACCATTTACTGCAGTCCCATTCTCGATATCCTCCTCATCAAATGCCGGTACTTCCGCCTGGAAGACATCCCCTTTACGGAGAGGTACGTCATAGTTGCAGACAATCCGGTTAATACTTTCCACTACAGGGTTAAATTCATTCACGGTATAAGTCATATCTCCATTATCTACTGCCGTCAGGGTCAAATGGTAAGATTCTGTTGCAGGCAGAAAAAACTGCTTTTCCCCATTACTGTTCACCGAGGAGATAATGCTGCTGCCTTCTATCTCCACAGGAGTATCCTGAATAATCGCTGCCACTTTCACACCAGAGGAGTCATAGACCTCCACATCCACAGGGCAATTGACAGACAACACCCGGTACGAACCGTTGCTGAAGTGGTTCAGGTTCTCCAGGGGGGTGAAATTAGGGTCCATGGACTGCATCCAGGCAAGGCATAGCTCCGGATAATGGGCAGATGCGATCGGTTCCATATTCCCAATCAGCGTAACTGTTGCATCCAGGTCTTGTAAGGCATAATCTATGAACATCTTCGTCAGGAAATCTGCCATATTATCCACTGTTTCATCCGATATCGTCCCGATCCCTACTTCCGCAAGGCTATCCTTCACGCACTGTTTCACGTCTGGAGCCAATATCCTTATCATTTCATCCTTTGTAGACTGATCCTGGATTATAGTTGCAAGTGCCATTCTTTTTATCAGTGAATCTATGAGATTTATGGATAATTGTTTTGTGAATTCCTTCCATTTGTCCGGCTCTTGTTCATACATACTTCCCATCATATCCCGGAGAATACTTTGATAATTCTCTACGTAATTGGCACGGCTGACAAAGACTTTCTCCGATAAGTCGTTTACGGTCTGTTCCAAAAATATATCCTGTGTTATATCATCTTCCTGATTATCCTTCAACGTTAAATTTTTAATAATCCACCCTGCCAGCACCCCATTTCCAATACCCAGCCCTACTATGGTTTTGACGCCAACCTCTTCAGCGTTCCTAATCACCTCAGCGAGGATTCTCTTCATCCGAAAGTCATCTACCACGTATTCCCCCGTACTGTCCAATGCCTGATAGCATTTCAGCATGGTTTCTTTTACCTCTTCGTAACCATCCTGGATACTGCTTGTGGGTATTGTATGGTCAATTCCATACCGGGTAAAATCAAAGTATTTGGGTGCCACCTTAGGCACCGGATCATTATTATTAATAATGTTATGGATATACTGGTATTCACTTTTGGAAACTTTGTTCTCATCCTTGGCTAAACTAAACAATGTCCCCGCCGGTACTTCAAATCCATATGCATATACATCACCCGGAAGAATCCGTTTGTCTCCTCCCACTACCTGATCCCGCAGGAGCGTAGCTGCAGTCAGGTTCACTACGGCTGATGCCCGGCTGTATCCGGTCATCCAAATTTTTATTTCATTTTCTATATTTTGCTCTTCCACATAATCATTCAAAAAACTGATTACCTGATCCCTGGCAATGGAGAAGCCCTCATGTTCACCGTTCTCTCCCAATCGGAAATTACCTGCCCATTCCGCCTCATAGCCTGCTCCTCTGACCGCCATCGCAATTAAGGTGTAATCCTTTTCTCCATCATTTATGATTTTGTTTCCTGCAATCACCCCAATGGAATCCCGTTCCGGCTTAACCTCAAATGCATGATTATACAAGATATCCCCAAACCCGATATCCGATAAAAGCCTGTCCGCATTCTTACTTTTTTTATCATAGGGCGCTTCATTGCTTCCAAATGCCGACATTGCAAAACTTAATGACATTGTTGACAGACTGGGGTTATAGTGTAAGGAATCCTCATAGAAGTAGGAGTCCTCATAGTAGCATTTACCGCTGTAATCCTGATCCGAACCGGATGCATAGAGAAATTCCAGCTCCCCCGAAGCGCCCCCTTCCACATATTCGATAGAATCCAGAATGGGGTATCCATCATTTCGATTCTCTTCGTCAATTAAAAAGGGCTTCTGTATGGAACCATTAAAATCCCTGAGCTTTTCCTTTTGCAGAATACGAATATTGTTTTCTGAACCGGATGCACTGCCAGCTGCACGTCCAATCCCTCTGATGCCATTGGCTAATATATAACTTTTCAGAATCATACTCTCTGCATATCCTGCTATACCCCCAAGCATCATCGAATTGGCGGCCACGATTTCACCTGAGTTGTAGCAGTTGCTTAAGGAGGCATACTTATCGTCCATATTGAACCGCCCAATTACTCCCCCTGCCACAGAGGCTGTGAGCGCAGCTACGGATGCATTGTTATAACAATCGGATATGGTAATATTGCCATCTACTTTTCCTACCAGTCCTCCTACGATGCTCTCCGCCGCCACCTGTCCTTTATTGGCATTCTTCAATAAATTCACCCGGATACGGGAGTCACCGTTATTAATCACGCTACCGATCACCCCTCCAACTTCTTTTATACCGTAGACGTCCGCCTTGTTGTAATTGGACTCCGCCACAGATGTCACAATTCCCTGTACGGTAACCGGCGTACTGAACAACTGCCCAATGATACCGCCGGTCTGTTCACTGCCGCGGATTTTCCCTGAAGTGATACAGCTTTTTATATCACTGTCTACCGACATTCCCACGATGCCACCGGTTATTTTTCCCCAAAGTGTTCCTGCGAATCTGCAGCCGGATACCTTCGATAAGGATAAATATCCAACCAGCCCTCCTGCATACTCACTTTCCGTGTTCAGTTCCCCTTGTACGGAGCATCCGGATACCGTACTTTGTACTGCTGATCCTGCTAATACACCTGAATAGGTTGCCGCTCCCTCTTGCCCGGATATCTTCACTGTCAGATTTTTAATTTCTGCATCTTGAATGAGTCCGAACAACCCCTGATATACTCCCTGGGATCCCAGATACAAACCAGTGATCATAAATCCATTGCCGTCAAAGGTACCGCTGAAATTCGAAATTGGACTCCATGGAAGGGAATTTCCGTTTTCCCCTCCATTCAGATCTATATCTGCGGTAAGCTGAAAATACGTTCCGGAAAACGCATTGCCAGAATCGGAATATTCCTGCATCTGTATCAAGTTCTCCGCATTCTCAATCAGATAGGGGTTTTGCTCCGTACCATCTCCTCGAAAATCCAGGATTGCCCGTGAAGACCTTGCAACTATCTTTGCCGCCTGCTCTTCATTTGATTTCCTAACTTCCTCCGCTTTCTCTAATTCCTCCCTGGCTTCCTGCCTCCAGGCTTCGAGTTCCAACTCCAGATCTTCCTGCATCACCTCTTCTGTCGGTTCATCAGATAAAGTACTTTCCTCCTCAGAATCCTCCTCCAGAACCTGCTGTTCCGTCTCCTCCTGTATCGCTTCTGTGATCACCTCTTCCGTCGATTCATCGGATAAAGTGCTTTCCCAAGTCTCCTCTTCAAAAATCTGATATTCCGTTTCCTCCCTTACAGCTGCCGCCCGTACCGTCTCCGCCGGAATCAAACTTACCGCCATAACAGCTGATAGCAGTATTGCTGTTATCCGGGTCCCAATTGCACTTTTTCTCTTCTTTTTTCCCATTGTTTTTCTCTCCTTTTTCATTTGTGCGTATCCACCAGTCACAAATACTTTACTTGATTACATAGACCTTTTCTCCTGGGACCGTTTCCTTACTCTCGTCTATCCCCACATCTCTAGGCAGGCAAAATGCTGGACGGACTCCCGCAACGATTGACACTGCCGCAAAACCCACCCGCCCATCGCTTCCTACCCCTATTGCCACTGTATCTCCCCCTCCCATGCTAGGACTCCTCAGCCACCAGCCAGACTCTTTCCCATTCTCATCTGTTGTCTTCATTCTAGTAAAATCATCTTTGAAGTATTTTAGCGGCTTACCTTCATGAATGTAACCGGAACCTCTACGCGCCATTTCCGTATAGGATAATAAAAATGCTTTCCGTTCAATTTGAATTGTATCTGAATTCTCTCCATAATAAGCAGACATTGCAATGATCTCAATAGGACTTTGAACGATCAGGGCACGCAGTTCTTCCGGCAAGGTATCCAGATACACATTGCTCAGATAATCATCCAGGTTACTGTTTTCATAATATGCAGTCTGCTGATAATATGTATGATATGGCTGCCGTTCATCCAGCACATACTTCCGTAAAAGCAGGACATTCCCATCACCGTTGTAATCATTATCCACTACCAGGTACGGCTGGTAACCCGCTGTCTCTTCCCTGATATATACGGTATTGCCATTTCGCTTATTCACTGTGTATGCCAATTCATTTAATGTCTCTGGCTGTTTATAAGGTATTAATTTAGAGACAAACCCTATAAATATGCCGGTTACTGCTGCTAACACCAAAAGTCCTGCTGCTGTTGCCGCCAAAATAGCTGCCGCCGCCACTACTCTCTTCTTTTCCATTCACTTCCCCCCTCTTTCAACACCCTGATACTTGAATCATTTCTTTTCGCCATGCCGTTTTTTAGACTTATTTCTTTTCTTTCGCATTCTTGAGCAGCCATTCCATTACCACTTCGTTTTGAAGCGCTATTTCCTGTTCTTTTTCATTCAATCTGGCTCCCATATCCCGCTCCTTGTCGTCACCCCCATATTCAAACGCTTTATTCGTAAATTTTTCATCCGTAAGCTCCAGCTTCTCCTTCTTCGCAATTGCTCCCAATATTAAATCGATTACCTCTTGGCCCTCCTCCGGCTCTTTGATGACTTCGGTATGCTCAAGTAAGTAACTTTCAATTTGCTGAAACTGCTCCTGGCGCCAGGTTTCCTGCGCCTCTTTTTCCATTTCCTCCCTGATTCTTGCTTTTTCTTCCTGAAAGGAAGGATTTACTTCCAGAATGGATTTAATCGTAACCGTATAAATTCCATCTACCTCAAAGGTATCTCCGACAGAATGTCCCTTTACCTGCTCCCGAAATCCTTCTGCCAGGTGTTCTGACCCCACTGGTACATTCATATCCTGCGTGGTAATCTCCTCCCCGTTTATTTTCTCTGTCAGATCGATGATAATCCGGTCGCCGTCCTTAACCTTTTTTCGTTTGGTATCTACATACAATTCCTGATCAAATCCTGCATTCATAGAAAACAGGTTTTCAACCCTTTCTTCTGAAATCGTTTCTGGTTCTCCTTTGCTAATCTCAATTCCTTTATAATTGCCAAGGTTTACGTACTCATTTGAAATATCTTTTTGGCTGCATCCCGGGAAAATAAACATCCCGCATACCAAACCAATCATACTGATTTTTCTTAATAACACAGAGCGTACTCTCATAACTTCAATCCCCTTTCATAATGAACCTAATTTTTTCTCTCAGTTCCCGGAAGGAAGCTTTCAGCCAATATGCTGCATACCTTACGGGTTATTCTCAATTGTTCTTTGGATAAGTATCCATCCTGTTTTTTACACCTATATTTATAACAATATCATAAATCCATCACATAGATTGCCATGACGTATTGAATTGCTCCTTTTATGTCATAAAAAGACGCTATGTTTTCATCTATATCAGTATTATAAAAAAGCCAAAAACCCCGCTGTAACCAACGGGGTTTTTGACTATTTTTTGCCTTCCTTTTTATAATTAACCGGACTCATCTGGCAAAGTTTTTTAAATATTCTATTAAAATGCTCCACACTGTTATACCCTACACTCTGGCTGATCTCATAAATTTTCATATCCGTTTTTCGAATCAGCTCTTTTGCTTTTGAGATACGGAATTCCATCAGGTAACTGCTGAAGTTGGTGCCTGTCTCTTTTGTAAAACGGGTGCTGAAGTATTTTTCGTTTAATCCCACAAAGTCCGCTACATTTCCCAGGGACAGCTCCGGATTAGCATAATTATCCCAGATAAAGCGCTTTGCTTTTTGGATCACGTCATTCTGTCTTCTGTCATAGTTATGTTCCAGGTAATCCATGATCCAGCGAAGGTAATTGGTCATCCAGATCTCCATTTCCTTCAGACTGGTTATCCGCTGTACTTTTTCGTAGTAATCCACTTCCTGAGGAAATACCTTCAGGATATCGTCGTTGTTTTCTCTCAGGGACATGGAAACCTGATAGATCATATAGATACTCTCTATTTTTGCCTGCTCAAATCCAATTTTGTAAAAGTCCGTGAAGATCCTCTGACAGCTCTGTTCAAATGCCGCATTATCCAGAGATTTCAAACTGTCCTTTAAATCCTGATAACGAATTCCTGCCAAAACCGCTTCCCGTATATCAACTTTTTGCTGGATATCCATTGTAAATACATCCGTTTTTTCAAAAATGCTCTGAAAGGTCAGCAAGAATCCCGCTGTTTCCATGCATTCCAGAAACCGGGATGCCCCGGAGCCAATCTGGCTGATCCCCGCAATAGCCGGGAGATTCATATAGTTTTTCCAGTTGTTTAGAATCTGCCTGCTTACCGACTGCACCCGGTTCTTTCTGTTTTCATCTGCATCCTTTGCCCGGTAATACAGCAGGTAGGAAGACGGAGACAGGGAACAGATCGTACATTTGGAAGCAACCATGGGTATCTGATTTGCAATTTCCAGCATTGGCTTTATCAATGCATCATCCAGGTCATTCCCAAACCGGAATACCTGTTGTTTGAAATCCACAATTTCAAAACGAACGATATAATAATAATCTTCAAAAAACGATTCTTTTAACTCTGTCCGTCCAAGAGCCATATCCTGTAATATCTGGCTTTCCCCCACTGGTTTAACCGCAGTTCTGCCTGCCGGACTGCTCCCCTTTACTTTTTGAATTTCATTTGCAATACGTTCCAGATGGCTGCTCAGCATAATTTCATTGATATCCGATTTCAGCAGATAGTCCAGTGCCCCCAGCCGGAATGCCTCCCGAACCAGCAAAAAATCATCGTAACCGCTCAGCGCCAGAATGACAGGAACCTGCTCCATCTGATTTACCTGTTTGATTAAGGTAATGCCGTCCATAATGGGCATTTTCATATCGGTAATCAGGAGGTCAACGGGGGTGTCCTTTAATTTTTTCAGTGCCTGCTGCCCATTTTTTGCATCCCCTGCAATTTCAAACCCATACTTCTCCCAATCCAAGATCGTATGCAGTGTGGTCCTTACGATCATATCATCATCTACAAACATAACTCTGTACATCTTCTTTTCCTCCCTGCTTCAATCCCGTGTTACAATCTGCACGTTCTGCTTCGTACTTTTGCGTGGTATCTCTATGGTTGTTCTGGTATATTTTCCGGGTTCGCTCACAATGCTCATCTCACACGTCTTCCCAAAATTCAGCTTCAGCCTGCTGTATACATTGGAGATTCCAATACTGTAATTGTCCTCCTTATCCTCCTTTGGTTTTAAAATTTCACTGATCTGAGCTTCTGTCATGCCCTTTCCATTGTCTTCAATGACAATACAAAGCCTGTCTTCTTCCTGATAAGCCCGCAGCTGTATTTCTCCGATATCTTCCATTTCACTGAATCCATGGACAATACAGTTTTCTATAATCGGCTGTAGAATCAGCCTGGGAACCAGATCCTCCATGCACCCTTCTCCCACATCTGCCGTATAGTCAAATCCATCGGAATAGCGCACCTTCATCAGGAAAATATAGCTGCTGAGCACTTCCAGCTCTTCTTTTAAGGTGTAAAAACTGCCGTTCCTCCGAAAAGAACAGGACAGTATGCGGATTAAAGCTTCCGCCATATTTTTAATGCCGTCAAACTTCGATACCTGTGCCATAAAACGAATGGAACTCAAAGTGTTCACCAGAAAATGAGGATTGATCTGTGACTGGAGTGCCCTGATTTCCGCCTCATGCTTCATCTGCTGCTGCTGTTCATTATCTCGAATCAATACTTTTAGCCTGCGCACCATGCGGTTGAATGAGTGGATCATCGTTCTGATCTCGGACTGCCCGCTGATGGGTATATGTACTTCAAGGCTTCCGCCCTCTACCTGCTTCAGCCCCTCAATTACTTCATTTACCGGATGAATAATACGCTTCAGGAAGATACTGGAGAACAGATAAAACAACATAAACAGTACAACGGTAATCACAGTTATAATCCCTGCTATTTTATTAAATTCCTCCAGAAGAATCTGAGAATCTACCACGCTGACCAGCTTCCATCCGGTAGGGCTGATCTCCTTCATCAAATAGGTAAAAGCTGTCCCTTCCGTATGCTCCCGTACGATACTCTGGTTCAGGTCCAGATTATCCGGAAGTACAATTTCTTCATCACTGACATTCAGAAGTACCTCTTTGTTTTCGTCTACCAGGTACATGGTGCCCAGACTCTTCTCCTTGTTATATTCCCGCATCATGTTCCCGATTTCCGCCTGAATAAACAAGGTCGCCATTTCGATCTTGTTGGTTCTGTCCAGGCTGTTGTCCGGTGACAGCCCCGCTGCAATGGTGAACTGATATTTTGTTTTCAATGAATAGGTGACTTTAGATGAATAACTGCCTATACAAACATTATTCTTATTTGACAACGCCTGCTGGTACCACTTTGACTGTCTGATTTCCGTCTGTGGAATCACCAGGTCATCCTTGATATATGTGTTGTCCCCGCTGACCATGTAGAATACGGATGCCAGCATGTCATCACTTGGGATCATCATATAATTAAAGGTTTCCCGCAAAATCTTTTCGAAGTTATATTTATTAAATGCATTGGTATCATCTGTTTTCGATGCCAATGCCAGCACATCACTGTTATTTACATTGCACAGATGGGACAGTCGCATGGAGACATTGTCTATTTCTTCTTCCAGCGTCTTCTCCACATTTGCCTGTACCAGTTCTATTTTATCTGTAGCGGAACGAAGCATCATTGTCCTGACGATGGCAAACGATCCGATAATAATAAATAAAATGGGTATCACAATCAATATTAAGAAACTGCTGTAATATGTGAATTGTAAACGGTTTTTCTTTTCAGTAAACATCCCCAACCCCCCCAAATCCCTTTTGTATTTTCCGATTATATCATGAAGTTTGTGAAGATACAACCGATTGGAATCAGAGAACGCGTATACGAGATAATAAACGCAAAGCGCTGTTCGTTTCATATATTGCCATCAAAAGAAGACTGCCCTGGGTTATACCCCCCGGGCAGTCTTCCGTCAACTATTTAATCTTCACTGTCTTAGCCTGTCCACCATTTTTAAATATTTTCTTATAAGCAGATGCCTTTTTGTTAGGCACATTAATATAAGCGTTCTTATGGATTCCGCTAAATGCTTTACTGTCAACTTTATTTACTTTTGTAGATTTAATTACAATACTCTTTAATAATTTGTCATTATAGAATGCTTTGCTTCCAATGCTCTTCAGTCCCTTACCAATCGTTACCGATTTCAGATTTTTACAGCCTGCAAATGCATAAGAACCAATTTTGCTTACGTTATCTGCAATCTTAACTGTTTTCAGCTTTGTATTGTTTTTAAATGCATTCTTATCAATTTCGGTAACCTTAAAGGTATAACCATTTAGCTTCACAGTCTTTGGAACACTGATAGAATTATAGGTTTTTTTCCTGGCTTTCATTACTTTCACGGTTCCGTATTTGGATGAAGATTTAGTTACCTTGTATACCAGGCTGCTAACGGTATAAACAGCGTTTTTCTTAGGTACAGCCGGTTTTACCTTGAGCTGAGCCATAGCGTCACTTAAGTTCTTCACTGCGGCATTTACTGCTGCCTGGTCATTCTTATTAACTGCTTCTGCCGCTGCCAGCGCTGCTTTTACTTTTGCATAAGAATCTGAGGTATATTTGTTCCCATCCAGTTTCTTTGCTTCTGCAATCTTCTGGCTTAATGCACCCAGGTCTACCGGTTTGATTTTCAGCTGTGCAATGGCATCACCTAATGCTTTTGCTGCTGCATCGACTGCTGCCTGGTCTTTTTTATTGACTGCTTCTGCTGCTGCCAGTGCTGATTTTACTCTGGCATAAGAATCAGCCGTGTATTTAGCCTGGTCTATTCTCTTTGCCTCTGCAATCTTGTTATTCAGTACCGTCAGATCAATTGGCTTTAATACCAGCTGGTTAAGCGCTTCTCTGACTGCAGAAACTGCCTGATCAATTGCCTGCTGATCGTAACGGTCAGCATCCAGTGCTGCATCCAGTGCTGCTTTCACCCTATTGTAAGAATCTGCCGTATACTTGGCTGCATCCACTTTTCTGGCTTCTGCAATAATTGCATCCAGTGCTTTTGGATCTGCCAATTCCATTAATTCACCGTCTATAAACTGGTTATTGACTGCAGCATTGTCAATCGTAGTAGTTCCATTGACATTCATAATACCAATCTGACCTGCAGCAAATGCAGTATCTTCTGCTATTATGAGAGCTTCCCTGCTGTCATTCTTATAAGCTTTGATCACGGATCCCTGCATTTCAACGGTTAATCGGTAAGTCTTGCCTGCCTGCAGGCGCATGCCGGTTTCCGCCAGAACGGTTGTCTTGCCATTTTCCGATTTTACAATCTGGACTTTATCATTTTTTGCATCTGCAACCAGCTGGTATCCGCTGATTCCTGTTGAACTGCTTACGGTACGCAGCAACAGTGCGGATACGGAATCTTCCGTTCCCGGTTTTACATCTGCCGCAAATAAAGCATCTTTTATTTTATTGCTGTCAACCAGGGAGTATGCTCCCTTAGACCCTGAGGTATATGCTCCGTCTACTATCTTCCAGTTTCCGTTTGCTTCCCATTCATCGCTGCCTTTTTCAAATGTGCTGCTATAACGGGGGATACTTGCCACGTGTATATTGTCCAGGGTTGCTGCTACCCGGTAACCTCTGACAGCCACGCCGCCCTCCAGGTAGGTAGAATCGTTAATATCTACACATGGTACTGCGGCATCATCCACATAGATCTGAATTCTGGAGCCAAATACAGCTACACGCAGTGTATGCGTACTTCCTACAATTAACTCCGGTACGGTAACTTTGGCAAGTTCTTTCCAGCCCTGGCTCATACGTCCAAGCTGTACATAACGGTCACCGATACCTGCGTAATATCCATTTGCACCATCCGGGCCCAAATTATAGTTGGAAGAGCGGAATACAAATCCTGCATTTCCGTGTGTTTGTGATGAATTGGTTACTTTTATATCCATTTCGTAGATACCGTCTGACATGGAGACATCCTTCATAATCATTTTGTCGCCCTGATCAGAAGCACTCATATTCAGCGCGCCGTTAACTACATTTCCACTCCATGCATTGCCCATAACTTCGTAACGTTTGGTATAGTCAGCATCACTGAAATCATCCAATACTTCAACGTCTTTTACCGTGTCGTCAATCTCAGTCTTAACTGCTTCATAAGACTCCGGTGAAACTACAAGATCGGATACCGTATTTGTTTTGGATGCATTGACCGTGATTCCTCCGGTAAAGCCGCTTCTGTCATAGACATTGATAACTGCTTCCGGATTATTGTCTGCAAATACACGAATCTGCTCGTCAAACAAGGTTACTTTTACGTGATGAGCGCCTGCCGCCAGTCCTGCTGCTTCTCCAATTACCTCATTTGTCTTCTTATTTGTAACGGTAATGCTGCTTCCTCCGTTTGCAAGAGCGATGACATATCCTTCCTTCTCTCCCGCTCTTACATTCAGATTGGAATTTCCGGATAACACGCCTTCGGCACTGTAATTATCAGAGGTTGTGTTAATATTTTTAACTGCTGTTACCTGATCTGCCTTTTCAATGTCCACCGGGTTTAAAATAATGGTTGGATTTACAGCATATCTTCCGTAAACGGAGTTGTAAATACGAAGTCCGTTCTGGTTTGCTGCATCCGCTTTTACTGCATAAGTAACTTTCATTACTTTGCTTTCACCCATAGCTGCCTTAATTTCAGCCAGTTTTTCCCTGGATACGCTTAAGTTTACCAGATAACCAAAGTCACCTGCACTGGTTGCACCGTTATAAGGAGCATTCAGGGAAAGTGTTCCTCTCATATCCCTTGGGTTGTCCGGAAGGTATACGGTGTCAATCTCTACACCGTTTACGGAAACGGTCATATCTGATGCCACTGCTCTGCCTTCTGCCGTCTGGCTGAATTCGGAGCTGTAAGAAGAATGGTTTTTATCGGTTCCTGTCATTCCTTTATAGGAAGATGCCTCTGCAATTATCTTCATGCCATTTAAGGAATCCAGATTAAAGTTCTCCGGTAATGTGTAGCTGTAATCCTGGCTGCCGGTCCCTTCTGTTGTAACCATCTTACGGTCGTTTACAGCTGCTTTCATGGTAATGGAACCTTTTTCATTATCCAGAGTCATTTCTTTATTATCGCTTGATGCATCTGCAACTACGATGTTGGTAAAGTTTTTCGCAATCTTAGCTCCGTCAGGTCCTTCAATCCATACGGTTAAAGTTCCTACGCAAGCCTGGGCCGGTACACGGAATGAGAGGCTTGCTTCTGCCTTTTCATAAGGGATAATATCCATTCCCAGTGTGCCGGCAAGGCCGGTGCTGATATTGTTTCCATAGATGTCTGTTCCGTCAAAACGCCATTTTACCACGGTATTTTCCGGTACATCATTTGTCCAGCTCATTGCCATAATCTTTGTTTTGATCTTTGCTCCCGGTTTTACATTTTTAATCGGGCTGTCTACGATACCGATATAGGTCTCCTGAACCAGATCCTTGATTCCCATATCACCGCCATAGGCTACTTCATCATAGCCAAAGATTTTCATTTTTCTGTCATAGGTTAAGATACCGTTGCGTTCGTACTCAACGTCAAATGGTTCTGTATATACGAAACCACTCTGTTTTTCATATCTTCTTTGTATATCCGTCATGTACTTGAAACAGTAAGAAATGTCGTAATCGCCGTCATAGGCAGCAACACCGCCGTATTCACTGTTCAGAAGGGGATCTCCATCCTGCTTGAAGCCAAACTTATAGTTATTTTCGGAACCTACGTATGCATTGTTTACCCGGTTCTCCACATCTCCTACCGCACCGTCATAAGACTTGGGATACATATGGTAAGTATTCAGGTCAGACGGCTGTACATGGTCGCTGTTGCAGGGACTCATATCTTCAATCAGCATATTCGGATAAGCCCCTTTTGTCTTATTGTACAGATATTCAACCCATTCTGCCGTGCTCTTTCCGTCAGCCGCTTTTACATTCCGGTTCTTGCCGTTGTCATTATATGCCGCATACAGTCCCCAGGTCTCGTTGAACAGCATAACAGACACAATCGACGGATGGTTATAGTTCATTTCCATTGCTGCATCCAGGCATTCTTCATAGTATTTTCTGCCAAGAGCTTCTCCGCCTTCTTTGGACGGCACCATAGCGGTTGCATGGGGCATATCCTGCCATACCATCATACCTAACTTATCGCACCAGTAGTATTGCAGCGGATCTTCGATTTTCAGATGCTTACGGATCATATTGAATCCGGCTTCTTTCATTGCCAGAATATCGTATTTTAAAGCATCTTCTGAAGGTGCGGTATAGATTCCCTCTTCCCAGAATCCCTGGTCCAGAAGTCCTGACATATAGACCGGTTCATCATTGAGATAAATATATTTTACACCCAGGTCTTCGTTGTAATACTTTGCCTCTACCTTACGAAGCCCAAAGTAAGTAGAAAGTTCATCCAGAACATTTCCCTCCACATCTTTGACGGTCAGAGTACCCTGGTAAAGATTGGGGTCATCATAGTTCCAGAGTTTCTGGTTTGCGATGGCAATCGGAGAGAGTTCTACCGAATTGGCACCGGATTCTACCTGGATTTCCTGGCTTCCTTCTACCACGGAACCGGTAGGGATATCCACATCATTTTCCATATCATATACGGTACTGGCGAAATCATATTCCACTGTAAGAGTCTGGTCTTTGTCTGTGGTGACATCCAGATCATAGGTAACCGTTGCATTGTCAATATCCGATACAGCTTTGGCATTGTCCAGGTAAGTTGCACTTCTGGCTTCCATACCTACTGTCTGCCAGATTCCGCTTGTATGGATATATCCACAGGGAGCGTTTCTGCCCTGTTTACCGATTAATGCCGGATAGCTGTCATCGCCGTAGCTTCCTTTGTCTTCTACCCAAAGAGTGACTACGTTGTCTTCCCCAACATTCATATATTCGGTGACATCCATTTCAAACGCACTGTATCCGCCAATGTGTTCTCCCACTTCTTCTCCGTTTACCCAGAGCTTGCATTTCCAGTCTACCGCTCCGAATTTTAAGAAGATTTTCTTACCTTCCCAGGATTTGTCTACATTTACAGTTTTCTTGTACCATGCCTGTCCTTTATAATCCGGGTCATTGACACCGCTTAAAGAGGATTCCCAGCAAAACGGTACGTTAATGGATCTGGAAAATTCCTGATCCGGCTTGAACCAGCCTGCATTTTTACCTTCTTCATCTGCATCAAAGTCAAACTCCCAGATTCCGTTTAAATTCACATAAGAATCCCGTTCCCAGTCTGCCCTGGGCCGTTCTGTCCTTGTACGTACATCGTCTGTTCCCGGTTTTACAATAATGAGGCCTTTTGAAATCACGGCTGTATTGCTCTGTATGATTTTCAGCTTGTATGTACCGGTTTCCATATTTGGAATTACAATTTTTGCTTGTTCATTTTTCTGTGATGTTATATCGGCATATACCGGAGTCTTCAGGGATTCTCCGGAAGTCTTTACAATTTCAAAACGCTCCGCCTGATCCAGTCCAAAACCATTTACCGTAACATCCCCTTTAAAGTCTTCGCCTTCTTTTAGGTTCGCTTCGGAAGTATCAATGCTTCCGATATAAATTCCACTATAATTCGACGGAAGGTAAAATGCGGATGATGGAATGGTTGCTTTATCCTTCAACCCTTTGTTATTGCTCCAGGACAAAGTTGCATGAGCACCACCTGCGTAATCAAAATATTCCACTTTAATATCATAGAATTTGCCGGCTTCTAATTTTACTGCCTTGCTTGTCTGTAATACATCCCATGAATCACCATCCCAGTAATTAAACAGCTGCTCCCCGTTTACCCACAGTCTGATTCCATTGTCAGCAAGACCGTAGAAGGTATAATCTGCTGTTTCCGGTACCTGAATCCTGCCGCTCCATCGGATGCCTGCATAATCATCTTTACCCGTTGTGAGCATCAGCTTGGGATTTAAATCTCCATAATTAATGTTGTAATCGATGCCTTTTGACTTCAATACATCCAGTCTGACATTCTTTCCGCTTCCGGAAGTCGTATAATATTCTGCAAAAAGTCCGTTTACATCCACATTATTTACTGCGTCTGCCTGTTTGTTCTCAGCCTTTTTTGCGCTTTCTGTTTCGTTTTCCTCCGTGAGCTGTGTCTCGGTTTCACCTATTGTTTCTTCTTCTGTTTCCACCGGTTCTGTCTCGGTGACTGTCTCAGTCTCCGGTGCAGCTTCTGTTACTTCCTCAGTCACTTCCTGGCTGACAGGTGCTGTTTCTGACTCTGTTTCCTCAATTGCCTTTGCCGTCCCTGGGGGCAGTGCATCACCGGGATCTTCACTTAACTCCACAGTTTCTGCACTCCCCGGGGACACATGCTCCGGTTCTGCCGCCAATACATTTGTATACGGAGACAGATTGGATACTACCATACCGACAACCAATGCCATGCTTAATAGTTTCTTTCTTCTCTTGCCCATAATGTCCTCCTTCTTAATGTTTGTTTTGTGTAAATCGTACATTTTATATACGAATTTTCACCTTGTCTTTGACATTATAGCACCCGCAAATGGCATTTATCGTTGCAATTTTTTGAGTATTTTTTACACATTTATGATATTCCCGTATTTTTTATAAAATTCCCCCTTATAATGCCATCATTGGTCTGGATTTAGCTGCCCCGCCAGGCTCCTGCAATATTATTTATTTCAATTTTATTGTTCGAACCTTTGAATAATTTCCATATATCTTAGTCTCTCCGGCCTTCTTATAGCCACGCATCTTAAACTGATAAACTTTTCCTTTTTTCAGTTTTGTTTTTGTATATGCGGTACTTGCTGCAGATGCATTTTTAATCCTGGTAAATTTACCGTTACCGGTCTTCATATAAATTGCAAATCCATCTGCCTTAGTTCCTTTTTTCCAGGATAGCTTCACACTGGTTGTGGAACTTACTTTGGCAGTAAGTGCCGGTTGTCTCGGTGTTGTCGCTGTCTTTAAATATTTGGAATATTCACCAAAAATCTTTTTACTTCCGGATAATGTATAAGCCCTTACTCTGTATTTGTAAATCGTTCCGGTGCTTAAGCCTTTCACCCTGTAACTTGTCTGGCCTGTGGTTTTTACTACGTACCATTTGTTTTTATCCGGATTATAGCGGCTTAATTCGTAGCCTTTTGCACCGCTGATTTTATTCCAGGATAACTTCATCTGGTTGATTTTGAAATTAGAAGCTTTTAATCCGGTTGCTTTTTTTGGTGCCGTTATCTTCTTAAACTTTGCAGTATAAGTTACATTTTGATAAACTGCCACCGTATAGTTTGCGGATGTGGATACTTTCTTCCCGTTGAGATACCAACCGTCAAACGTATACTTAGAAGATGGTTTTGCAGTTAAGCTGACTTTGCTTCCTGCATCCACTACCTGACCGCCTGCTGCTGTTCCGCCTGTTTCCGCTTTTACGGTAACTGTAACTTTTTGCGGCTTTGGTGCTTCTTTCTGAACAAATTTTGCGGTATACACAGTATTCTGTAGAGCATTCATTGTGTACTCCGGATTTGATGAAACTTTCAGGCTACCGATATACCAGCCTTCAAATACATAGCCTTCCTGTGCAAATGCCTGAATTTTTACAGTGGTTCCGTATTCCGCAGTGACACCGCCGGATACCCTTCCGCCTGTTTCAGCCACCACCTGAATTGTTATCATTTCTTTTGGTTTTTCTTCAAAGTATGCTGTATATACCGCATCCTCTACCGCCATGACTTCCAGGCTTAAATCATCCGATACTTTTTCGCCTTTCAGATACCATCCTGTGAACCGATATCCATCTTCTGGATATGCCGTTATGGTAAATAATTCACCCTTTGTAACCGTTCCGCTATCACTAACGGTTCCTCCCGGCTGTGCCTCTACGGTAATGTTCACCGTTTCCGGCTGCGGCTCTTCTTCTTTTGTGAAACGAGCAACATATGTGGCATCCTGACGGGCTTCCACTTCGTATTCTGCATTTTTGGAGACATTGACATTATCCAGATACCAGCCTTCAAATACATAGCCTTCATTGGCTGTGGCTGTAAGCGTTACCTTTGTTCCAACGTCTACCCTTGCTGTACCTTCTGCCGTTCCTCCTTCTTCTGCTTTGGCTGTGATCGTCACCTGCTGTATGGCATTTTTCGTAAACCGTGCAGTGTATGCCGCATCCTCCGTTGCCTCTGCTTCATATTCCGCCTGATCCGATACTTTTGTTTCTCCCAGATACCAGCCCTCAAATGTGTAGCCTTCCCTGGCTGTGGCAGTTATGGTTACAGTCTCTCCGAGGTTTACACTTCCTCCGCCGGATACGGTTCCTGCCGTTTCATCTTCTGACTGTACGGTAATCGTTACCTTTACAGGTGCATTTTTAATAAATTTAGCAAGATATTCCGCATCTTCTGCCGCCTCAACTTCATATACAGATGCATCGGATACTTTTACGCCTTCCAGATACCAGCCTTCAAATGAATACCCTTCATGAGCCATTGCAGTAAGGGTTACTTTTTCCCCTTCTTTCACTGTTCCTCCGCCGGATACGCTACCTGCATCTTCGTCTTCCGAACGGGCTGTAATTGTTACGTCCTTCACGACCACCCTAAAGCTGGCTGTCAGTGTTTGGCTGGCCTGCACATTGGTTTCAAAACGCTGTGCATTTACATTGCCGTCGCTCCACTGTGCGAACTCATATCCGCTGTCTGCAATTGCGGTTACTGCAGTGGTATTGGAACCTGCTTCAACTTCCTGCACTGCCGTCCCGTCAATAGACCCGCCTGTTTCTGCTGCATAGGTAATGGTGTATTTCTCCACCTCCGGCTGGGTGAGTACAAATTTTACGCTGTCAAGGTTGTAGTTACCTGCATTGCTGCCTTCGGCGCGGATTCTGATGGTCTGAATGCCTGCCTTCAGTGCTACTCCCTGTACCTGTGTAATACGCCAGTCGCCATTCTTACTGCTGTCACCCCAGGTATCCGTTACCGGGAATGCCAGATCCGCTGCTTTTTCGCCGTTTACATACAGTCCGCCGGTACGCGGGGTGCTGTCATACTGCGGGCTGTTCTTTTTACCGTTGTTTACATG
Organism: Clostridiales bacterium; assembly: GCA_018365455.1. Lineage (GTDB taxonomy): Bacteria > Bacillota > Clostridia > Lachnospirales > Lachnospiraceae > Robinsoniella. The sequence continues at coordinate 103,150 of JAGZJZ010000009.1, forward strand.
AATCTCAAGATCATAGATACCTGCAGCTTTTACATCTGCCAATATCTCAACATATTGACCTTCGGTTTTAAACCCGGCAACATAGCCTGTTCCGGTATAGCCTTTCCACTCGGTGTCTGTCCGCAGGGCAGTATTGCTGTCGTTGGTAATGCCTTTACCGTCTTCCAGTTCGAATACATCCCCCGGATTAATTACTGTAGGTTTATTCCTAAGCTTCACCAAAACGGTGGCGGGAATCGCCTGGGGTACGGTTAAGGTATAACGGCTGCCCGCTACAACCTCCTGAAGCGGAACAACTGCTCCATTTGCATCGGTTACTTCAATAGTCTCAATCTCAGTGCTCTTGTCTAATCCGCCTACCTGGAACATTACATCCTGCCCCGGTGCGGTATAGGGTTCGCTGATTTGAACTGTGGCGTTTCCGCCTTCTACCCGGGCAACAACTCCCAGCTTATTCTTCATAAATTTAAAGGACATAAAGTCACACACAGAATCTTTCGTATCTACAGAGAATTTAACATATACCGTGTGTATGCCTGTTACGTTGGCGCAATCTGCTGTAAAGTCCTTAAAGTTGCTCCAGCCGCCGGTATTGGTGATCTCAACCTCGGCTATTTTGTTTTCTTCCTCCATACTGTCTATATAGAACTGCGCCGTTCCCCCTGGCCGACCGCTGGTAACGTTGATTGCTGCCGTCTGCACGCCGCCATCGCCAAAGTTTACATCGTCAAATCTTGCCCAGTCACCCGACTCAATGTTTACCAGATAGGCTCCGGAGGAATGGACATTTATACCATTTCGCTCTGCCGCAGTAACAGCCTTAACGATATTAAAAGCATCTGCATTTCGCATAAACCGGAACCATTCCATTTCGCAGTCCAATGCCTTACCCTGAGGAGCTTTAAACTCAAGGAAAATATTGCTCTCCGGCACATCGGTATTCTTGCCGGCCACACGGATCGTATGCCATTCGCCGTCATTTGGCAGCGCTGCTGTGGCTAAAATCTTGTCACCTACGCCGTTTTCATAGACAATGATACTGCCGCCGGTAGTGCTCTTTAACTTCAATTCCACGCCTGCCTTGTTTTCGCCGGTCACCTCATCAAACTGTGCCCAGGCACCATCGGTCACCGCTTTGATTACCGGAACTTCTCCGCCGGTCTCCAGCGTCATGTTGTCCAGATGGGAATTTTTCTCCGCCTTAATAGGCTGGAAAGCAGGAATCGAGGTATCCAGCCTGGTAAACTTCAGTGAATCCAGGTTGTAGTTACCGGCATTGCTGCCTTCGGAACGAATCTGCAGCGTCTGTACACCGGAACTAAGTTTGACACCAGCAATCTTATATTCCCGCCAGTCACCCTGTTTGGTTTTGCTGTCACCCCAGGTAGGCGTTACCTCAAATGCCAGGTCTGACTTTTTCTCCCCATTCAGGTACAGCGCACCGGTTCGGGGCGTATTGTCAAACTGCGCACTGTTCTTTTTGCCGCAATTTACCCGGATCGTCAGATCATAGGTGCCGCCTTTTACCACATTGGCACGGAATTCAACCGCATCTCCAACCATCTTGAATCCCTTTACAAAGCCGTTTCCGGTATAGCCTTTCCATTCTGTATCCTTAATTACCTGGCCTCCAGCCACCGGAAGGAATGTCTGGTCCTCCAGTTCAACCATGGTACCGCTTTCAACGCGCTGTGGCGGAAGCCCCTGATTATCCTCGCCTTCCTCAGGCAATACCAGGCCATCGGAATCCAGCACAATGTTCATTGCTTTTCCGGTATCGGGTACCTTCACATAAAGGGTATTATTTGTATCGTCCAGCCAAAAACCTTTCTGTGCTGCATTATAAGCTTCCAGGCTGTTCTGCACAGGCAGATTTTCGTTGTTTAATGTTACTCCCCGCACTGCCTTCAGGTGGTTAAACTTCAAGTTGTAAGACCGCTCATCCGTTTTGTACTCTGCGGGATTGTGGTCTGTTCGTTCGTCAATCCGGAAGGATATATTATTTCCCTCCTGCACGCTGGTGTAGGTTGTGGTGCTGTATGCATCTTTGGTTATATATTCACGTGACTGTCCATCATCTTCATACAGTGTGTACGTGGTGGTTCCCTTTGGATAAATATCCAGAGTCAGGGGATCCAGCGGCTTTTCATCAGCATAATCTACATCAGGACCCATGGGTACGATAGCCCCGGCTTTTACGAACACCGGAATTTCTTCCAGGGCTGCTGCAACGTTGATGGTCTTGCCGTTCTCGCCGCCTTCATAACGCTCACCGCTATAATATTCATACCAGGTGGTGTTGGGAGGGAGCCAGACCTGAACCACCGTGTCCGTCTCTTCCGCAGCAGGAGCTACCAGGAACCAGTCGCCAAAATAATATTGTTTGTTCAGATTCCATGCATCCGGGTTATATTGGCTGTCATCCTCTAGCAGCATTGCCCGCATCATCGGTACGCCCTCACTGTAACCCTGCCACGCCATCGTGTACAGGTAAGGGTACAGTGCATAGCGGATTTCCAGGTTCTTTTTCAGCGTATTCTGGGAAGTTTCACTGTACAGCCAGGGCTCGCGTCCATCGTGGCCATGAGCCCGCATAATGCCGTTCCATGCACCAAACTCTGACACCCATCTGGTGTACAGCTTATCACTGGGTTTTTTCATAAAGCCGCCCAGATCGTGTGAGGTGGACCAGTAGCCCACAAGTCCTGCGTCGATGCTGAAACCAATCTGGTTTACCAGCTCGCTTGAGGTATTATTAATATCACCGGACCATGCTGTTGCAAAATGCTGTCCCGCATAGCTGCCACGGGTTACAAACATGGGACGGGATTCCTCGGTGTACGCTTTCCACGCCTCATAGGCGCCCAGGGAAGAGAATGTGGGAGCAGTGTTGCTTCCCAGTACGTCGAATTCATCCGGCCAGAACCAGTCACCATAGCCGGTGGTAATCACGCTGTCCATGTAGGACTGTACCCACTCATCATCATTGATGTGCAGGTTTTTCCCTCCCTTTGCCTCAGGGGTTCCTGCGTTGTTGTGCAGTCCCACGCGGATGCCCATATCCCGTGCCTCCTGAAACATTCCGTCAATATCGGGGAATTTTACGATGTCGTTGCTCCACATCTGCTTGCCCCATTTTTCACCTGCGCCGGTTTGGTTGCCGCCGTTGTCTGCCACATCGCCCCGCCATCCATAGTCAAAAACATAGCTGTCTGTGGGGTATCCCTCGTCTCTCAGCCGATGAATCCACTGGGAAAATTCTGCTTGTGTTGCATTGTCGTTTCCATATTTGGATAGCATAAATCCATGTGCCCACTTGCCGTACATCTCCATACGTCCGGTGATTTCCGCATATTCATTGAGAATAGTCTTGAAATCCGGTCCATACATAAAGAAGTAATCCAGGTAACCCTTGGTCTGGAACCCGCCTCCCTGCTTATAAAATACCGTGTCCTTCTCGATGGTATTCAAAAATACGCCGTATCCCACGGTACTCATAAAGAATGGTGCTATCAGACGTCCATGTGACATGGAAAATTCATTAAAATCTGTTGCGTAGCGGTTCAGATTTGACCGGCGACCATGGTCACCGGAACCAAATCCAAAGATTCCTCCCGCATTTTCAGTGCCTTCCGTCTTTTTAACGCCTACCTTGTCTCCATCCACATACATACCGGTATCCTCTGTATCTTTCGACAACAGTTTTCCCTCAAGGTCATACATCCCGATACGCAGAGGTGATTGATTAATCCTTACTTCCATGGCTGCAGTTTTAACAGATATTACACCATTTTCCTGGGTGACGGACCGGTTAACCGCCGGCCATTCATTTTTCTGGACCATGTAGTATTCAGCATTGGCGGGACGATATCCATCCGCACCGTTTTCAGACAGCTGCACCCGCACCGTACGGTCGGTGCACAGCTCCACCATTACCTGTTTTTCTCCAGTGTTAAACAACAGGATATTACCGTCTTCGGTAAAGTTGTCCATGTCCCCAATGCCTACGGTGGCCGCCTGTACCTCTACAGGAGCAAAATTGCCCAGCAGGGGAGCTATCAGAACAATAGACAGCAATACTGCCACCAGCCTGTTTCCTAAATGCTTTAAACGGTTTGTTTTACTCATGTTACCTCCTTCTCTTTCACAAAAATCCCTCAACGTGTTCCTGTGCTGCCTGGCATAAGTCAAATTTTGTTGAAATATACCATTTGTTGTGTACAATATTAGCAAAATATATAGTATTTTCACAATGGAATCTTTTGCCCACCAACAGCAAGATTTTGCGTTGTGGATTTTTCAAACTATCTGCCCTTTGCCCGTGTTCTGACATCAAATGCTACTGCTGTGATGAAAATTATCCCTTTTACCACATACTGATAAGAGATATCAACACCCATCAGATTCATTCCATTAGTCAGGGACATGATTACCAAGGCTCCAATCATGGTATTCGTCACCCTGCCGACACCACCGCTGACTGCCACGCCTCCAATGTAAGATGATGCAATGGCATCCATTTCAAATCCCAGACCTGCCGTGGGCGTTGCGGACTGTAATCTTGAAGTATAGAGAACTCCTGCCAGCGCTGCCAATACGGACATGGAGCAAAAAGCAAACAAAGTCACTCTTTTCACATTAATTCCGGAAAGTTCCGCTGCCTGTTCATTGCCACCGATTCCATAAATATAACGTCCCAGTCTGGTTTTTGTTAATACGTAGTTATATCCAAGTAACACGACCCCAACTATTACAGCGGTCCAGGGAAGCCCGCTGTATTTTGCAAGCACATAAATAATGAGCATGATAATAGCGGATAAGAAGATCAATTTAAATACAAAAATAGGTGTGGAAATAACCGGAAAGTTATACTGCTGTTTGTTTTTCCTGCTTTTTAGCTGAGTGAAAATCATAATAATTACAGCTGCTGCACCAATTAACAGAGTCAGAAGATGAATTTCGGTACCAAAGGGCAGATCCGGAATGAAACCATTTGATAATGCATTAAAACCTGCATTTGGTACAATAATTGTTCCTGATTCCTGTAAGAACAGGTTGAGTAGTCCACGGAAGATAAACATTCCCGCCAATGTGGTAACAAAAGCCGGCACCCCTACTTTAGTCACCAGAATACCCTGATATAATCCAATTGCCAGACCAAGAAGCAGTACCAGAAGGATTGCAGCCCATTCATTTATCTGATATCTCGTCATAAAAATTGCTGCTGCTGCTCCGCAGAATCCTGCCACATAGCCTACTGACAGATCGATATGTTTTAAAATCAAAATAATTGTCATCCCCACTGCCAATACAGCCACATAGCCTGCCTGATTGATAAGATTGCTTAAATTTCTGGCTGTAATAAATCCACCGTTTGTTTTGAATGTAAAAAATCCCATAATTAAAATTAGCGCAATATACATCATATAATCACGGATGTTTGCTCTTAACAGGGAAACAATCTCTTTCCCCAACCCTTGCGTTTCTTTATTTTCCTTCATTTCTTCAACCTCCTATGATCTGATCGCCATCTCCATAACCTTTTCTTCATCTGCATCTTCCGCTATTAGTTCCCCGGTAATCCTGCCCTCCGACATAACATAAAGCCGGTCACTCATTCCCAGTACCTCCGGTAATTCAGACGATATCATAATTATGCTCATTCCCTGTTCTACCAGTTTGTTCATTAAAGAATAAATCTCAAACTTTGCGCCCACATCAATTCCCCTAGTAGGCTCGTCCAGAATTAAGACATTCGGATTTACAAATATCCATTTTGCAAGCTGTACCTTCTGCTGATTTCCCCCGCTTAACTTTCCGGTCTTCTGTTCAATGGAAGGTGCTTTAATATTAATGGACTCCCGGAATGAATTTGCTGTCTGAATTTCCTTGTTCTCATTAATCGCCAGTCCCTCCGTCAATTCTTTTAAATTGGCTATGGAAATATTAAACTTAATATCCTGAATTAAAATCAGCCCATTTCCTTTACGATCTTCTGAAACGTAGGCAAGCCCGTCCTGAATCGCCTCTCTGGGGTTTTTAAATTTACGCGGTCTGCCATTTATGTAAAGTTCGCCGCCTGTCACCTTGTATCCGGAGGGGTTGCCGAAGATGCTCATAGCAAGCTCTGTCCTTCCTGCTCCCATCAGACCCTGAAGTCCCACAATTTCACCTTTACGGACATTCAGGCTGATATCATGTAAAATTTCTTTTCCTTTCGCCGGGTCCGATACGGTCCAGTTCTTAAGCTCTAAAGAAATATCACCAATTTCATGTTTTTTCCGAGCGGGATATATATGTTCTATTTCCCTGCCTACCATATGTTTTATGATTTCCGCTTCTGTAATCTTCTGATTTGCCACATCCATGGAACAGATTGTTGCCCCATCTCTTAATACGGTGATCGTATCTGCAATGGCTGTTATTTCCCTTAATTTATGTGAAATCATAATACAGGTAACGCCTTGGCTTTTTAATTCCTGAATCAGTGCCAGGAGGTTCTGACTGTCATCTTCGTTTAACGCCGCAGTCGGCTCGTCCAGAATCAGCAGCTTTACATTTTTGCTCAGAGCTTTGGCGATTTCCACCAGCTGCTGGTTTCCCACGCTTAATTCTTTGACTTTCATGGAAGGATCTGCGTTAAGCTTTACTTTTTTGAGCATTTCTCCAGCCTTTACGATGGTTTCATTCCAGTCGATCCTTTTTCCTTTCATGAGTTCATGACCAAAATAAATATTTTCATAAATACTTAATTCCGGTATCAACGCCAATTCCTGATAAATGATTGCGATTTCTTTTTCTTCACTGTCGGCAATGGACTTAAACTTTTGTACTTCCCCGTTAAAGATAATATCACCGGAATAAGTACCATATTCATATTGCTGGACTCCGGACAGAACTTTCATCAAGGTGGACTTTCCGGCACCATTTTCACCCACAAGGCAGTGAATCTCCCCTCGCTTTACTTTAAAATTCACATCATTTAATGCCTTCACACCCGGGAACTCTTTTGTGATATGTTTCATTTCCAATATATATTCGTTCACGCTCTTCCTCCTTTCTAAGCGCCTGTTAACAGGCTTGCGAAAAGGGGCGCTGATAAGAATCACAACCGCCCCTTTCGTCTTTAAAAGCTAATAGTTTTATAATCCTGTAAATTCTGCTTCTGCATAGTATCCGGAGTCAATCAGCACTTCTTTCAGATTTTCCTTCGTTACCACTACGATTGGCGTTTCTTTTGCCGGGACATCCTTTACCTCATTATTATAATTAACATCCGTTACCGGTGTTTCTCCCTTTAAGATTGCAACTGCCATTTCAACGGAATCCGCTGCCAGTGTTCTCGTATCTTTAAATACTGTCATAGACTGTTTTCCATCGATTATGTACTGAATGGATGCCTGCTCAGAATCCTGGCCGGTAATCACATAATTAGTCACTTCTTTATCTGTTGCAAATACATCTGCAATGGAGCGGGACGTTCCATCGTTTGGTGCAAGGATCAGCACATCACCTTTTGCTTCTGCGGAAGCGCTGGTAAGGTTTGCTTCTGCTTTTGATTTGGCTACATTGAAATCCCAGTCTGTAGTAACCTGTCCGATGATCTTTCCTAATTCATCTCTGCTCAGATCTGCTTTACCCTTTAATCCTTCTGCTTCCTGGGAATTGGCAATCTTGAATGTGCCATCTGCAATTTTCGGCTGCAGTACACTCCAGGCACCTTCAAAGAAAATGAAAGCATTGTTGTCTGTTGCTGCTCCTGCGTACAAATAAAGGGGAATATCTTTACCTTCCGGTGCATTGTCAATTAAGTACTGGCCCTGAGCTTCGCCAACTGCAAAGCTGTTAAAGGTTACATAGTAATCCACTGCATCTGTTCCGGTAATCAAACGGTCATAAGCAATTACAGTTACGCCTGCTGCTTTTGCTTCTTCAACACTTGCCGCTGCTGCCGATGCATCCTGTGCGCATATGATCAGTACGTCGATCCCCTGGGAAATCAAAGTCTCAACATTTGTCTTCTCTGTTGCTGAAGATCCCTGACTGAATAATACCTGATTCGTGAATCCAGCATCTCCCAGGATGGTTTCAAACTGCTTCTGATCCTGAAGCCATCTCGGTTCATCCTTCGTAGGTAAAACGATTCCCACCTGTAAATCCCCGTCAGATTCCTGTTCATCTGCTGCTGTAGTATTCTCCTCTGCTGATGTAGTATTTTCCTCTGACACTGCTGCCTCTGTGGCTGCTGTTTCAGCACTAGTCTTAGCCTGTGTTTCAGTGGCTGCAGCTGTGTCACTTGCTTTTTCAGCTCCTCCTCCTGCTCCACATCCTGTGAGTAACCCCAGAGCCATGACCCCCGCCAAAACTAAACTTAATACCTTTCTTTTCATATTCGTATCCTCCTTATAATTTTTAATAGTTTGAAGCTATTAGCCTCTTTTCATCTTTATTTCGTTTCTTTCTAATAAATATCTCCACTTATTATTGAAAAATGCTCTGATAAATCCGCCTCACTGTAAGGCGGAACCAACCACAATTATTTTTTCAATCCAGCTTTGAATTTAAGCAAATTATACAAATTACCTCCTTTACCAATTTTAATTTATAAACATAACGCTGTGTAAGCATGCCTTATATTAACAAATAAAGGTCATAGTTAACAATAGAATCTTTTGCTTGTACAGAGTAAATCTTTGCTCTTTTATTTGTAACCTGAGTTCGGGTCATATTTCCCCCGAATTCAAGTTACACAGTCTGCATCAGTTGTAGATATCCTCCTCCAGATGAAAGCCGTCAGCAATTACTGTATCCTTAATGGTTTCCTGTGTAACCGGATATACTTCAATGGCAATATAGGGAATTTCTGTCTGCCCATCGTAGAGCGTACTCTCTGCATCCAGGGGCTGACCTAGTGCCAGCTTTTCGCAGGCAGCCAGTGTCTTACTGACCAGATCCTGGATAGGCTTATACACAGTCAGTCCCTGACGTCCCGCTACGATGCGCTGGCAGGCAGAGATATCCGCATCCATCCCCACAACCACCACACCACCAATCCGATTTTCACCAAATGCGTCAGTCACCCCCCATGCCAGTGAGTCATTGCCGCAGATGACCGCCGTCAATTTATCCTGATAGCTGTCAATCCTTTCTTTAACAAAACTGTATGCGTTCTCCCTCACCCACCCCTCAATCCAGGTCTCATCCACGATCCAAATATCACCAGATGTAATATATGGTTCCAAAACCTCCATGTATCCCTCGCGGATCATGGGACAGTTGTTATCGCTCTTTGGTCCATTTACCAGTAAATATCCACCGTGCCCAGCGTGCTCTATTAAGTACTCTCCCATCAGCCGCCCGACCATAATATTGTCAAATGCAATATATACATCTGCTCCCGAATTGCGGATAAGGCGGTCATACACGATCACCGGCACTCCCTGGTCTTTGGCAAGCTTCACACAGCGAACCTCTTTTTCCGCATCATTCGGTGCAATCACCAACACGTCTATCCCCATCCCCAACAGTTCCTGCACCTGGGCGTATTGGATCTCCGAATCACGATTGGCATTGCGCACGATCACATCAATGCCTTTTTGCTCGGCTTTGGATTGAAAAATATCCCGGTCCCGCAGCCACCGGTCTTCCAGCAGCGTTGCCATAGAGAACCCAACCTTTATGTGCTGCACCTGCAACTTTTCTGACTGCAAAACAGGTTCATCCCGGTTGCAGCCAGCTAAAAGAAACAGCGAAATGACTGCTATAAATACCAAAATGAATCGCCTAACATTCATCCTTACTCTCCCCCCTCTCTGCTGAGGTCCTGTAGTCTCCTGCCCTGATTCCGGTGTATTTGTGAAACACTTTAGAAAAATAGTTCGGATCATTGAATCCCACTAGATATGTAATCTCTTTAATACTGCTGTCCGTTTTAGAGAGCAACTGCTTCGCATGCTTAATCCGTACCTGAAGCAGCCGTTCCTTAAAGTTACTGCCGGTGTGCTCTTTGAAGAGGCGGCTGAAATAATAGGGACTGAGATTCACACTGGAAGCCACCTCAACAAGATTGAGTTCCTTGTTAAAATTCTCTTCTATATAGTTGGCTGCCTGATCGACGATTTTCTTTGTGGAGGACAAAATATTCTCCTGCTGCCCGTAGGAACTGTTTATCTGCAGATCCAGATGCATTTTAGTCTCGTCGAAGACCTGACTTGGCACTTTATCGTCAGAAAACGCCTCTGCATATTCCAGGGCGCTCAAGGCCTGCTGAAGCCCAATTCGGCATTGCATAGGTCCTGTCATTGTCTGACTCACCCCGGACATAACTCTCGCCGCACTCTTATCCTTTTTATTCATATCTGTGAGAATTAAGTTAAGGCGCCGGCTGAAATCAGCCGGGTATGCATTGGGAGATTCGTCGGCTGGAACGAGAATCAGCGCACAGGCTTTTCCTTCTTCTAACACTTCTCGGATACTTTCTTCCATCTCTGGCAGTTGCTCCAGCAGGCTGTTCCACAGTAATCCCACTCGCCTGGTGTCATATCGAAAAACCGCGATAAACACAGGCTGATTTGATAATCCCAGGAAACTGGCGCATGCCAGCAGTCTCTCGTCAGAATTCCGGTCAGGCAGCAGCGCGTGTATAAAATCCCGCTGAATCATGGGCTGGGCGATCTGCAATCGTTTCTGCCTCACATCCTTCGCGTTCCTTTCCGCTCTACGGTCTGCAATATCCGCCATTACCTTTTTTAAAGCCGCGGAAAACTCCGCCTGCTTAACCGGCTTCAGCAAATAATCACTCGCCCCCATAGACATTGCTTCAACTGCGTAATTAAATTCACTGTATGCGGAAACAATAATAAATCTGGTTTCAAAAGAACAGGCCAGAATCTGCCTGATTGCCTCCAAACCGCTCAGACCAGGCATCTGGATATCCATAATTACAATATCCGGGTGCAGTAATGCAGCCTTCTCCATTGCCTCCCGTCCAGAAAAACAAGTACCGACAACTTCCAGTGCCGCATCCGTCTTTTGTACCATCACATTTGTAGCCTGAGCAGCGATGGGCTCATCATCTACTACCAAAACGCGTATACTCATTTTTTATTTCCTCCTCTGCAGCTATTGTCTGTTATTCTGCTGGTAATCTCAGCCGTACCTGTGTCCAGCCGCCGGCGGATACAATTTCCACCGGCCTTTGGCACCGGCACACAATTTGCAGCCGCCGGTACACATTTTTCAATCCGATACCGCTCAAGTGTCCCCGGTGCTCCTGATACTCCTCTGTGTACAGTGCCTCGATCTTCTCTTTTGGAAATTCCGGACCTGTGTTAGCAATCACCACTATAGCGTCTCCCTTATCACTACTGATCTTTAATAAGATCTGTCCTCCCTCCTCGATCAGATTCACTCCATGGACAAAAGCATTTTCCACCAGAGGCTGCAGTGTCATCCGGGGCAGCGTCACGGCTTTCAGCGCAACCGATTCATCCACTTGAACGTCAAATTGCAGCCGCGGACCAAATCGGGTGGTTAGCAGCTTCATATAAGCCTCCACATTGCCCAGTTCTTCTTCCAGTGTTGCGTTATCCAGACCAGCCAGGTTGTATCGAAACACATCTGCGGCATTTTCCAGATACTCGCAAACCACCTCATCTCCTGACAACATGGCAATTTTAGCTCCAATGTTAATGGTATTAAAGATAAAATGCGGATTCATCTGCGCATGCAGTGCATGCAGTTCTGCTTCCTGGAGCAGATTATCTTTTTCCAGCGACATAATTTGCTGCTGTGCCAGCTCATTTTCCAGCTTTTGTTTCTCCTTCAGGCTCTCCAGATACAAGCGGGTATTCTCCACCATAACCTCAAAGGACTCGTATAGCTGCTTAAATTCCAGACTCTCCTGCTCAAGACAAATGTCAATGTCGTAATCCCCTTCCGCAACACGCCTGGCATAGCCCGCCAGACGTGTAATAGGTCTGCTCACATTGTTGCTTAGGTTGATCAGTAAAAACACCACAAAAAATATTGACGCACCAAACAACCCATAGGACAACGCGGTACGTATCGTAACCACCTGCTGCATTTCGTAGTATTGGGTACTGCTCTCCTGGAGCTCGCTTGCCATTAATGACTGAATATACTGATTAATCAGACGGAAATCGTAACTTACACTTTCGTATAGCGCCACATACTCCGTGTTTTTTTGATTACGTTTAGCAACGATCAAATCCTCAGCTGATCTCAGATAATGGCTCAGGTTCCCGCCCAGATTGACATAACGTATGTCCTGCTGTCCGCTTTGATCCTGGAGCTGCTCTACAATCTTCTCTAACTGGTTTTGATTATCATAATAGCTTTGCAGAGAGCCGGAGTTTCGTGAAAAAAGATAGTCGCTGATGTTGTCCTGAAAGGTCTGAGTCATGGTCTGCACTTCGGAAAGCTGCTGATTTACTTCAGCAAATGTAGTCATACTCTTCAACAGAAACTGGGATGAAAGGAAATTATAGACACCTACCATACAGCAGATGATTGCCGCAATAAAATAGGTAAACAACAATGTATGCCGAAGCGACGGAGGCTTGCTTCGATTTCTCCCCCCGCTCATTGTTCCGTCTCCAGCCACTGCTTGCTGAACTTGTCCACGTTTTCACGGGTTATCGTATGAAGCGGTACCGGGATATTATCGTCATAGGAGTGATTGTTTACCCACGTGTGCAGCATTGCCACGATATCGTTCCCCATCTGATCCGGATCCGGCGTCACGGTGCCGTAAATTACACCTCTGCTCACATAGTCTAAGGTTTGCTGCTGCATACCATAGCCGATAATCTGCACTTTATCTGCCAAATTACTGTCGATTACTTGCTGCGCGATCAGCGGCACTGTATATGCGTTCAGACAAATAATGGTATTATAGGTATTTTTCAGTGTCTCAAGCGTATTTGCCAGCCTTTCACCAGCATATACCTCCTCTTCAGTGGAAAGAGTCTGCACGATCTCAGCATCATCATGCTGACCGAACACTTCCATAATTCCCTGAACTTTCATGTTTTGATATGTAGAGGGAATGCCCTCCTGCGTCTTTTCCAGTACCAGCACCGCCTTGCACCCCTTCTCGCCCGCTGCGTCTATGGCCAGCTGGCCGGTGCTTGTGCCGATGCTGTAGGAATTGGCACTTACTGCTGGAATCGTGTCTCGCTGGTAGTTTTCGCTCTCATACAAGATTAACTGTACCCCCTGCTCTCTGGCAAGTTCATACATCTCCTGTGTAAACATGGGGTCACTGGATTGAAATGCTACTGCCTGTGCCCCAGAATATATAGCAAACACCACACTGTCCCGCAGTGTGGTTGACTCCCAGCTTTGTAGTGTCTGATTCTCCACATTAATATGATATTGTTCCGCCGCCTCTGCCGTGCTTTTTCGCAGATGCTGGTAAATAAGATCATTGTCTTTGCTGATGACGATCATTCTGCTGCCCTGTTTTTTATCCGTTACCTCCGCCTGCCCCACGGGGCTAAACATAAACAGCTGTATGTACAGAACCACCAGCAAAACCAGAAAGCCAATAGAAACCAACATATATTTTCTGCTCATATTCTCTCCTGTCTATTACGCTCATGCCGCTGTATTTATACTCTAAAATCACTTTATCACATTATGTTCGGATTAAAACTGGAATATATTAACAATTTTAAGCGGTAAGGTTTTATCGAAAAAGACCGTAACAAATTTTATTTCGTTACGGCCTGCTGAGATGTATTCTACTTATTCTTTATAGTAATTATAAACACTCAATAAAACCCCAGCGCCCATATGCATAGTCATATGTCACAAATTTTATTATTATTCACTCTGCTATTTTAACAAATAGCCCAATGAACAGGCAAGAGAATCTTTTGCCCCACATCTGGAAGTTATTGCTGTTTGATATCTTGTGCCCTTAGTTTACTGGAACGCCAGCTGAAAATTAGTATATCGGTTCAGAGAATTATCTCCTTCCTGAATAAATTCCCAGGTCTCCTTATAGGTTCCGTCCACCGCCACCCGGTTTTCCCCCAGGAACTGGATAAATTCTTCCGGCTTTCCTTCGAACTGTTCTGCAAAGGTGTCTGAGTACTCCCATTTTTCTTCGCTGGTAAACTCCCGCAGCTCATTAAACAGAACATGCTCCAGATTGCAGGACATATAATAAATGCGGTAGGGCACTTCATTAATTTTACCGGTAGCGGATAATTTATATAATAATTCTGACTTCAGCTCATTGCGCTTGATCAGAGATCCCACATTAGATGTTTCAATATGGTCCGTATAGTAAACAGTGGGACCGGACTTTTTCTGTACTACATTTTTGGCGTCCACAAAAGCTCCGTCCAGATCAGACAGGTGAATTACCTTCAGGATATCTTCCTCCGTATACCGGTATTTTGTTTTGACCTCTTCCATACATGCGTTAATTTTTTTAATGATGGTATCTGAGTCCACACTCCCCCGCGCAGTAATATCTCCGTGAATTACATGAAACTTAACCTCGCTGGCTGAGAAAAATTCCTGCATGATAGATCCGATTGCTCCTTCATCGCTGGGGCCTTCCACGATAAAAATAATTACTTTTTTCTCTTTATCTGGCATTTGTAATTTCCCTCCCTGCTTTTCGAAATGACCTGGCAATCTTAATGCTGTCCGTATCCGTATAAATGCATTCCTGCTGCCCGCCTAAGGTGATGCTTCTGATATAGGCATCCCGCAGATTGAGGCTGTTTCCCGTATTCTGCATGCGGATATAGCGGTTGCCGGGATTGGCTGTGGAAAATAAAATACTGTCGTTCCCCAGCATCTCTAATGCTCTAAGATTGTGTGAAGTAAAGACCAGCTGTCCTTTTGCCCCCTTATTAAAGATGTCCAGCAGTTCACCCAGCAGGTATTCGTAGATTCCGGCATCCAGTTCATCCACAACCAGGCAGATACCCGGATCACTGTAAGCCCGGATCAGTACATTTAAAATGGATATAATCTTAACAATACCATCGGATTCAAAGCGGATTGGTATTTCGATATCACCACGCCTGGATGTCAGGTCTACCTTCCTTCCTATGCCGCCGTTTTCTACCAGCTGCTGCCCATAGTCCCGGATATCCAGTGTCATTCCAGGAATAATTGTGGCTAACACGATGTTGATTTCCCCCACGATCTGTTTTAGCAGTTCAAAACGGCTTTCTTCTACAAGGGTAGGCTCCTTTAAGGCAATTACAAAATCTCCTCTGGTTGCAGACTTCCGGTCTGTTACACGAAAAGCTACCGGGAGCAGAAAGTCCGCACTGATGGCACCGGAATGAGAATCCCGGATGACAAACAGATCCATCATGGCATAGTTATATAAGGACTGGATGATAAAGGCATAATCTAAGAAATTTACTCCGCTTTCATTGCAGAAGATCTCCCGGCTGGTTTCCCCAAAGATATAGGAACAGTTATGAATCTGGGCTACTTTCTTGGCAACGATCAGGTTGGTTCCGTTCTCGGCGTTTCCGCTGGTGACTTCCTCCAGCATCTCTTTTGGGGTAAAGATACAATCCGCATCTTCAGTGGTATACTCCATAAACAGCAGATTTTCCTGAATCTCCCCCTGTACAATCCTGGCTGCGGATAAGGCCTCTCTGAAAATAACTGCGGTATTTTCTTCAGTTTTGCGAAACCAGATCTCATATTCCACTTCGAACTGCCTTTCCCTTCCGCTTACCAGAAACACAACCTTAACTTTGGCATACTCCTGCCCGCTTGTAATATAATTGATCAGTTCCTCCGGGATGCTAAGCCCCATCATGATTTTCTGAACGTAAAAAAGAGAATCAATTACCGTCGTCTTTCCCGAACCGTTTTGCCCGTAAATCCCCAATATTTCAGAATCATCCAGAACCAGACTCTGGTGTATCCGGGAAGGCATTTCAACTTTTCCGTAAGTAGTATTTTTAATATTTTTTATTTCAACAGAATGTAACCGCACAATGATGTCATCCATGATTATCTCTCCTTGGGCATATGAATTATCTTACATTATCCCCTGTTCCAAGGGTTTGTATGCGGCACACTGCTTCTAAATGCAAAAAAGCAGAGCAGTGGTTCCCGGTGATAAACATTTTATGTTTATCAGTCTCGCGAATCACTGCCCTGCTAATGTTAGCTTAACATTGTTTTATTAACGTTGTTTTATTAACGTTGTTTTATCAACGCAATTTCACAGATAAGGTCTTGGAATATTTACTGTACACTTTACTGCTTCCAGCCTTTTTGTAACTACGAATCTTAAATTGGTACGTTCTGCCCTTTTTCAGATTTTTCTTTGTATATGCCGTAGTTTCTGCTGATACATTTTTTACCTTTTTAAAACCGTCTTTTCCGGTCTGCATATAGATTACAAATCCGTCAGCCTTCGATCCCTGTTTCCAGGACAGCTTCACGCTTGTCTTGGAAGCTTTCTTAACGGAGAGTACCGGTTTTTTCGGTGCTGTAGCTGTCTTTAAAACTGCTGAATATTTTCCGTACAGCTTTTTACTTCCGGATATGGAATATGCCCTTACCCTGAATTTATACACCTCTGCGCGGCTTAAGCCTTTCACGGTGATATCGTTCTGACCTGTAGTCTTTACCACACTCCACTTTCTCTTAGCCGGGTTATAGCGGCTTAATTCATAACCGCGTGCACCGCTGGTTTTCTTCCAGCTAAGCCTGATCTTACCGGTAGTCTGGTTGGATGCTTTTAATCCCGTTACCTTTCCAGGCGCCGTTATCTTTTTGAATTTTGCAGTATAAACGGTATCTTCATATACGGTCACGGTGTATTTCTCAGATGTGGATACTTTTTTACCCTTTAAATACCATCCCTGGAACGTATATTTCGAAGACGGTTTTGCGGTTATGGTGACTCTGCTTCCCGAATCTACCGTTTTCGTTCCCACTGCCGTTCCGCCTTTTTCTGCTTTCACTGTTACCGTAACTTTTTGTGGTTTCGGCGCTTCTTTTTTAACAAACTTCGCTATATACAGGGTGTCCTGTAATGCATTTATCGTATAAACCGGTTGTGATGATACTTTCATATCCCCGATATACCAGCCTGCAAACTCGAAACCATCCTGAGCAGATGCCTGAATCGTTACAACTGCCCCGGCTTCCACGGTAGCGCCTCCCGTGGCGGTTCCCCCTGTTTCTGCCTGAACCTTTATGGTAATCATTTCTTTTGGTATTTCTTCAAAGTGCGCTGTATAAACTGCATCTTCCACAGCCACAACTTCCAGGCTTAAATCATCGGATACTTTTTGATCTCCCAAATACCAGCCTGCAAACCGGAAGCCTTCCTTCGGAGATGCCGTTATGATGAACAGGTCTCCTTTATTAACAATTCCGCCCTGGCTTACGGTTCCTCCGGGCTGAGCTTCTGTGGTAATCGTCACAGTTTCCGGCTGGGGCTCTTCAGCCTTTGTAAAACGAGCCACATAAGTCTCATTTTTAAGTGCTTCTACCTGATAGACCTCTTCTTTGGATTTATTAATGTTATTGAGATACCATCCGTCAAAAATATATCCTTCATCTGCAATCGCTGTAATGGTTACCATTGTACCTTTATCTACCGTTGCAGTTCCCTGCGCCGTTCCGCCTTCTGTGGCTTCTACAGTAATGGTGATCTGCTGTACCTCATTTTTCCTGAATCTGGCGGTATAAGTAATGTCCTCTGCTGCCTCTACTTCGTATTCCGGCTGATCCGATACTTTGGTTTCTCCTAAATACCAGCCGTCAAAGGTATATCCTTCCTTCGCCCGGGCGCTGATCAGAACTTTTTCTCCTGCATTCACGACTCCGCCTCCGGATACGGTTCCTGCCTCTTCATCCTCTGACAGTACGGTAACCGTTACCTGTGCCGGGGCATCCTTTTTAAACTTCGCCGTATAAACTGCATCTTCTGCCGCTTCTACTTCATATTCAGCTTCTTCGGATACCTTCACGCCTTCCAGATACCAGCCCTCAAAGGTATATCCTTCCTTCGCCTGAGCAGTAATCGTTACCTTTTCTCCTTCTTTTACGGTACCGCCGCCGGATACGGTTCCTGCTGTTTCATCCTCGGACTGTACCGTAATCGTCACATCTTTTAAGTCACGGATAAATCTAGCCACATAGGTGGTATCTGCTGTAATCTCCGGTGTCGTAAAGACAGGTTCCCCGCTTACTTTATCCTCTCCCAGATACCATCCGTCAAAGAGATATCCCGGATTCGCTTCTGCCGATAATACCGCTGTTCCGTTTGCCTCTACATCCGTAGTTCCTTCCACAGATCCGCCTTCTGCCGGGTCTGCCTGTGCAGTTACGGTATATTCCCCTTTGACAACGGTAAATACCGCCGTGCGAACCGCTTTCGCTCCGTTTACTTCCGAAACAGCACGGAGTTTTATAATTCCCGTTGAACCAACCCGAAGTTCGGTTCCGGATACGGTTGTCCCCGCCACTGCCTCTGCAATTTCAAATGAATAGCTGATATTTTCTTCTGCATGTCCGGGTTCTTCACATGGAAGCAAGATTCCTTTTGCAGATAATTCAACTGTTGTCTGATCCGCATTTTTTGGAATTACAATTTTACGATCGGCAAATACCAGATCCTGGAATGTGCAGCCGCAGGAAGATGGGGTAATAACCAGATTCTCATCTCCCGGCTCTTCCTTGTCAATTGCTTTGTAAAATGCCATATACTGCCCGGAGATAAATTTATCTGCCGGATCTGACAGGTTGCCCATGGCATGGCGTACCCTCATCTGAATTCTTCTGGCATCTGTCGGGGTGAATACAGCTGTTTTCTTAACCGTATCTGCCGCCCAGGTGATCTCTCCGCCCGGAATCTCCTGCCAGTCATCCTGGTCTGCCGTGGTACTGTAATACAATTTAAATTCTGTAATAATACCATTATTGCCGCCGCTCTGCCTTGGCAGATAATCCAGCCTGCCTATTTTGCTGGTCTCTCCGAAGTCAAAGGTCAGTTTGTTGTTAATTCCCTTTGCCATATCGATACCGCCGGACCAGTCACTGTGGTAAATATTATTGTCGTCCTTTAACATATTTGTAATCGGATATCCGGATTGTGTACTGTCTGCTGCTGCCGCTTTGACTTCTGCTTTTTCATATTCATAGTTATTTCTCTGTGCCTGATAGATATAGAACTCACTTGCCGATATAAAAGTATTGTCCGCTAATGTGGCAGTTGCACGAAGCATCAGCCTGCGTGCTTTTATCAAAGAGAATTTAGCAGTTTTCTTAGAAGCATCCCCAGCCCAGGTTCCGCTTCCCTCCGGAACTTCCAAAAAGGCTCCTTCTTCATAGGTCCCTTCCTCTGCTTCGCTGTAATAGAGCTTATATCCGGTAATGATACCGTTTTTGCCCCCATCCTGCCTTGGAATGTATTCCAGTTTGCCAATCTCGTAGACTCCGCCCAGATCAATGGTAATTCCATTGTATTTGTCCTTGGAAATATCCGCCATAGGAGTGGAACTGGATGAACTGTATGCAGAATGCCATTTAGTTGCCGTATCTCCATCTACCGCATTGCTTCCAGGTCCATCGACAGCCCCCGGTGTGTCACTTTCCTGGCTTTCCGCCACTGCGGTTAACTGGGAGCTTGGAATCTGCGTATAGGTGATTCCGCCTTCCTCCCAGGCAGCTGTCAGTGTCATGCTCCTGCCCGGCATGCTGTAAACAGCACCGGCCTCATAGGTCTTCTCTCCGTCACTCCAGCCGATAAAATCAAAATCTTTTCTGGTATAGGTATTTTCCGGAAGTACAATTGCCATGCCCTCTGTGGCCTTTATGTCTTTTGGATCTTCCCCGCTTACCGTTCCTTCTCCCGGGGCAAAGCTTAACGTATACTCCTGAATATCCTCATCCTTTCCTTCATTTACATAGAAGTTATCAATGATATATTCGGAAGCGCTCTGCTTTGTAAGGTCAATATAATAATCATCGTAATCACCGGTTGTAAAAGCTGCTTTCGTGCTTTCTTTTTTAGCATAACCAGTACCGCCAAGGGGCTTAAACACAAGCACGGCATTTTTTGCATCTTCTGCTGCCAGAGCCTTGTCCGATTTTACACCAAGTGCAAATGCATTTGCGGCAGATGCCTTATAATCCAGCCCGACTGTATAAGTGGTATTGGGTTTCAGGCGGACACGGTGAGAAAGGGTCCTCATGTAGTCCCCATTTCGGATTTTCAGGGAGTAGTTCCCTTCGATTACATCGTTTGTGAGCCCACCGTTGATCTGGTTCATTTCGGATAAATGGCTTTGGTCTGATTCCGTAGAAACAAACGGACCGTACTCCTGATCCACATTTTCAAAATCTTCAAAGAAATAATGGTCTCCCTGATCTGTCAGCGTAACAGGAATAACCCGCACATCATCAATCATAACCGTGGAGGTTTCACTTCCTGCATCAGCTTTGATTTTAATCACAGCCGTTGTCTGTCCTTCCGGTACCGTAAAGGAAAGTTTTACTCTCTGGAAATACTCTCTGTACTTATCAGTATGATGAACTCCATAGATTACATTGGAACTGTCTATATAGTTTTCAGCAAGCTTTGTTCCCTTCCCATCTTCTATGGATAAATGCACCTTTCTTCCCTCAGAGGTACGAATCCATGCAGAAGCTGAGTAGCTCTGTCCCGGCGTAAGCCCGGTCATTTCCTGGCTGATTCCGCCTTCCTCACTTCCTGTAATCTGAATCATGGTATTTCCAATGCTGGTATCGGTAAATGTTACCTTTGGATTATCATTGATATTACTCCATCCGTTACCAAAAGTATGGCTGTCAAATCCCATATCTTTTACCAGGCTTCCTGTGCTCCAGTCATAGGCTGCCATATCCGGAATCTCTACTGCCGCATCTCCCGGATAGATCACATATCCCTGACGGGCGTCCGCAGTTAAGGAGATGGTTTTGTCTGCACCCACGCTTAATACCTGTTCCTCCGTCTTCCCTGTAGACGTGAGTTTATACAGCTTCACATTAGAGTAATTCCATCCCTGGGGCAGCGTCCAGCTGGTTGTTCCTCCTGCTTCATTATAGTGATAGATCTTTTCCTGTCCATCGATTGTCCATGGAATGAAGATTTTATTTCCGGATGCCACTTCATGCCCATTCAGGCTGATTACATTTTTTCCGTTTTTCATTTCGGTTACAACTTCATTGTTACTGCCTAACACAGCCTTATCATTATTCGTCCACTGGCTGATGGGGTACTGTGCCAGGAAACGGTTGGGCAGAACATTTGTAAAAAAGTCCCTCATAGTAGCATAATAATCGTCTGCTCCCTGCCATCCGTTAAATCCATTGACACGGCTGCCTTCCCCACGGAAGAGGCTTGTCTGTCCAAAGATGTCCTTTTGCCCGTTGTAGACAAACCGTACCATATTTCCTGCGCCTGCATAAGTACTGTTAATATGATGTGCCCATGCGCTTCTGGCAGTCATCTTCTCCGGGTATTCAGTTGCTACTGCCGTTCCCTGATCCGTCAGCCCGTTAATTGCTTTTTCCAGGCGGTAAGGTGCGAACCGGTTGTCGAAATAAGTATCAACGTATATCAGTTTCAGCTTCCCGTTGGTATCTTCATTCAGCTGCTGAAGCCTCTGTTCCATATTTCCGCCGGGAATCTTGGAGCCGTCCAATAGAATATCATTTTCACGGATCATATTTACCGCACTGTCATACCAGTTCCATGCTCCGGTTCCGGTATTCAGTTCATCCACCGCATACTGGCTGGCTTCCGGATACATTTCCGTGTGGTTGATATGTACTCCGAAATAGGCGTTGTATTTTTCGCCCTCTGACAGCAGTGTATTAAAATCTTCCAGCCCCCCTGCACGTTTATTATAATTGGCGAAGTCAGGATGGCTGGCATCATGACCTTCTCCCTGATACCCTTTTATAATAATCATCTGCTGAAATCCGTCTGTCCCCAGATTGAACTTTTTCGCATTGTCTAAGATACGTAAAAACGGATACTGCGCCGCACTTCCAACATTCATGGCGATACTGGTATATGCGTTCATAACTGCTTCGGAACCTTTAATCTCTTTATCCGATTCATCCGCATAACAATCATCCCGGTATGCAATTGCCCCATCCTGGAAATCAATCTTTCCATCCTGGTTCCGGTCAGCGGTGACTGCCACTGCCGTATAGGGTTTCTCGTAATCCTGGTCATCCAGCCCCCGAACTAAAAATTCATTGGTCCACAATCCTGTAGTGTAATGATCTCCGTTTTTCATGGTCTGGTATGCTGCTGCCCCATACTCTTTGGATGAATCATTCCGGACAGATGCCGCCAGCTCGTGGTTATTTACAACGGTGATCACAGCCTCTTTATATGCCGGATCTTCTGACGGATTCGTTGTTAAATCCACACTCTTCTGTATCCGGTTATCATTAACGGTAAGTGCTGCGCCTTCCTGGTCACTGCTTACGGATACCAGGCTGTGTTTTGGAAAATGAATGGTTTTAATTCCCTCAGCAATATTTTCAAGGGTCATAACCATAACATTGTCCCGTACGGTCAATACCGTATCAAAGGTCATTCCGTTCACATCCATATGATAGACTGCCCTGTTTCCATTGATTTCGGAAGTAACCGTGGGCACGAAAGCTTTATTGTTAACCTCCACAACATAATATGGAATTTCCTGTCCCTGCATCGTCTTGCCGTCTAAATTATAACTGATGACCCGTGGAAAAGCCTGGTCAACTTTTACGGACATCTGCGAAGATGCAATCTCCTTCTCCGTTACATCCAAAGCAGCGGGTTCCAACTCATTCTGAGAGGATACCGAAAAAGTTCCAATACCGCCGCCGTTATTTTCAAAGTACATACCAGCCTTGCCGGCATCCATGGAAATCCCGGGCACTTCTCCGTTAAATATTTCTGCACCATCCAGAAAAACAGTAACCACCTTTTCAACCACTCTTACACGAAGTTTATAAGGCTTCACACGCTTTGCATAAAGCCTCTGCCCGTCTCCGTATAAATTTCCGTCTGTTCCCGGTGCACCGCTTAAAAGGGAAACCTCTTTTCCGTCTCCGGTTTTCAAATACCAGGGTGATGTATTGCCGCCAACACCCCCGTTGCCTATTGCCGTATAAGAATTCGGTCCCGCATACCTCACAACAGCATAAAACCTGCCGTTATTATTTGCCGGGTCAATTTCAAATTCTACCTCAGTGTTTTTCAGTGTCGGTGAATTTTCATCAATGATCAGTTTCGTTCCGCCTCCGGGAACCTGCAGCTTTCCTTCAGATTTACTTAACGCAGCTGATCCGCTTTTCACAGAAAAACCTTCTATCCCATCTTTGGAAAAATCTTTTTCATAAATTTCATTTGTTTCCCCCGGTATGACCTGCGCCTGGTTAGACGCAGGTACTCCTGCTTTGGCTTTCTCTTTCGCCGCCGCAGTATCCACACGCTCCGCCATTTCTGCTGATTCTGCTGTTTTTCCCGTGTCTGCAGCGTATACCGGCAAAACCGGCTGAACTGCCATACAAGTACTTAGAATCAAAGGCAAGACTCGTTTCCACAATTGTTTCTTCTTCATTTATCAACCTCTCCCTTTCTGTTGCTCATCTTCATGAAATGATTTTTCCCTAAATTATGCTGTTGCTTTCAGCCTGGCCCCTGCTTCTCATCCCTCCTTATAGAAATCCAGCGCTGCAGTTTCTTGCTGCCATCAAACAAGTGATTTTTAGTAAAGATAATTTACAGCATCATCACGAAATCCGGCAGATTTTTGAGTATATTTATAATTATATTTGATATATTAATGACATGTATTGGTACATATGTTCATTTTTTTTGTATAATACGGTTTGCCATATTTTTATTTCTTTGTATATTTGTCCTGTTTAAAGGTGATTGCTGCTATATATTTATTAATTATGCCAAATAAAAAAAGACTACCCTTAAAATGAGTAATCTTCTTTTTTACACGCCTATAACATTTCTATAAATCAGCAGTTCTTTCTTTTTCCCATTATCTTCGCAAACACAATCCCCGTCAAGGTAGAAACACAGGTCGCTACGATTGCCGCCCCTACAATTGAAGTGGGGTTTGTACTCCCATATTGGCTCCGATACGCGATTATATTTACCGGGATCAGCTGCAGCGACGAAATATTTAAGATCAAAAACGTACACATAGACTTACTGGCGACAGGCCTGTGATGATTCAATTCCCCCAGTTCTTCCATTGCCTTTAATCCCGCCGGGGTTGCCGCCCATCCAAGTCCCAGAAAGTTTGCAATAAAATTAGTGGTAATATGTTCATTTGCCTTATGGTCCTTAGGGATCTCAGGGAACATAAAATGTACAAACGGCCTTATTTTTCTGGACAGACTCTTAATCAGTCCCGCTTCAGAGGCAATTTCCATAATTCCTACCCAAAGGGACATAACCCCCACCATTGTAATACACAGCGTAACCGCCTCCTTGGATGACGTAAGCGCCGCATCTGTTATTTCCTGCATCCTTCCGGTAAAAGCACCATAGATGATCCCGATTATGATCATACCGCCCCAAATATAATTCATATATACCCCCAATCAGTCCGCACTGCGGACCATTTTTCAAATGAAATATTGTCTTGGCTTAATATATGAAACAAGTTCTTTATTCATGACATATCCGGTTAATTTCAGGGACTGGTTTTTAATTGTTTTCTAATATCGTTGCTTGCCTATATAGACAAGCGATCAAAATAAAACTACCCTGTTCTAGGCAAACAGGGTAGTTTTTGTCCAAAGGACAATCCTTATTGAGGGCAACCACTGCTTTCACGTCGGCGGTTATTCCTTTTTGTGCTTACATGATATCACTTTTTAACAAAATTGTCAAATGTACTTTTTACGCTGGATATCACAACTTTCAGCTCCTAACACCGTTAAATCACCCCGCATGCAGCTATCAGATAAACCGCCCCATAATACAGGATCATAACCGCATACCGGTAAATCTTTTCTTTCCTCTTATGAATCAGCCGAAAGCCCAGGATACAATCGGAACATACAAAAAAGATTCCGCCCGCAGCAGCCAGTATGCCGCTGATGCCTCCCCGTACAATCCCCACTGTTATACCCATGGATGTCATAATACTTAAAACAGCCATATAAAGAAATGCCGGAATTTTAAGTTTGGAAAGTCCTGGAATATCTCTGTAAAATACACCGATAATTGTCACGTAAATCAATATAAAAATAAGAATTGTAATCCAATCTGCCCCGCCGTCCATTGCAAATGCCATAATAAAACAAATATGTGCTAACCCAAATGCAGTTGCTCCTGCTATAAAATAGAGCTCCAAAAGCACATCTGCCGTCATACAAAGCAGCGCCCCCAGAAAGATGAGCCAATTCACCCTCCCACCCCGGGAGAGAACGCCGTATAACGCCAGTATTACCGGCATTGATGTTGCTGCCGCCTTTAAGGCAAGCGCTTTTGCACCAGGCGGGTCAGCCAGACAGCAATAAGCCGTTCCGAAACAAACCGTAAAAATGAAAGTTACCAGCAATATCATCAAAGATCCCCCCACTTCGTGATAAAATATGTAAAACCGTTACGTTTCAGGCAATATTTCCATATGCCAGACGTTTCCATTTTCCCTGGCGGAAGCGGATAACGTAAATCAAACCTCTGGTACACTCATCCAGCGCCATTGCAATCCATACGCCTTCCAGCCCCCACCCCAGGGTTATGCCAAACACATATGCCATGCCAAATGCAATCAGCCACTCCCCTGTAATTCCTGCAATCATCGGTGTCTTCGCGTCCCCCACTGCAATCAGGCTTCTTGTCATAATAATATTAATAGCCCTTCCAATCTCCAAAAAGAATTCCAGGAATAAAATTCTTCTGCCAAGTGCCAGTACCTCCGGATCACTGGTAAACATCCGAAACACCAGATTGCTGTTTATAAATAGCAGCAGCGTCACCCCCAGGCAGACCCCGAGGCATATTTTCATAGTGCTCCACACCCTCTTTTGGATATCTTCAATCTTTTTAAGTCCCAGTAAATATCCCAAAACAATTTGAGTAGCCTGAGAAAGGGCAACAGCATAGACATAGGATAGATTTGCCAGAATGCTGCAATATCCCTTAGTAGCCGTTACCATGGTTCCAAAAGTATTTACAATTCCCAGAATACAAATCTGGGATACGTTGTACGAAAAACTCTCAGCTCCAGAGGGAAATGCAATTTTACACAGATTCCCCAGTAATTTCTTCGGAAACGGTATTAAAAACCGCATTCCCAGAGGAAGCCGCACCTTTTTTACAAACAGCAGGATAATCAGCAGCAGCCCTATGGTTTTACTGATCACCGTAGATGTGGCGGCACCTGCTATGCCCATCTGAGGAAATCCCAGCCAGCCATTTATTAAGATTGCATTTCCTGCTATATTCAGTATATTCATAATTACTGAAACATACATCACTTCTTTCATTAAAGTATATGTACGGAGAATTGCCGCAAAGTTCAGATAAAGTCCCTGAACCAGAATAAAGCTTCCTACAATCATCAGATAAGCCCTGGTTTCACCCATAATTTCCGGCTGCAGCTTCATCATTGTAAATATCGGCTTGTTTGCCAGCATTACAATCAGCGTAATTACTACGCTGACACCCGTGATCAGAGTCAGCGATACCATACAGGTCTTCGATGCATTTTCGTCATCTTTTGCCCCTAAAAACTGGGATAATATAACCGTAGTTGCCATGCTGATCATGTTCAGCACGATAATGACCAGATTCATGATCTGGTTCCCATTTACAATTGCCGCCACTGATTTCTGTGAATACTGGCTGATCATGATCTGGTCAATATTTCCCACCAGTAACTGCAGCATCAGCTCCACAAAAATTGGGATTGACATTTTAAATACTCTGGATGTTGAATTAATTCTAACTTGCCCTGTCTGCTCTTCCATTATCTTCTCTCTTCCATTATTATCTCTTTCATTATCTTCACTCTTCCATTCCTGTCTCTTCCATTATCTTCTCTCTTGCATTCTTCTCTTTTCCAATCTTCTCTTTTCCATTATCTACTCTCTTCCCTGAACCCATTAACTCTATATTGCATAAACCTCGTACATTATACCAAACTGTTTTACCTATTCCTATATAAAAAACTATCAAAAATTCCTTATATTTACAACACTTTTTATAATTCTTGAATGTGCGTACAAATAAAAAACTGCCCTGCCAGGCAAAAGCATATTATATACTTCCAGACTGGGGGCAGTTCGTTCCTCTATTTATAATATTGAATTAAGATTTTTATCTTTACTTATTTACATTACTTACCTTCTTTACACAAATACGGTTTTATAAAGCATTCAAACTCAAATGCTTCTTTATCTAAACGATATTCCTCTGCCAATTCCGGTCCGCAGCTGTTGGAACCTATTCCGCTTTGGATATAATCCAGGCAAAGTACCGTATAAGGAGAAGGAACTAATTCGTAGTTATGCGCCTTCCCAGTAAGTTCTTCCTGTGTGTAAACGGATGCATTAAAGCTGAATGTTTCTTTTCCATAAGCAGTCAGACCAGCCCTTGTACCATAGATCTTCACATAATCGCAATCATAGTGGCTTCCATTTTCCTGGGGGCGGATATAATCCTCATGCATTTCTGACACCGGACTCTGGAATTTTCCATGGAAGCTGGCGCGGCGTTTATCAATATAGCTTTCAACCGGTCCAAGCCCCGCATATTCGGCATGCCCCATTGCTTTTGGAAGGAACAGGCGCAGTCCGAATCTTGGCAGGAACGGCAGCCCCGCTGGACGGCATACCTCCTGCCTGGAACCAATTGTTCCATCGGAATAAACCGTCCAGCATACCTGAATCTCTACGAGCCTCTGGGTATAGATAGCGGACAGGGACAGGCTGGTGCTGATTTCCACACATCCTTCCAGAACTCTGTAACTGGTTTCATAGGCACGTGTTACCGTCTTATCATAATTTGCCTTCATCCACAGATGCTTCACATTCCGGTCATTATCGGTAGGCGCTCTCCACACATTATATTCCATTGGTTTCTCCAGGAAATTCATATTCCGGAATACCATTTTTTCAAACCCACCGGTAAGCTTATTATATACATAAGCAAATTCCGGTCCGGTGATATATAAGAACCTGTCATCTTCCTCAATTGCCAGACAACCATCTGCATCCTCCCGTGGAACACTCAGACTTTCCATGAGAGACTTTACGGTCTGATTCTGATTGTCTTCCGTGGATAAAGCGATTTCATCAAATCCCAGAAAATCCCCTTCACGAATCGGTCCCTCTGTCTTCACTGCCAGATATTCCAGCTTCAAATAGCACTTCCCCGATGCAGGTACCGTAAACGGAACCGACAGCTTCTTTTCCTGATGCGGCTCTAAATCCAGCATTTCAGTATCTGTAATCACTCCACTTTCAAAAACACATCCATCCTGGGATACCGTATAGGCAATGGTCAGGTAGTCTTTCAGGTTCCGATAGTCCATGAAATTACGGATTGTCACTTCCCCGGTATCCTGTACAAACTCCATCACCCGCACCGGACGATGTACATTTTTAAATTCCAACAGCCCTGTATGAGGCGTGCGGTCTGGGTAAACGAGTCCATCCATACAGAAATTCCCGTCATGGGGATACTCTCCCGAGTCACCGCCATAGGCATATTTTCTCTTGCCCAGTTCCGTCTTTCCCACATCAATAGCATGATCACACCACTCCCAGATGAATCCACCCATAAACCCATCATACTGCTGAATTACCTGAAAATAATCTTCCAGATCACCAGGTCCATTTCCCATGGCATGACAATATTCACACTGTACAAAAGGTTTATCCATTTCATTTTTAAAGTATTCGTGAATCTCCGCCACAGATGCATACATCCGGCTGAAGGTATCCAGATTCGAAAAATCATTTTCTCTGTTCTTGTCTGCATGGAGGGCACTTTCATAGTGGGTAATACGGGAGGGGTCAAACTCCTTCGTCCAGCTAAGCGCTGTTTCAAAAGTACATCCGTATCCACATTCATTTCCCATAGACCAGCAGATCACACTTGGGCGGTTCTTGTCACGTTCCACACAGTGGCGGACACGGTCTAACGTAGGCTCTATAAAATCAGGGTTATCGGAAATATAGTGGGCAGTGCGTGCAAAGCTCTCTTTCCAATCCTCTTCTGTCATATAAATATCAACGGTTCCGTGGCTTTCATTGTCTGTTTCGTCAATTACAAAAAAACCATATTCATCACACAACTGATAGAACTGCGGCGCATTCGGATAGTGGCTGGTACGAATGGCATTCATATTGTGCTGTTTCATCAATTCCAGATCCTTCTTCATCTGCTCCACACAGATGACAGCTCCCGTAATAGGATCACTGTCATGCCGGTTCGTCCCATGGAGCTTCACTTTTACATTATTAATATATAAAACGGCATCCCGCACTTCTATTTCACGGAATCCCAGACGCTCGGTAATCACTTCATGATCTGTCTTTAACACAAGGGTATAGAGATATGGCTGCTCCGCATTCCACAACACCGGATCGTCCACTTCAAACTGTATCTTACCACCCTCGGATTCCCCCGCCGCAACGACCTGCCCCTGACTGTCCTCAAGGCTGTATGCTACCGGAATCTCATTGCTGCTGAAGGTAAGATCTGCACAAACTTTCGCTTTTTCGTAATCACCGGCAATATTTGTTTTTACAAAATAATCAAAAATCATATCCGCTGGTCTGCTCAAAAGGTAAACATCACGGAAAATCCCCGACATTCTGAATTTATCCTGATCCTCCAGGTAACTGCCGTCACACCATTTTAAAACCAGAACAGCGATATTGTTTTCGCCGTCCCTCAATACCTCCGATACATCAAATTCACTCATACCATGAGAGATCTGGCTGTATCCTACAAATACTCCGTTCATCCATACATAAAAGCAGGAATCCACTCCTTCAAAATTTAAAAACTGCTTTGGTGCCTCTGGAACTTTATGATACACAAAGGTATGAAGATAAGCCCCACAGGGATTATCCTGGGGTACATAAGGCGGATCCATGGGAAACGGATATCTGGTATTGGTATACTGATGGCGGTCATATCCAAAGTTCTGCCATACGCTTGGAACCGGTATCTCTCCAAAATCCTTTGTATCATAACCGGTCTGGTAAAATTCCTCCTGAAGGTCATAAATACTGTCATAATACCGGAACTTCCAGGTTCCGTTTAACAGAAAAAAACGATCAGAAGCTTCTCTGTTCTCCACCAGGTCATTTCTTTGGCCGGAAGCAGGGATGTAGTAACTTCTGTTTGGCATTGTATTTTTGTGCAAAACCTTCAAATCTTCATAATATCTTGGAATTATCATTTTGGAACCCTCCTGTAGTTCATATAAACTTTAAAATGCATGACATCTGCCGTTGATTTCGTAGTCTGTAAAGTATAAATTTCAGAACTACCAGCGCAGTTTTGAAACTGCTCTTCTTGATACTGATTATAAGTTCCACCCAAGTAAATTTCCATATCCAGGATAGACGAATATATGCACAAAATGATACAAAACCTATTGTCACGACGATCTTACCGGGTTATAATTATATTATATTGCGTGTCAACTAACTGAACGGAGGTGTATCCTTGTACTCAAACTCAGGCTATTTAAATGATATAGATATAGATATTTTGGACCAGGAGCACGAACTGTCCATTTACAGCTGCGGGAATTACCGGTTCATATCACGAAAGGAAATGGTTACCCTGCGCCCCAACGGACGTATTGATTATCAGTTAATCTATGTCGCACAGGGCAAAGCAGATTTTGAAAAAAACGGTGTTCGCAAAGAACTTGCTGCAGGCTCCCTGATCCTTTACCGTCCTTTGGAACCCCAGAAATATTATTACTATGCCCAGAATACCCCCGAACTCTTCTGGATACATTTTTCCGGTTATGGCGCAGAAGCCCTTCTGGACGCCGCAGGATTTAAAGAGCAGGATATGCTGGAGATCGGATTTACTTCTGAATACACCCAGCTTATGAATAAAATGATACGGGAACTGCAGTTAAAGCGTCCGGGACACTGTGAATTGCTGAACTTATATTTCCGGGAGTTTCTCATCCTGATTTCCCGTCATCAGCAGGAGAAAGGCCATGGCAGCACTAAAATAAAGTCAGAAATTGAAACAGCGGTGCACTATTTCAACGAACATTTCTCCCAGGAATTGAGTATCCAGGACTATGCAGCGGCAAACCATATCAGCACCTGCTGGTTTATCCGAACCTTCCGCCAATATATGGGCATGACACCCATGCAGTATATTACTTCCATCCGCATGACCAAAGCAAAAGAATTATTAGAGACAACCGACCTGACCATAAACGAGATCGGAGACCTGACCGGCTACCAGAATGCATTGTACTTCAGCCGGATTTTCAAAAAAACCGTTGGAACTGCCCCTACCGAGTACCGTAAATCTGTTTCCTATATAAATGGATGATTCTTTTATCGTAAAAAAAAACAGGGACTTCTATATCCCTGTTTCTTCAAAATATGCCCTTAGCCAAAGTGCATCCTCCAATGTATTTTTCCATCCATATTTTTTTAAATCCACCCTTAAATCAGGACTTACTTCCACTCCTTCTTCTTCCAGAAGCACATCCTGCTTATCCGGCTCCTGAAAGCATCCCGCACCGGAGAGATATCCCTGATGATTTACAATTCTCTGCGCTGGGAGATGATCTCCCGACAGATTATTTCTCAGTGCGTAACCCACCTGTCGGGAATTTTTAGGTTTTCCGCATAGAAGAGCTATTTGACCGTAGGTTGCCACCCTGCCCTCCGGAATCATTTTGCATACCACTGCCACCCTTTGATAGAAGTCCATCTTACAACCGGTACCCTGTCTGGAAGTCAATTCTGTTTTTCAGAGGCTCCCCTGCGGCTAACCGCCTCCTGTTTTCTAGCGCAATCCCTACTATCCGCTCCAGAGTCTCCGGTACCGAATATCCGCCTGAAACATGGGGTGTTAAGATCAGATTTTCCAGATCCCACATCGGATGGTCCGATGGCAGCGGCTCCGGCGTGATCACGTCAATCCCGGCACCGGCGATCCAATTCTCTTTCAATGCCCGGTATAAGTCCTGCGTATCGATTAAACTGCCCCTGCCCACATTTATCAGGATTGCAGACTCCTTCATCTTTTTAAGCCGCTCTTCCCGCATAAACCCAATCGTCTTATCATATGCAGGCATAGTTAGGGCTACAATATC
This sequence comes from Clostridiales bacterium, assembly GCA_018365455.1. Lineage (GTDB taxonomy): Bacteria > Bacillota > Clostridia > Lachnospirales > Lachnospiraceae > Robinsoniella. Next base: position 135,495 of record JAGZJZ010000009.1, read on the forward strand.
AGCCCTTTGAAGCAGACTGTCCACATCCTCTTCATAATAAAGCTCGTCTACAAATGGGGGCTTTTCGCTTCTCCTGCGTTTCACGCCAATCACATGGCTTCCCAGAGCCTGCATTCTTTTGGCATACTCCATCCCGATATCCCCAAGTCCGATCACCAGAACAGTACTCCCGGCAATGGTACTTACACCGCCCTCATAATGCCATATGTGGTTGAATTGATTGCGGATATACCGGGCGGTATTTTTCTTCAGTGCAAAGGTAAGTCCAACCATAAATTCCCCGATAGCCAGTCCATATGCCCCGGAAGCATTGGTCAGCAGCGTACCTTCAGCCAGTACTCCCGGCTTGCAATAGCCATCCGTACCGGCACTGTTTAGCTGAAGCCACTTTAAGTTAGCTGATGCTGCAATGTATTCCGGCGGCACATTGCCGATCACAATATTTGCCGCCTGAACCTGTTCCCTGGTTACGGACTTATACTTCGTGTAATGATACTCGGCACACGGATCCATTCGTTCCAGCTCCATTTTTTGTGCTTCCGTCATGGAAAGTGTTATTAAAATATTCATGTGGATTGCCTCCTGTCTGTTTATGCCTGGGGATTACCGTTATTTTGCCAGCCGCTGTTGTAAAATGCGTCATATTCCTTCCATGCATCGTCCCAGCTCTTATATGTTTCTTCACCTCGTTTGTCGCGAAAATTATAATGCTCATTTATATAACTGCCCAGATATGAAGTAACTTTTCTGGCTCCTTTTGAGTTCAGATGAATCGGATCAATATAATCTGTTGCGAAATCAATTCCCAGTTCATCATAGAGATCCTGTTTGTTAAAATTAATAGAATCAAAACCATACTCTTTTATTATTTCAAATACCTTATTCATCTGCTTTTGCGCGTTCTGAGACATGTATCCAGGCATGGAAGTAAACAGGAGCTGCAGATTATTTTCTTTCCCGTATTCTAATATTTCCAATAAAATCTCTGACTGCAGTTCTGATATTTCACCTATCTTATCCGTTGTTTTGGGTCTTTTCTGGGTATTCACCATAAATGCATTTTTTTCGTAGACACCCTTTACCTGCCTCTCCGGGATCGTAAAATCATATTTATTTAGCTCTTCCCATCTTGGATGATATTTAATAAAAGGAATATAAAAAGACATTTTATGATCCAGGAATGACTTATCTTCGTTATATTTCTCTGCATAGGTAAAAGCTTTTCTCAGAACATCCATCCGGTTCTTAGAAAATTTCATATTATCAGTCAAACGCCGGATCTTAAACTCCTGGAGTTCTAACTTACTGCTTCTTAATCCTCGTAAATCAATTACAAAAAAGTTTGTATTTTGCTTTTTATGTATTTCTTCAATCAGATTTGTGACAAACGGTAACGGCAGGCTGTCCGTAGACATGGGATATAATGCCATGCCATACTCATTCCATGCAAGCGGTGCTGCCCATGCGCGGTCTACCACACTGCTTCCGATTAATGCACCATCCCATGAATTCTTTGCTTCTCTTTTATAAAATGCATCATAGCGGTCATTTATCTCAATTGACGCCGGTTTCACAAATATTCCATTCATCACATAAAATATACCACCTGCAAGCATCAGAAAACAAACCATTCTAAGTATCTGTTTTTTCGTCATAATCTTCTCCCCTATCTTAATCATGATCAATAGTCAGCTTATAATGAACCATACCACACAAAGCAGTAAAGTCCCGTTTCGGCATTCGGCCTGCCACAAAGGCCTCCGTAGACGGTTATTATAAGTTTTCATTATAACATTTCATTCCTGTTATGTCTAATAAATTTCAGCTGCTCCTTTTTATTCCACCCCTGCTTCTACCACATGATCCGCTCTCAAAACACAAAGATACTGCATATCTCCTGACTCTGATACGCAGCATCCTTCTAATTCTATACTATTTTATTGTCACTCTTCTAACAGCGGAATATTCACTGTATACCTTCACCTTAGAAGCAGGTCTTGCATAAGCCCTGATACGGAATCGGTAAGTTTTTCCTTTTTTAAGTCCTGATTTTACGTATGAGGTGCTTTTTGCTGATTTAGATTTAATTTTACTGTATTTTCCATCTCCTGTCTTCATATAAATATCAATCTTATATGCCTTTTGCTTCTTCCAGGATATTTTTACAGCACCTTTTCCTGCTGCAGTCACTTTTAATGCCGGTTTCACCGGTTTTGCGGCTGTGATCAGCGTTTTTGATTTTTTCCCTGTGCCTGCACTGTTGCTGGCTGCCACGCAATATTTGTATTTGACGCCCGGTTCCAGTTTCGTGTCGGTATAGGAGGTTCCGGTTGTTGTTTTCAACGTATTCCATTTTTTCTTCTTATCATTATACCGGTATACCTTATAGGTATCCGCACCAGTTACTTTCCCCCATTTTAATTTTATCTTTTTCTGGGAAGCGCCGGATACTTTCAAATTCGTAACAGTGGACGGCTTAACCGGTATCTGTTCCCACTTTGCTGTTAAGGTCATGTTCCCTTTACAGATATCCGTATTCTTTACCAGCTTTGTTCCATGATACCATCCCGTAAACCGGTATCCTTTTCTGGACGGTACCGGCAGCGTGCCAAATAAGCTGTTTGCCTTGACGGTTATCTCTGATTTGGACACCGTTCCTCCATTTGGGTTGAACTTTACTGTATAGGTTACAGGTTCGGGACCTTGAACCGGCTTTACGGTAACCACAAATTTTGCAGTTTCCATCAATACATTTGTATCCTCAGCGGAAGCTTTTACCCGGACTGTAACAATGCCCTGATTGTCAACGGTTAGTTTGCTGCCCTCTGTAATGACTGCACTTCCTGTAGTATCGGAAATAATTTCATAAGCATACGTAATCTCTTTTTGGCTGTGTCCCTCTATCTGACAGCTTCCTTCAAGCCGGGCTGCTGCCTCCAGCAGTAACATTTTCTTATCGCCCTTTTTGTCTATACTCAGCTCACTTCCGGAAAATGTCAGATTGGTTAGCAGGCAGGTACATACTATTTCATTTTTATCCCGGAAAACCACGCTTACAGTGATATCTTCCTTTACGTTTGCAATAACAGACTGGTTCATGCTGTTTACCTGTATTGGTTTCCCATTTACATAAGCTTTATCGACCACGTACCCGTCTTCCGGAATAAAAGTAAGTACCAGACTGTCATTCTTTGTAATCTTTCCATCCTGGGCGCTGGTTTCCACACTTCCCGCTCCCTCTGTCTGGATCTTTACCTGATACTGTGTCGAATCTTCCCTTTCAGCTATCCTTCCGGTGAACTTGGCATCTGCCCAATCTGCATGGTCATTGCCGTTATCGGCACCCTGATCCGCTATCAGCGTCAGCGTTTTCACTCCCTTCAGATCAATATCAACAAACTTCTGAGGAGAAGCAGAAGTCAGCTCCTGGCTGTTAAATACCTCCTTGTCATCTGCCTTTACCTTAAAAGTTACAGAACCTTTTCCATTTTGACTGGCATCCACTCCTACAAATGACTGGAATCTTTCATAACCCTTTCCTTCCACCTGGAATATAATGGTGGAGTTCGCATGGGTTCCGATTCCTCTGGCATATTCCACCCGTTCATTCTTATCATTGAGCAAGGTGATTGGCGTGCCATTCATTGCAGAATCAATATGGATACTTCCCCAGCCGATGGTATAGCTCAGCCAGTTCCGGTCATTGGCGCTGGTTTCTGCTCTTCCCTCGATCTCTGCCCGGTAGACTCTCTGTTCGCCATTTTTTGCAGTTACAATCACAACAACACGGTTTATGCCATTATAGATATCCAGAGGAACGGTTACCTTATAATCATCTGACAACGTTTCCTTTCCGTTATACAGCACCCTGATTTTTGCTCCCAGATCCTGTGCTTCCAATTTCAGACTTCCGGCGGATGATCCCGTGGTTCCGGAGTATGCCAGAATATCCGGTTCAAACTGCCGGTTCATTGCAATTTCATTGGAAAACTCCATCTTAAGGAGCTGGTTATCATCATCCTTAGGTACTCTGACATGCAGTGTATAATACCGTGAAGCGGCATTGGTATCCGGTTTCACCCCAATTACAATCTGATTGATTCCCGGTATCACCGGCACTGTTTTTTCGGTTCCCACTATTCTGTCGGTTCCTTTTGTAATTGTCACTACAGAAGAATCATTTCCCTTGAATGCTGCAATGGACACCTCCTTTTCACTGTCCTGATTTATATAATACTCCGTCGTATCCGGATCAAAATCAATTGCACTGCCATCCACCAGAATACTGCTCAATGTAGGATCGTTATATCCTCTTCTCATGATGATAAACCGATAATAAGCCCTGTCCAGTCCGTCTGCTGCGGTTACTCTTGCTTCGATGATATTGTGATTTGCAATCAACGGAACCTGTTTGCAGGATACGGTGCCTGCTGCCCCCTTTTCCAATACCCCTCCGTTCACCGTTAACTGAATGACAGCATTCTGATCCTTAGTTTCAAAATCCAGATCTATGAATTCCGTTTCCGGTCCCGCTGTGGTGACATAATATCTGGTATCACTCTGAAAATCATTAAAATCCGTACCGGAAATCCCTGCCTTTTTCAAACCTGCCTCAGCTGACATTCCCATTTCCCGGGAATTTTTATCTCCAAACGCTTCTTTATCTGTATATCCATCTTTATCCGCAGACACTTCTTTACCCGTGTATGCATCTTTATCGGAAGACGCTTCATTACCCGTGTACGCATTTTTATCCGCAGACACATCATTACCCGGGTATGCATCTTTATCGGAAGACGCTTCATTACCCGTGTACGCATCTTTTTCCGCAGAGACATCATTGTCCCTATGCACCTCATTACCCGCATACGTCCCCTTACCTGCTACCGAAAATGCGTCTCCATAAGTGATCAGACCGCATTTTCCTCTTGCATCCACAGGGATAACTGCAGCCTTGACATACTTTCCGGCAAAGTTATCCGGCAGGGTAATTTCATTACCGGTCAGCCCGGCAAGCGGCTGGTATATTCCATCCTCACTGTCTGAAACCAGCCATGAGATCACCGTATTCTGCTCTTCATCTCCGTCCTCATCTTCATACCGGTAGCTTACCGATACCTGATCTCCCGCTGCAGCATGGCCTGATTGGGGCATCTGATAAGTAATATCTGCTGCTGTTGGTGCATGATTTGTATTTTTAAAGCCATAATCCATTCCGTTGACCGACATGTCAGAAATAGTAAACCAGCTGCTGCTGTTTCCGCCTCCAACCAGGATACCTGCCCGGAAAGAACCCCCAAGCCCCGCATTGCTGACGGTTCTGATGGCTGTCCACTCCTCGTTTTCATCCACACGGTAGTATCCGGTAATATCCGTTCCTGTCTTCACCAGCTTCAGGTAAATGTCTTCATTTTCCATATCCGGCAGACTTGGATTTTCGGAAGGTGATCCGCCCTGCTCATTTACAACTGCAAGGACCGCATTTCCGGTTCCATGCTTCCTCTGAACTGCAGTATAATTGTCGTCATCCTGATAGAAAATAAGGCCCGCTTCGTCATAGTCAGCTCCGGTTTTGCCGGATAACTTCACAACTGCCGTTACATCATCCGCCGATCCGGTAAAGTCTGTCGTAATGATATTTTTCACGGAGTTACCCGTAGCCCACAGGCTGTTCCCCTGAGCCAGAACAGACACCGCATCCCTATCTTCTTCTAATTTCCAGCCATTGCTGTCCTCTCTTACAATCTGCCAGTTATCTTTTAATCCACCCGATGCAGGTGTGGAGATCACAGCCAGACTGTCAGCCTGTACCTGATTAATGGTGGATGCTCTGACAATGACAGCTCCCTCCTGTCTGGCGGTAAGCAGTCCATTACTGTCAATTACAGCCGCCTGCGACGCCTCTCCGGTAACCGGATTTATAACCGACCATGTCACCGACTGATCTACTGCTTCTGCAGGAAATACTTCCGCACGAAACTGCAAAGTACCATTTATAGATGTAATGCTGTCTCCTTCCGATACAATACGGATACGTTCCGGCATAACAGCGCCCGATCCTTCTCCCACATAAAATGTCACCTCATCCGATTCAAATCTCCGCCCTTCCTGGACTGTGTAAGCCTTTACCTTAGCAACGCCTTCCCCAGCTGCACTAACTCTGCCGGAATCCGATACCGTTACAACGCTCTCATCACTGCTCTGGTAGTAAACGGTTCCCACTGCAGGCGTCTTGTTATCCGTACCTATTTTAACCCCTTCGCTTTTATCTATGGCGATATACTTTTCATCTGCTGACATTCCCCCTGTCAGATTGGCTCTCTTATTCAAGCCTCCTTCATAGATATTGCCCTTTAATGACACCTGATTACAGGCATCAAAGGAATACAGATTGGAATTCAATGAATTGCCCCTGACATCGGTGGTTAGTTCTGCAGTCTCATTGACCTCCAGCTTTCTGTGATCTGCTGAAAGCTTTAGTTCAACTCCCGGATCATAGCGGAGAATTGTATTGTTTAAAAACTGAAGATTCTTCACACTTTTAGCCGACAATACATTTCCATTTTCCATATAGATCTGATTCCCCTCAATCAGCACATTCTCATGTACCGGGTTATTCACATCCGGTGTCCCGGTGGGATCAATGTAGATCACAGGAGATGCACATTTATCAAATATATTGTTGCGGATTGTCACATCCTTAACCGGACCTGACTCAAACCAGTTGGATGCATCATTAGAAATGTAAATAGCCGCCATATTCATACTGTCAAAATAATTGTTCTCAATCAAAACCGGCTGCCTTGTAGTCACCAGAATACCTCTGGTTGGTGTCGCCTGGAAAACATTATTTGTAATATGAACCTCCGGCGTATAGGTGATATTCTCCACCACATGAGTGTTTGGACCAATCTCAGCCGGAATGTCCTGATCCAGCGTAATGATAATATCGGTAAGATTTCCAGGTCCCGGACCCTCTACATTGGTTACGGTCGCCTGAGAATTTGCTATCGGCACCATATTTCCCCTGGTCATAAATTCCACCTGATCTCCCACGTAGAAATTAGGGAATCCAGCCGTTTCATTATGCATATATCTTACTTTTACTTTGTTCGGTGCCATTTTTTCCACAACCTGCAAAAAGGTTCCGTGAACATTAATGGGATCGTCATGGGGATTGGAAAACAGACAGTTCTTTATGTCAATCAGCCCCTTACAGCCTGACATCTGTACAAAATCCGCATATCCGGCTGTTGTTCTTCCACTGTTGGCAGGAGTTTTAAAGTTTACTCCATCATATGTGATATTTTCACTGAACTGTCCGACCATGCCAAATCCATGGAGAAAGTATGCATTGATATTCTGCAGCGCCACATCCTTACTTTCCCAGATAAAGGTGCCCGGTGTATCACGCACGGTATTTCTCATCTGATAGCAGATGCCCGGTTTCAGTTCCGAATCCATATTCGTATAAGTAAATTTCAAACGATGATTCCCCAGATCTTCAATCCCTGTTACGTTTCTGAACAGCGGATTGAAGCCTGTACTCCCCCTCCAGGTCTCGCCTGAAGCCAGATCATAGCGCTGTGTATAGACCATATTATTCCTGGCGGTCCAATAGCGCTTTCCGGAATAAGGACTGATATCACTTAACCAGTTAACATTCGTCCCGTCAATCTCATATTTATAGCATTCCGGTACATAGGCAACTGCATAGCCGTCCCCTGTTTCCTCCACCGTGACATCCACTACGGTAGGTACCTGAAAGTCAAAGGAAAAGTTTTGAAAGGTAACATTATTACACCCAATGGTTGACAGCGTTGTCATTTTCCCATGGAACATAAATAAAGAATCATTTCCCTCAATGGTCACATTATTCAAGTCCTCTAAGAGAATACCAATTGTTTTATTTTTATAATTCTGATCTGTTCCGCAGGTGTTGGTGACATAGAGATCCCTCTTTGCCGCATATTCCGGGTAAATATGATACTCCCCCTGTGGAAAATTCAATATTACAGGTTGTCCGTCCAGCGCTCTCACTGCCTCAATTGCCTTTTGAATTGCAACGGCACTATCCCTGGCACCGCTGGGATCTGCCCCGAAATCCGTCACATTAATCACTGCTGCATCTGATCCATCTGTGGGATCAGCACTTTCTGCAAATGCAGTAATTCCCCCAAGATCCAACCCTGAAAAGACCAGGCACAGGGTTAGCAAAATAACTGCTGCTTTCTTCAAAACCTCCATAATTTTCCCTCCGATTTCTTCTGTCTGCTACAAACAAATTTTCTTGCAGAACTTTGTTTATTCGATTATAATCTTACATTATTTGGAAGTACATATGATTTTCTTGACAAAAAATACAATATTCTTAACCGTAATTCCTTCCAGAACCTGTAAATTACTTTTGACAAACCTCCACCGCCCACCTATAATAAAAACAACAGCATTTTACAGGAAATACCAAACGGGAGGTACCATATGAAAAAGTATTTTAACAGCACCAGCGGGAGTTTGAAAATTCATTTCCGCCATCTCCACGACCCACTTTGCGGCATATTTGCCCCAGGTTCTAAGATTGTAAGACTATTCTTCCTATTCGCAGTAATTCTGACCATGGCAGCCGCCATATCCATCCCCACCCAGGCAGCGTCCCAAAAAACGCTAAAAGACGTCCGAAAAGCTCCCGCCAAAAAAGGGGACTGGGTTAAGAGAGGAACTAAATGGAAATACCGCTACACCAACAAGACCTATGCGAAAAATACCTGGCTCAAAATAAACGGCAAGTATTACTATTTCAAAAGCAGCGGAAACATGGATACCGGTTGGAAGACATATAATAGACAAAAATATTATCTGAATAAAAACGGAGATATGGCAACAGGATGGGTTTCCTATAAGAAAAAATGGTATTACTTCAATAAAAACGGGACAATGGCTTCCAACAAATGGATTACCTATAAGAAGCAGAAGTATTATGTGGGTGCCAAAGGAGTCATGGCTGCCGGATGGAAGACCATACAAAAGAAAAAATACTATTTTAATAAAAACGGACAGCTGATGAACGGCTGGGCAAAGGTAAAAAATGACTGGTACTATCTGAAAAAAGACGGATCTCTTTCTTCCTATAAGAAAGCAAGCCAGATGATCTTCGTGGAAGCAACCGGAAGTACAGCAGAATTTACCATGCTGGAGAAAAAAAATGATACTACCTGGAATGAAATCCTAAGCACAACGGCATACGTAGGACGGCGGGGAGTAGGTCCTACATCCGAGGGACTTGCCACCACACCAGAAGGAACATACAGTTTTGGCGTAGCATTTGGCAATAACTCTAGTCCGGGTACTGCATTTCCCTATACGAAGATCAATCCTTCCCATTATTGGGTAGACGATCCAAACTCACAGTATTACAACAAATTTGTCAGTACAAAAAATGTAACGCCGGACTGGAACAGTGCCGAACATTTATCAGAATATCCCACGGCATATGCCTATGCACTTTCCATCAACTACAATACCGCCTGTACCCCGGGCGCAGGCTCAGCTATCTTCCTCCATTGCTTCGGAGGCGGCGCCACTGCCGGATGCGTAGCTATTCCGGAACAGGATATGGTTTTTGTATTGCAGCATATAAAAAGAGATGCATTGATTCATATTTCCAGAAAATAAATTTTTTGACGGCATGCCGTTTTCCACTACACTTGTAAATGCGTCATGATTATTGATAAACTTTGCACTTTCGATGTGGTATACTGTACAACAAAGAAAGAACTATTGACATATGCACTTCATTAGGAGGTTTGTAATATGACAGATACTGAAAAGCTGGACACGTTGATTGAACTTGTAAAAGATAATAACAAACGTCTTGAAAATGTTGAAAAAGAAATTAATAACATACAAAAAGAGGTTACGGGTATTAAAGTTACACTTAAAAACTAGACTAACCGCAATATAAGAGTTATTGCTGAAGGACATCTTGATCTGTCCCGTAAGCTAAACGTGGCAGTGAGGATTGCCAGCGACATAAAAGCAAAGCAAGAAATACAGGATATTTATTTAAATACGCATGAAACAAAACTAAATAATAAAAACTAGTACGATAGCGGATACTAAATTCATAGTTATTTGTGCAATGCAGCTTTAATACACCTCTATGACAAACTAAAATAGTACGATAAACAGTTTTATTACTGCTTATCGTACTGTTTTGATTTAAAAAGCATTATATTAATTCCTGGTAAACATCCCGTTTACTGATTCCCCGATCCTTGGCAACACATTTCATCGCTTCCTTTTTATCCATTCCGATATCCTGATAGCGCTTCATATGCTCCTCTATGGTTAATTCCTCCCAGGCTTTGCGCGCCTCTTCCCGAATCTCCTGGCGGCTTCTGCCTTCGATCACCAGCACACATTCCCCTCTGGGGTCCACTTCCCTATAATGGGCTAACGCCTCTTCCATAGTCGTGACAAAAGCAGTCTCATGCTTCTTGGTCAATTCCCGGCATACCGTAAGCTTCCGGTTTCCAAGCACTGACAAGAGCTCCTCCAGGGTGCGTACAAGCCTGTGCGGTGCCTCATACAGAATCATGGTTCTGGTCTCACCTTCTAACTCAGCCAGCACTTCCTTCTTCTCTTTCTTATCAGCGGGCAGAAATGCTTCAAATGCAAACCGCCTTGTGGAAAGCCCGGACAGAGTCAGAGCCGTAATACACGCTGCCGCCCCGGGAAGGGAAGTTACTTCCACTCCTGCTTCATAGCACAAACGCACCAGTTCTTCACCCGGATCTGAGATCCCAGGCGTCCCCGCATCTGTTATTAACGCTATATTTTTCCCGTCTCTCATCTGTTCAATGAGATAATGCGCCTTGTCAATTTTATTGTACTCATGATAGCTGGTCATGGGAGTCTTAATGTCAAAATGATTCAGCAGCTTGATGCTGTTTCTCGTATCCTCGGCTGCAATTAAATCCACTTCCTTCAAAATACGGAGTACACGCATCGTAATATCTTCCAGATTTCCTATTGGCGTAGCACATAAATATAATTTTCCCTGCATGTGATCATCTCCTTTTACTAATTCCCATAAATGAGTACCGGATTGCGTAAATAACTGTGAGCAGAGTCCCTGATCTCTGCTTCAGGTGTGCTTCTGTGAAGCGGCTTAAGATCAATAACCATATACGTCGTAAATTTCATCAGTATATACACCAGGTTCTTTGTACACAATCAATGGTTTTTCAACGGTTATCCGGGGTTTTCCACCCTTTAATCCTTCGATCAGCACCATATTCGGCTCTTTGTCCACAAAGGGATATACTAACCGCATCCGCTTAGGCTCCAAACGATGTGCCGTCATCTTCGTCATAATCTCAGCCATCCGAAATGGCCTGTGCACCATATAGAACCTTCCGCCCGGTCGCAGCAGCCTGGACGCCTGTCCAATTACATCATCCAGCGTACACAGAATCTCATGTCTCGCAATCGCCTTAGGCATATCCGGATTGACCAGGCCATGGTTTCCTGTCATATAAGGCGGATTACTTGTAATAACATCAAAAGAAGCCGCATCAAATAATGTATGGGCCTCTTTGATATCTCCTTGTACAATAGAAATCTGATCTTCCAGATGATTGTAGAGAACACTCCTCCTTGCCATATCAGCGCTGGCTTCCTGAATCTCCAGACCGGTAAAATGCTCTCCACTGGTTTTTGCCTTTAGCAAAATGGGAATAATACCGGTTCCGGTTCCCAGATCCAGTGCCTTCTCTCCCTGCTTTACACGGGCAAAACCGGAAAGCAGCACCGCATCCATTCCAAAGCAGAATGTCTTATCATTTTGAATAATCTTATATCCGTTGCGCTCCAGATCGTCCAGGCGCTCACCGGGATACAGCTCAATTGTCATCTAACTTGGATTTCCCTTCTTTTTTCTCCATCTCTTCCAGCTGCTTCAATTCCTTATCCACGCTGATCTTCTCTTTCTTGCGTTTCGGTTTGAATTTCAGCTGGTCCACTTTATAATCACGAATTTCTTTTTCATCATTAACTTCTACGATTACTTTTACGGTCTGGCGAAGCACACTGACACTTTGAACTTCACCTTTTAATCCATCTTCCGCAAGAACACGATCCCCCACATTTGGCAGCCTGCTGTTCAGATATTCATAGGTCTCTTCTTCATTCTTCAGACAGCACATCAATCTTCCGCATACGCCGGATATCTTGGTGGGATTTAAAGATAGATTCTGTTCTTTCGCCATTTTAATGGATACCGGCGCAAACTCCGCGAGGTATGTATTACAGCAGAGCGGACGGCCGCAGATTCCGATTCCTCCAAGAATCTTAGTTTCATCACGAACACCGATCTGACGGAGCTCGATTCTGGTCTTAAATACTGCCGCAAGATCCTTAACCAGATCACGGAAATCGATTCTTCCGTCTGCAGTAAAGTAAAACAGTACTTTATTATTATCAAAAGTATACTCAGCATCGATGAGTTTCATTTCCAGATTGTGTTTTTTAATCTTCTCCTGGCAGATACGAAGAGCATCCTTTTCCTTTTCTTTATTCTTCAGCTCTCTTTCCGCATCCTCCTGGGTTGCTACCCGGATCACCGGCTTTAAAGGCTGAACCACCTTCTTCTCATCCATATCCGTAACCTTGGTTACCACGGTTCCGTATTCCACACCTCTCGCTGTTTCCACGATTACGTGATCCCCTGATTCCATCGTGTAATGCTTGGGATCAAAATAATAGATCTTTCCCGCATTACGAAATCTAACACCTACAATCTTAACCATTGCTAGTTCTCCTTTATCATAAGGAACAATAATTCCATCGTTAAATCAAAGTTTACATTGGCATTCAGACGCGCCTTCGCCTTCTGCAATCCACTTAATATCTTCTCAATCCCCTCATAAGAACTCATATTCGTCTGAGCGGAAATCAATCTTACCTGATCCCGGAACACCAGACCATTGGGATCTTTCGTTGCCTTAAAGTAAAGCACGTCCCGATACCAGATCGCCAGAATATCCAGGTAGTCCTGTATCTCCATCTTGAATTCCGAAACCGCTTTGACCGCCGCAATAATATCACTGATATCCATATCTTTTACATGGGTAAGCAGATGAAGTGCAGCTGCCTTAATCTCATTAAAGTTATCCGATGATGCCAGCTGTACCGCTTTCCCAATGTTTCCCTGGGCAAACGCCACGCAGACATCCGCCTGGTAATCCGGTACTTCCACATTTTCCATCAGATACTTCTTCACCATTTCATCCGGCACCGGCTTCATATTTAAAGTTACGCACCTGGATAAAATCGTAGCTAACAGTGAAGTTGCGTTAGCCGTCAGTAAGAGAATGACTACATATGACGGCGGCTCCTCTATTGTCTTCAGTAAAGCATTCTGTGCCTGAACCGTCATCTTCTCAGCGTCCGGCACGATATATACTTTGTAAGGGCTGCTGTAGGGCTTCACCATAACGTCTCCCACCAGCTTTTCCCTGATATCTTCAACACCTATACTATTGGGCTTATCATGGCTCACCGTAATAATATCCGGATGGTTTCCGCTTTCAGCCTGTTTGCAGGATCTGCATATACCACACGGCTTTGCTCCTTCTCCCTCACACTGTAATGCCATAGCAAATATATTAGCCAGACTCTTCTTGCCAGAACCTTTTTCACCATTAAATATATAAGCATGAGAAACCTTGTTCATCTTCATTGCATTCTGTAAATGTTCCACTATTTGTTTGTGTCCTATAATCTTATTAAATCCTGGCATAATATCACTCCTCACTGCCTCTTTGCACCATCTGTCTTAGTAAGTCCTATTATATCATAACATAGTCCATTTACCTAGCTTTTTTGGGTAAATTGTATGAATTGTCTGTGAACCAGTTTAATTTATAATCCTATAAATGTATTCCACCACTTCATTTATACAGGCTTCTCTGTCCTTATCATTGATAAACCGCTTAGAAATACCTGCATTTGCAATATTTTCTTCTGAAAAGTCCTGGGCATCCGCCAAAAATCTGCGGCACAGTTCCTCGTATTTGGGCTGTTCCTGCTTTCTTTCCCGTCTCAGCGCCCGCTCAAGCCGGTTGTCATCGGCAACCTCAATATATACAGGCACAACTTTTTTCTCTCCAAAATAAGCTTTCATCTTCTCAAAAGATTCCAGTGTCCCAATTGCCAGAAAATTCTCATTATCCAGATCGAACTGTCCATCATCCACCGTGGCATAGCTCCAGATGCCATGAATAGTATCATAAGAGCGCATCTCAATCACCTTTCCCGCATTTTGAAGTTCCAACAGTCTGGACTCATCTACAAAATGATATTCTACCCCATCTTTTTCCTTTGCACGGATCGGACGTGAGGTATAAAGAATTACATTTTTTAAATGTATCTTCTTATTTTTCAATACCTCCTTAAAAATCGTATCTTTCCCAGTTGCACTTTTTCCCATGATGTAAAATATCTTTCCCATAAACATCCTCTTTCTGTAAATTATTAGCGGTGCCGATTCTATACTGCAAAGCAAAGACTTCAGCCTGCAAAAAAGGTTTCTTAATCACGCTCCAGTACCTCCAGATATTTTCCGGAATAGTCTTTCATTCCCTGAAGCGAAAATCCTTTTTCCCTATATTGTAATACGTTTTCCACAAACTCTCCACTTATTTTTTCACCCGGTACGATTAGCGGAATGCCTGGCGGGTAGAGATACACGAATTCTCCGGCGATACGCCCTATGGCATTTTCCAGCAATATCCTCTCCATCCTCCGCTCCACTGCACGGCAGACAGGCATTTCCGTCAAGTTATTCATTCCGGCATATGACCTTTTTTCTAATTGGACAGGATCCTTTGCCAGCAGTCTTCTGTCAATCTCTTCCAGCGCCTGATACAGCCTGTCAAAGCCCTCCCGGGAGTCTCCTATGGATGTTAACGCAAGTGCATAATCCCCCGCTGCCATTTCCAGCTGGAGATGGTAGTGCTGCAGCAATTCTTCATACAACTCATTTCCGCTCATGCTGCCATTTTTTATGTATAGAATCAGCTTTGACAGATCCAGATCAGCGACATCCTTCTCTCTTGCCAATTCCTCTTTTCCAGCCAGACCCACCATTTGTAATTCACCGGTTTTTGTACGGAACTGCTCCAGATTTTCTACGAACTCACCAAAGAGCCTGTCACCCGATTCCTCCAGCATCCGTATGCACTGGTCCACTCCCGCCATGAGCAGATAAGAGGGGCTGCTGGTCTGATAAATACCCAGATATCTTTCCAGCACTGCTTGATCTACAAGACTGCCGTTTAAATGAATCAGTCCTGTCTGGGTAAATGCCGGCATCGTTTTATGCAGGCTGTGAATAACAATATCTGCCCCTTTTCCAATGGAATTCTTGGGAAAATACGGATGAAACCCAAAATGCGCACCATGTGCCTCATCCACAATCAGGGGTTTTTGATAAGTATGGCAGATATCCGCTATCTTTTCCACATCCGAAACTACCCCGTCATATGAAGGGGATGTAATTATAACTGCCTGGATATCCGGAGCAGTTATCAACATTTCCCGGATTTTTTTAGGACTTAATCCACAATTCAAGCCAATGCCCTGTTCCTGTTGTGGATAAATATATACGGCGTCTAATTCTCTGATCAAAACACTGTGGTAAACAGCCTTATGGCAGTTTCTTGCCATAAGAATCTTACCTCCTATGGATGTGCATGCAGAGACTGCGCCAAGAATTCCGGCTGTACTTCCATTTACCAGAAAATAAGTATTCTCAGAACCGTAGACTGCTGCCGCCCGCTCCTGAGCCTCTTTTAGTATTCCCTCAGCATGATGCAGATTATCAAACCCCTCAATTTCTGTAATATCTGTCTCTATGGGATTCATAAAACCACCCAGACGCCGTTTATGTCCGGGCATATGAAAAGGATAATAATCTGATTTGGCGTAATCTCTTAATTGGTCATATAAATAAGGCATTTTCTATTCCTTTCTTTCTGGTCATACGGTAAAGCATTTGTAAAAGGCTTCCTTTTAAGATTCTATTTGGGGAATCCCAAAAGACGCTTAAAATAAATCCTGCAAGATCTGGGCAGCCGTTTTATTCCGATACCCGTCCGGGTCTGTCATAACTGCATTTCCCGATACATCCCAGCGCATCTGGGCATAGTGGGACAGGTAGCTTTCCCCCCGCATACAATTTGGGTATTTCTTATACCACTTGGGAAAATAGTTCTTCATGTAATAGGTTGCCAGATTTACAGCCTCACTGGAAGTATTTCCATAGCGGTCCACGGTGCCGTTTATCTGCACTCCCTGGGGACTGCTGTGCACCAGTACCACACTTCCATCCTGACATGCTCCCACTACAATCCACACATGCCCGCAGTCACTGCAGGAAGAACTCATAATATCTCCAGGCATATAATTACGGACGCTGAAACGGCTCACATACTGACCCCAGCCTCTGGATGCATAATTGGATGCCATATCCTCCGCTTTCATAACATAGCCTTCTTTTCCACTGGTTGTGTTCATAATATTGTAGATACACCAACCCACATACCCGGAACAGTCCAGTCCGTTGCGAATCTGATACCGGGTCTGGTTATAGTCATAGCTGCTGTCCTGTTTGTTAAAAAACCGTTCCCATTCAGGACTGACCCCTATGGTAGTGGCATCTGTTCCGGCTCCCGTATCCGCTTCATTCCAGCCGCCTCCCCACACATACATGGTCTTGCCTGCCGGCTCCATTGCCGTCTTAAGAAACTTCTTCAGCGTGGATTTTCCTTTTTTCTTAACCTTTGGCACTTTTGCTTCCACCGCAGAACTATATTTGCTGTAATAGATCTTACCGTCCGCCTTTCTTCTGGTCTTAACCTTGAATTTACAGACAGCTCCGGCTTTTAACCCTTTCATCTGATAGCTTCTTTTGGTAGTAGATGCAATTTTGACATATTTATTCCGGCTCTCACTGTACTGATAGATGGAATACCCGGTTGCCCCTGCCGCCTTTTCCCAGCTTAAGGTAATGCTGTTCTGATCTGCCTTAGCCCTCACGCCTGACGGCTTCTTCACCACGGGTTTGGGCACTGCTGTTACCACTTTAGAAAATGAACTGGAAATCGTCTTCCCCTTTTTTATGGCATAGGCTTTTATTTTAAAACGATAGCTCACTCCGCATTTCAACTTGCGGAAAGTATAGGAAGTTCCGAATGTCTTCTGAACACGCCGGTAATTGTTTTTCTTCGGATCGTATTGATAAATACGGTAATATCTGGCGCCTTTGCTGGATTTCCAGGTAAGCTTTACTGTTTTGTCCCCTAGCACCGCTTTTACATTTTCCGGTCGGTTCTGTTTTGCTTCTGCGTGGACAGGCATAACCGCAGTCATTACCACCACCATCATCATAACAGCCAGACTCCATTTCAAATATTTCATCACTGTACCCCCTCCTATCTGTAACTGAGTAAATTTTAACTTATTTTATCATGGGGCTGGCTGATTCACAAGGAGGAATCCACGTGATCGCACAAAAACGGCACTGCACTTAAAAAGTACAATGCCAGATTGTAAAATTATTTTCTCTTCAGCCAGTAAAAACCGTATCCCGGCATCTTAACACCGGACGCTCTCATCTCTTTACCGGTAACCAAGTCCTGATACATTCCATCCTCTTCGTTAATCCACGCGATTCTTTCATTTTCGCTAAAGTTAAAAAGTCCTGTCACTTTCTCACCATCAGCCATGCGAACCAAACACAATACGCTGTTATCCCAGGTCTCCAGTGTCCATGTGTCCGCTGTAGACACAAACGCCTTATGGCTCCTGCGAATATTTTCCAGCTGTCCCAACCGTGAAAATACCTGCCCCTGCACAGATTTGTCATCGCCTATATACGCTGTCAGCTCCCATTTAAACGCCCCGCGGTGGATATATCGGGAGTCAGGAGCCTTGTTGGGATCCTCTTTGTAGCTGTAATCGTTAACCTGGGCGATCTCATCCCCGCTGTAAATTACCGGTATCCCGGACTGCATAAACATATATGCATGCAGCATGATATCCAGCTGGATTGCCTGCTTCATCCCCTGCTCGTCCTGTTCAAATCCTGCTTTTTCCACACCGCACATGGAAGCAGTTGTTCCGCAGAAACGTGCATCGCCCGTCACCGGATCTGCATTGTATAATTCTCCCCGGCTGAAGCTGCCTTCCAGACTGCCTGTAAAGAAGTCATTAATGTACTGCTTATGCGGCCGCTCCTCCATTCCCCAGTTTTTCAGGGTCTTATAATCCAGCCCCCATCCAATGTCATCGTGACATCTGAGGTAATTCAGAAAGGTATATTCCTTGGGAAGCCTGTCGATAATTTCCATCTGCTGTTTTAACAGCCTCACATCCCTGGTTGCAACCGAATTCCAGGTAGTCGCCATGGTGGTGACGTTGTAAAGCATATGGCACTCGGGCTTGTCTACTGATCCAAAATACGGAGTAACCTTCTCCGGTTCCATTACCACCTCTCCCAGAAGCAGAATACCAGGGCATACAATTTCCCCGATCATACGCATCATGCGGACGATGGTATGAACCTGGGGCAGATTGCGGCAGTCCGTCCCGATCTGTTTCCAGATATAAGGAACCGCATCAATACGGATAATATCTATCCCCTGATTTGCGAAGAAAAGGAAATTGTACATCATTTCATTAAATACCGTAGGATTCTGATAGTTCAAATCCCATTGATAAGGATAAAAGCTGGTCATGACAAAATTCCGGTTCTCGGGCAGGTAGGTAAAGTTCCCCGGAGCCGTTGTCGGGAATACCTGAGGCACGGTCCGCTCAAACATCGCCGGAATAGAATAGTTGTCATAGAAGAAATAACGGCTCATATATTCGCCCTCTCCCTGTCTTGCCCGCACTGCCCACTCATGATCCTCAGAAGTATGGTTCATTACAAAATCAAGGCACACGCTCATCTCTCTCTTGTGGCATTCCTCTGCAAGTTCCGCAAGGTCATCCATAGTCCCCAGATTATCCTGGACTTTCCGAAAATCAGACACTGCATATCCGCCGTCTGACCGCCCCTCAGGTGACTGCAGAAGAGGCATCAGGTGCACATAGTTCACATTACACTGTTCAATATAATCCAGCTTCCCCTTCACTCCCTGCAGGTTCCCGGCAAAATTATCCACATACAGCATCATGCCAAGCATATCACTTTGCTTGAACCAATCCTGTTTCTGCTCCCTTTTCTGATCCAGATTCTTAAGGGCTGCTTTCCGGTCCTGATAAAATCCATACATATTTTTACACAGATCATCAAACATGTAATCATTGTTATATAACTCCATATAGAGCCATCTCAATTCATCCACATGTCTGTTAAACCGTTCCTGGTAGGGATCCATATCAACTGCACTTTCCGAAAACGTCTCCAGAACCGGCCGCATTTTATCCTCGTCCTGCTCCTTTCCCATTTCCTTTGTCAGCTTTTCTTCCGCTTTTTTCGATGTTTCCTGCACATTTACACTTTGTTTTGAAACCTTTGAAACTGTCTTCTTAACTGATTTTTTCTTCATACATTCCTCCATCTGCGCAGTACCGCACCAATTTTGCATTTCAGGGTGTAAACCTCTATCAATCTTCCTTTTTTGGAATCCACTGCGCCTAAGAATCCGGTTCTTTGCAATGCCCATAACTCACTCCGGCTTCTTATATCCCTTTCTTTATCTGTCTACTGGTTACAAACTAACTGTATTATAGCAAAGTTTTTCAGACTTTACCATTGTCAGATGTGAATAAAAGCGGTAACAATGTACGGAGTGTTACTGTTCAGACCGTGCCCCGTGCACTTGGCTGCAATTTGTATCTGGTAAGATGGATGGGATGTGTATGAATGTGTATATGATTAAAAAGATAGCATAAGTAAAGGAGTGGGGAACCAATGGTTTCGCCACTCCTTCGATATACATATTTGTTTCAGCAGAGAAACCAGCCATCCTTCAAATCTTCCTCTTGAATTATATCTGTTAACTTTCGTTAAGAAGAAACGCTCTCCCCGCCGTCCCCTTCCCCGGAAACCTCCATATTAGCAGGAAGCACCAGATTCATTACAATGGCAATAATAAATACAATTGCAACACAATTATTCGCTAAAACTTCCTGTACCATTTTGGGGAAAATTGTAAAAATGGCAGGAACCTGTGTAAATCCAATTCCGATTCCCAGGGACAACGCCGTAATAACGGTATTTCTCTGATTAAAGCCACATCTTGTAATCATCTGGACACCGCTCACAACAATGGAACCGAACATCATGATTGTACAGCCTCCCAAAACCGCATCCGGAAGGGTGGACAGCAGTTTTCCAATAACCGGAAACAGCCCCGCAAGTATCATGACACAGGCACCTGTCATAATAGTAAAACGGTTCACCACTTTTGTCATGGCGATCAGTCCCACATTCTGGCTGAAAGAAGTAATCGGCAGGCACCCAAACAGAGAAGAGACTGAGCTCATATACCCGTCGCAGGCAAGAGACCCGGATATTTCCTTGTCCGTCACGTCTCTCTTTAAGCCTGTTACAGCCATGGCAGAAGTATCTCCGATCGTTTCTGTGGCGGAAACGAGAAAGATAACCGTTACGGCAATAATTGCACTCATATTGAATTCCGGTATAAACGGAAGCACCTTTGGCAGTGCAATAATACCGGCAGAAGCCACTTCCGAGAAATTCACCATGCCCATCGCCATAGCTAAAATGTATCCGACCACAAGCCCAAAGAGTACGGATAACTGTTTCCAGAAGGATTTGGCGAATATATTAAATACCAGACAGCTTACCAATGTTACAGTTCCCAAAATCAGATTCTGTGCAGATCCGAAGTTTTCGCTTCCGGCACCTCCTCCAAAAGAAGACGCCCCAACATTCAGCAGGGAAAAACCAATTGCAGTAACGACACACGCCGCTACAATGGGTGCTACAATTTTCCTCCAGTATTTCGCACAAAGACCCAGTGTACCTTCTATAATACCTCCGATCAAAATGGCGCCAATGGCGGCGGGATAACCAAATGTGGCTGCAACATAACCCAGGATCGTCACAAAGGTAAAACTTACCCCCATTACAATCGGCAGTCTTGCCCCAATCTTCCATAGCGGATATAATTGAATCAAAGTACCGATTCCTGCAATAAACATTGCATTTTGAATTAACATCGCCTTTTGTTCAGGCGTAAGGCCTGCTGCATTTGTCACAATAATTATCGGTGCTATATTAGCCACGAACATTGCAAGTACATGCTGCAAACCAAAGGGGATCGCCTTGGAAATGGGCACACGGCCATTCAGCTGGTAGATATTTTCCACCCTGGCATTTGAATTTACATTTGCTTTCATTTCTTTCTCCTTTAGTAGTTTCTTGGCAACTCTTTAGTCACTAAATTTACAACAGATTTATTTTACTATAAAAATATGGGTATGGGTATAAAATTTTTATGGAAATTTAATAAATATAGAAAAATATGTAACCTTTTGCGGCTGAAAACGTTTATTAAGTGAACGGGAAGGAGGGAAAAGAGGAACAGTGAAAAAGGATGACCTGGAACAAATATACAAAGCTTATTATCACGAAATATATTTATACGCCCTGTCTCTATGTAAAAATACACTGGAAGCAGAGGAGATCACCAGCGATACCTTCTACAAAGCCCTCCTCTGTGCCGAGATCCAGAGCGACTCCATTAAGTACTGGCTTCTGCGCGTATGCAAAAATATTTTTATCGACCAGGCAAGGCTGAAAAAAAGAAGACCGGTTGCACCATTCGAAGATATCGGCAGCCCATCTTATGACAACGTGCTGGAGCAAATGATTCAAAGTGAAGATGCAAAAAATCTTTATCACTGTATCTTACAATTACCCGACCGATACCGGGAATTAATCTACATGTTCTATTTTATGAATTACAGCTTAAAAGAAATTGCTCTTTTTACAAAGCAATCAGCCGGAACCACCAGAACAGCTCTCTGCAGATCCAGAGATAAGCTGCGCTCTATATTAGAAAAGGAGGGGTACCATGAATTTCCATGAACTTTTAGAAAAATACAAATCCAACACAGCTACGCCGGAAGAAAAACGGATGGTAGAAGAAGAATTGGAGAAATACGAAAGCATCACCGAATATTATACAGACCAGATGGGAGAAAATCTGGATTTAGATCTGCTCTCTGAAACAGAAGAATCTGAGATCAAAAATGTAAAGAAACACGTAAACCGTAAAATCCGCCGAAACATTTTTATCTCCATCCTGAGCATGCTTGTGATATCGGCAGTCGTCATCCTGATTGTTAATAAAAACTACTATAATCCCAATAGCGGGATTCCCACGGATCAATACGGTTTTGGACAATTCATGATGGATACCATGGCATTTACGGAAGTCCATTCCCCGGGATATGCTGCCAATACGGCTGAAGCCGTAAGAGACGGACTTGGCAGCTATCAGATTCAAATCCGCCAGAATAATCATTTCACCAATAAAGAATCTGTTTTCACCGGAAAAATAATACGGGGAGAATTTATGGACAGCAGCGACTCACTCATAAACTTCTGGCATTTTCCTTCGGCAAACTGTTTTGCCTTTAAAGAAGGTACTCTGGTCTGGCAGGAATCAAATGGAGTAGAGTACCACGTTCAGCCCCAGGACGACATCCAGTATCAGGCAGATGCCTTAAAGGAACTTCCAAAATCATCTCAGGTTTCGGCATATTTTACTTTTGAAAAGAATCTCTCACTGGAAGAGTTCGATAAACTTTATAAAAAATGGAACAATGACGAAGGCCAGGAAATATTCATTTCTTATGCAGCCGTTTGGACGGGGCCTCACAATTCAACCGTTGGATTCCAGCCCAGTGGTTCCGGACGTGTGATGGAATCCTCCAAAGAAGTGGAAAAAAACTATCCATTTCTAAGCCTGGTAAACCACAATGAGGAGCTTGATCAAGATCCCGTGGGAAGCTGGAAGACCCACTTTGAATCACTTTTAAGCTATCTCGCCGACCGTGGGGAATTCTTAAATGCAATGGCAAATGTCAACGCTATCGGACCCTGGTTTTACAAGGATATCCAATCATATATCAAAGAAAACGGCATTCAGATCTATGGTATTTTAGCACAGGGCAGTGCTGATCAGATACTGAGTTTCCTGGAGGAAGAAAAGATAGATGGGTTTAATGTTGATGATGTGAAGCTATCTATCCTATCCCATTGATGTTCCTGAATCAGCTTTTTGCCCCATAATTACTCCTGAATCAGTTAGTTCTTCGCAGCAGCATTCTTCCGCCCCTTGCCTCCGCTGCGAAACTGTACCACGCCGCATACCGCTGCAGTTATTAGTTCCGTTACCGGTACAACCATCCACACCCCTGTCATATTCCACAGATTGGGAAATACAAGGATCAAAACCACATTAAGTATTACACCTCTTAACAGCGCAATGAGCATGGAGCGCGCCGGCTGGTCTTTGGCTGACAGCACCGCCGCCATAACCACGTTGATTCCCATAGGGATAAAAGCAAGAAAGTAAATCCGGATTCCCTCCAGTGCAATCTTCGTAAACCCGGCGTCCCCTGATTCATTGAAGATCCCAACAATCGGTTCTGCCATCAGCACTCCGCCTAAATAACAGATAATCCCACAGGCCGCTGCAAGCAGAACCCCTCTCATCATCACGAAACGTATACCGCCAAAATCCTTTTTCCCATACTGGGAGCTGATGATCGGCTGTACTCCCTGGGCAATTCCGGTGAAGATCGAGCATACAATCAAGGCAATATTTGCAATCACACCATAAGCAGCGACACCTATGTTCCCGGCGAGTTTCAAAATAGTAAAGTTAAACAGCAGCATGACAATTGCTGAAGACAGTTCCCCAATAAAAGAGGACATACCAAGCGAAATTGTCCGGAAGACATCCGAAAACTTCGTTCTTTCTTTCACCAGGCTAAAATGGCTGCGTCCTTTGACTATGTGGGTGGAAAGCACACACATACTTAAGACTGGTGCAATACCGGTTGCAAATGCCGCTCCAAACATCCCCCACCGAACCCCGAAGACAAATAAAATATCCAGCACGATATTACTGAAGCTCCCGGTGAGCATCGCCGCCATTGCCGTCTGGGGATAGCCATCATTCCTTACAAAGCAAACCAGCACATTATTTACCATAAACGCAAGGGAAAAGAGCAGTATAGTCCTCATATAGGGAATCATATCCTGCATAACTGCCTCATCTGCTCCCAGCAGAGCCCCCAATTGCCTGGATGCAAACAGACCTATCAGTGTAAAAAACACACCACAGAGCAGCGCCAGTTTCATGGAAAGTGTAAAAGATGCTTTCGCCGCTTTTTCATTTCCCGTTCCCATAGCCATTGCAAACCGGGTCGCTCCCCCCATCCCTATCATCAAACCAATTCCGTTCATAAACGAATAGACCGGCAGCGTCAGATTCAATGCAGCAAGTCCGTTACTCCCCACTCCATTGGCTACACAAAGCGTATCTACAAAAATGAAACAGGATAACCCCAGCATACTTAAAATATTCAAAGATACATACTTTGCAAATACTCCGCCCAAACCTTTATTTTCCATAACATTACCACCTTTCTGCCTTGAGCCTGCGCGTGTCTTCATTGTCACAAAAAAAGCACCAGTCATCTATACCCAATGGCCTAACGGTATAGATGCCCGATGCTTATTTAGAGCGTGTTTGAAAACACTCTTGGTTACATGCATCCGGCGACGCATGTAAAAAGCTTTTTTTATAATTTGAAATTGATCTTACCACATGTTGAAAAAATATGCAACCACCATATTACATTAATAATCCGATACATCAAATTTGTTATCTTTGAAATAAAAATCTCTGTCCGCCTCTGTAATCGCCCGCAATATTCTGCAGGGGTTGCCAACTGCCACTACATTGTCCGGAAGATCCTTCGTCACAACACTTCCCGATCCCACCACTACATTATTGCCGATATGAACCCCCGGATTTACCACAACATTAGATCCCAGCCACACGCTGTCACCAATTGTAATCTCAATTCCATATTCATACCCCGAATTTCTGGAATCGGGATGAATCGGATGACCAGCTGTAATAATTGATACATTTGGTCCAAACATGGTATTATTTCCAATGGTGACTTTACCAACATCCAGAATAACACAATTATAATTTGCTATAAAATTATCTCCTACTTCAATATTTGTTCCATAGTCACATCGAAAAGGCGGCAGAAAAAACACATTCTTTCCAGCCTTTCCCAAGATCCCGCGAATCATCGTTTCCATCTTCTCCGACTCATCCGGTCTGCATAAATTATAATCATAAATTTTCCTCTTGGTTTCCATCTGTTCCTCTGCGAGCCCATCCAGCCATGCCTTGTATGGAAGACCATTTAACATTCTTTCTTTTTGATTCATCATATATCCTTTCTAAGTATAAAGCGGCGGACCTATCACTCACCGCCGCTTTTACCATCTATTATATTTCGAGAATAACTACCTGATATCCATTTAACTTTAAATCATTTCCATCCTGATCAAGAGCGGGATAATTGTTAATCAATAATTCTTTATATGCTCCTGGCAAAGTCACCGTCTGACCTTCCCTCTGGAAATTAGCAATCACCATTAAAGTCTTCTCTTCCCCTTTTCGGTAATAAGCCATAAGGTTATTCTGGTCTTCCCATTCCGGTATAAACTCACCGTATACAACTGCTTCCTGATAGACTGGGTTTTTACGCAGTGCTATTAACTGTTTATAAAAGGAAAAAACCGAATTTTCATCGTGAATCTGACTTTTTGCATTGATTCTCTTATAATTAGGATTTGCAGCTAGCCAGGGCTTACCCGTCGTAAATCCTGCATTATCATCATCGCTCCACTGCATGGGCGTTCTCGCATTATCCCTGCTGAACTTCGAAACAACCTTTAAGGCTTCCTCCGGCGTAAGTCCGGCATTCAAGGCAACCCGGTACTCTTCCAGTGAAGAAATATCGTCCACTTGGTCTATAGAAGTAAACTCCATATTCTCCATACCAAGCTCCTGCCCCTGATAAATAAACGGAAGCCCTCTCAGCATGAAGTTAACGGCTCCTAAAAGCTTCTTACTTTCAATGCAGACCTCTCCTTCCGGTATGTAATGGCTGACACCCCTTGGTTCATCATGATTTTCAATGATATTTGAAAGATATCCGATATCTGCAACACGTTTCTGCGCATCAAAACAGCACTTCTTATAATCATTCGGGGTAATTTCCGTATGAGCATACCACCCTTTATCATTCTGTCCAAAAATCGTCTCATTAAAATCAAACATACTGGAAAAATATCCGTTATCCCCAATGAAATCCGGCAATTCCCCTTCTTTATCGTTAAACACTTCCCCGACAGTAAATGCATCGTACTTTTTAAATGTCCGATCCCGCATTTCACCCAGAAAATCTCCAACTCCTTCTGCTTCCTCCAGCATATGTGCAATATTACTCAAACCGTCCTCTCGGTCCGGCTCGTAATTTTTAAATGGCAATGCCTTTTTAATGTTAATGATTGCATCGATACGAAATCCTGCAAGCCCTTTATCCAGCCACCAGTTTATATTCTTATAGACCTCTTCCCGCACTTCCGGATTTTCCCAGTTTAAATCAGGCTGCTTTTTATGAAATACATGTAGATAAAGCTTATCCGTATCAGAAAGCGGCTCCCAGCATGGTCCTCCAAAATAAGATCTCCAGTTAGTGGGAAGTTCCCCGTCCTTCTTATCCTCCAGATAAAAATACTTCCCATATTTCCCATCCGGCTCCTTCATCGCCATCTTAAACCACTCATGTTCATCAGAACAATGATTTACGACCAGATCCATAAGAATGAACATTCCACGTCTTTTTGCTTCCCTTAATAATTCATCCATGTCTTCCATTGTGCCAAACCTTGGATCAATGTTATAATAATCCGAGATATCATATCCCTGGTCAGCCAGCGGTGATGAATATATTGGAGAAAGCCAGATGATATCAACACCCAGATCCTGTAAATAGTCCAGCTTGCTGATAATACCCTGAATATCTCCAATTCCGTCCCCATTGGAATCATAAAAACTCTTTGGGTAAATTTGATATGCCGTCTTTTCCTGCCACCATTTTTTTTGCATTCTATGTGCCTCCATAATAAAAATTTTTTCATTTTATAGAGCGTATTTGAAAATTGCTTTCTGACAGCTCTGCGTCACACTTCGAACACTCTCTGGCACATATTATACTATTTAGCTTCCAATAAGTCTTACACTTATTTGCTTAAAAACTTCATTATTTTGACTTATCTATTTCTTGATTTCTCCTGTAAAACTGTTGCGGTTTTCCTTTTTATACAAGCGGGGTGTCGTTCCCGTATACTTTTTAAACTCTCTTAAAAAGTTTCCCAGGTTATTAAAACCACATTCCAGGCAGATATCCATTATCAGATAATCCGTGTTCACTGCCATCTCCGCTGCTCTCCGAATACGTATTTCATTCACATACTCCATGGGTGTCCTGCCAATAGCCCTCTTAAAAAAACGGCAGAAATACTGCTCGTTAACATTAATCAGCCCTGCCAGGTCACGAATATATATTCTCTCCCTGTAGTTCTCACGTATATAAGTCAGAACCTTCTTAATACTCTCAACCTGATGATTTATGCCGCTCTCCTGTCTGGTTAGCAATCCATCTCCGGTTAGCAGGGCAAGAATCCTGAGCAGGGATGCCTTAATCAGCATTTGGGAGACGGATACACTTACATTTTTTTGACCTGCATTCTCCCGGTATTCTTCCATCACACGAAACGCATGTTCAATCCTGTCATATTCTACGTAGATATCATGAAACACCTTGTGGGATGCCTCTATACATCTTGGCAGCCACAAGTTCCCGTTTATTAAAGGCTGAATCACCTGGCTTTGCATAGTGTCATAGGAATCAAAGCTAAGTACATTAGGATTAAAAACTACTGCATCCTCTTCACAGGGTTTTGCTGCAGTAATATAATGAAGTTCCCCAGGATTAACAAAGAAAATACATTCCTCCTTTATTTCATAAGACTCCATATTTATTTCCATATGAAAATTCCCTTTTTTAAAATGCAGCAATTCAATCTCATCATGCCAATGATGCTTTACTAAAAAATAGTTTTCATCCTGCTCCGCCTGATAAAAAGCACAGCGAAAAGAAGCGGATCCATGAGGCCTGTCCTCCTTCAAACTCTTTGTATTTTGTACCTGAATATCCCACAACCTCCTCTCAGCCAAGAAAAAAAGCTGTCTCCAGCTTTTTTCACAACTTCATTTCGTGTTCTACTTTGACCTTGATGAATTATTCCACAACGAATCCCTTTGTAGAACTTTTGAGCATCAGCAGTAGACATCTCAGAATCTAATTGTGGCAAAACTGTTTTATATGCATCTACGATATGATTTCCGTCATCGCTTGACTCATCATACCCATTGATTAATTCAAAATATAATTCAACAAGGATACAATTAATACCCATGACGATAAAGCCAAAATTCTCACGATTTTCAAATGTTTTAGTAGTTCTAATAAATGTATTGATCGATTTATATAGTTGCTCATTACACGTAATCTCATGTTTTTGCAGATCCGATTATAATACTTTACTGCATCGGCATGAATTTCCTTTTCCAAAGCATCCTTGTAATTAGAAAGCAAGACTTTTGCCTCCTTTGTTTTCATTGTTATGTTAAAATACGCATGGTCATTCTTAAACATACATTTCCTCTTACATGAAATCTGCTTCTAAAAGCTCACATAATTCAATTCCACGTCCACTTATCTTATACTTTAGCAGCTTACTAATTCGTTCATCACAGGTAATGAAAAATAACTGCTCCATAGTTGCTTTTGATGACATTTGATACTTAAGCAAATCCATGAACGCAAGCATATTTACATCGTCCATACATGCCGTCAGGTCATCGATAAAATATACCTTCATCCTTTCACAGTCATTTCTTGCATTGATACCCGCAAAAAAGTGAGCCAGCATAAAGACACTGATTTGACCATTACTTAAAACATTAACGAGATTCTTACCTTTATCATCAATTAACGAGATTCCTTCATTCTCCTGGACAATGTTGATTACGTCACTAGAATTAAATCTTATCAGTTTATTATAGAACTTTCCAAGAGTCGGACCTACCTTTTCGTACTCGTCTTTCAAAAGTTCCTCCACAACATCTTTGATATCTTTTGCTCTCTGAGATGCACTATCTTTCAGTTTTTGAAGTTCTTCTATTTCCGCATCAAGGATTTGATTCTTCTTATTATCAGCCTCCAATTTCTGATTCAGGTAATATAACGTCTGATTTGCAAGAATACTATCAATAGCATTAATCTTTGAAACAAATAAATCATAAGAAAAATCCGAAATCTCATAGGATCTGGTAACGAGATTTTTTACCTTTGCATATGTCTGTTGCACCGTCTCATTTGTAAACTCATACCCTAAAACCGTTAGAATCTGCTGATAAATATCTTTCACTTTCTGCTCTTTTCCTTCCTCTAAAAGCGCCCCCTCTACAGCAGCCAGTAATTCCCCTACCTTTTCTGCGGTCAATTCTTCTACATTGATCTCTCGTCCTGATTTCTGTAAAATCTTAACCGCATCAAAATATGGCTGTATCTCATCCTTTAGAACTTTCAGTCCACTAATCTCCGTTTCTAACGCTTCTTTTTCTTTCTCCACTACAGTTTTTGTGTAATTAATGATTTTTTGATAAAGATTTTCAATCTCTGACTGTAACGAGGTTTTATGTACTTCTTTTTCCTTTACAGCTTCCCCATTTTTCTTGATATACTCATCGGCTTCCTTAAGAATCAAAGCTTCCTCCATGGTAGAAAATGACTCCGAACCACAAACGGGACATCTGGCAACAACATTCTCTTTTATAACAGCATCCCTATGTTCAATCACCACTTGTTTATTCGCAGAAAGAGAAGATAACAACTTCAGCATCTTATTATTCTTGGAAAGCAGCTCAACCTCGGCAGAAAGATCCTTCATATTTTTCTTTTTCTCTTCAATTGCCTTCTTATCCGTATCAAAATCAGACTTCATAAAACCATCAATTTCTAAAGCAATCATTAATTCCCCATCTTGTAAGATTGTATCCTTTGAAAGAGACAAACCCTTCAATTTGCTAAGTTTGGTCTCAAGTCTTATAATCGCCTCCGTATTCTTGGAAAATCCAGCTTTCACCGCACGTTGAATATGCTCTCCCTTCGTCTCCCAGTAAGAAGCAATCTTTTTGATAACAAACTGCTGGCTCTTTAAATTCTCATTTTCTACAAGTTTATAAAGTCCTTCTTTCGACACCTGGTAACCACAATTTTTCACTTCTGCTTTCTGCGCAGTTAACTCCTCTTTATTAAGACCAACAATCTCTGTCTTCTCATCTGGATAAAAAATAGTTAAAGGATATGCAACCTGCTTTGCATCCTCACGAGCTTTTGCCAACTGATTTTCATGGTTCTCAATCACCGCCTGCGATACCTTCTGTTTCGTCTTATCATCAATATAGCGATCCACATCCTCAGCAAATAGCTCCAAATTCTCCGCAACCATCTTCCGCTCGTCATAGTTCGTTATAAATTCATTAAAGAAGTCTTTTAGGTCCTTTCTCTTTTTGCTTTGAACATTAAATGACTTCTGAACATCACAAAAATGAAAATTATAGAAACTATCTCCTACATATTCCCGGATAAATGATTTCGCCAATTCTTCATTTCCATCGATTTCAACCTTAGATGAACTTGGATCTAATTCATCCTTTGTCTGCTCTCTGCAAAGAATTGTCTCTTTATGTCCATCAAATAACCAGAGAACTACCTTGACCTTTGCTTTCGCTCCAGCATCACGATTCTTTAGAATGCCATCGGTATTCATCTTGCGTTCAGCATCATTGGTACTTCTGGTATCAAAAGCAGTTTTTAATCTTCCAATATTGCCAGTCAGACACCACTCAATCGCATCAACAGTTGTTGTCTTACCAATTCCATTTGCAGCTGAAAGAAGCACAACCGATCTATCATTAAAATCGATGGTTTTATCGCTAAATCCTCTAAAATTTATCATTCTTATCTTGCGAATTATCATCTTTTCAGCCACTCCTTAATCTGTTCGTAATCCTGTACTTTAAAAGACTTATCCAGTACATCTTCTCTTTCTTTTCTGTTCACTCTTTTTCGTTTCTTTTCCATTAGCGCTAAAAGTCCCTCATCCTCAGGAAGTAACTGACTCAATCGCTTCATTTGCTCTACATCCGGTGCAAATGCATCTGTCGGAATCATATGGAATGGTAATTCAATCACCTCATCATCATCGATTACAATTTGATTCTTATCTGTCATATCGCCCTTAATGAGGATCTTTCTTGATATTAGCAAATTACCCTCTCGGCTCTTATCTGGAATCTCCCTGGAATAAACAATCAACTGCACAATATTATACTTTAACTTATGAATCTCTTCTGATTTACCATTAATAATCATAAACACACGAATTCGATCATCCCAGCGATCACATAAAGAATCGATTTCCATCAAGTCTCCATCCAGAAGGAAAAACAAATCATCTCTCTGCTCACTGATAAAAATACATAATAATTCTTCCGGTTTCTGTTCCAAATCAAAGATATCCTCTAGATTAATTTCATATTCAGAAGCTATATCCCCAACAAGAATATCCTTATATCCACTTTTCTTAAACTCTTCCTGCAAAATCATAACTACATTTCCCCTTTGATACATTTCTCAGAAAAGATGCAACCACCACAAGCTTCCTGTACGCTCCATTCGTCCTCATCAATTCCAATACACTCCATACACTCAATATAGAAACTATCTTCACCAAGATCCGCAACCGTAGGATTTTCGTTTACGTTCGCCGTACTATAATTATAATAATTTTTACCTCTCGTAATTTTACTATTCTCAAAAAACCATTTTCCTGGTTTCGGTGATATATTCACCATACGTTCTACAATCTTTCGTTTTGCACCTTTAAACTTTTTGCCTACCGGGGGAAGAATTACACTATGGTTTACATATTTATCTTCAGTAAAATTCAGACAAACATAGTCAGGTACTGAGGAATCCATGTAATGACATGGATCAAACATTTCTAAATGAGCAGAAATTTCCGTCTCATCATTCACCTTCTCCTGACAAATGTCTAGCATAATCTTCCACAGATAATCTAGAAAGGAAAGAAAGGCTGTTTTACATACCGTCATATAGATGAATCTGTCATCTACAATCGCTCCCCTGTAAGCAGCAACCTTACTAACATCGTCCGTGCTAAATGTATTCAATAGCTGATATTGACCATCTACAGTTTGAGCAATTTTATTTATCCATTGTAAAGTATTCTGGTATATCCGGTTCAACATGTGAGTCTGTAAATCAGAAAGGTAATTATTATTTACAATCTCACCATATTCCTCACAAACAATACCCACCAGATAATTTGCAATAGTCTTCTCGGTCTTCGTCCTGATGGAATCTGCCATATACTGATCAAATTCTTTTTTATCCACTCGCAGCTGTTCAAAATCCGAATCAACTAACTCATAACGCCGTTGTATATATGAAATCGCAAGGCCAAGCAGAATTAACTGCCAGTGCTGCTCATCTGCACCACTATCAGCATTCGGAAAATTTTGGGTTAATGCTTTCATCAATTCTATTTTGTACTCATTGATATTCAATTGGTGGGAGATATCATATTTGGTCACAAACCCTTTCAGCGAGTCCTCCGAAGCCATGGCCGCAAACAGATTTTTCTTTTGTACGTCTTTCTTATTCGTTGTGTAAATATTCGTCTTCAGCCAGGTAACTGAATTCACAATATTTGAATAATTCATCGACTTGCGGAGTGCATTTCCAAGTCCAATATATGTTTTCATCTCATCAAGCGTTGGTTTATTAACCTTTGACTTTCTATGAATATAAAGTCTCGGAACTGCTGTCAACGTAGACTGAAGCATCTGAAGGCGTAGATACTGATAATAAAGATCTGTCGAAATCTCCTTTATATTCGGATTTGTCTTCGGATAATATTTCACCTGAATAATCTCAAATGTGCCATCCTCGAAAAATACATCCACATCCTCTAGATATTCTAAACAGACATACTTTACTTGATTCTGAAGGAGACACATAATTGTAATATAATCCTGAAATAAAAATCCCCTAATCTTACTCGTTGCATCTCTATCCTTATCGCCATCATACATGACTGATAATTTATCAAATTCTTCTTTCGTATACATACTCACGAATCATTTCTCCCCCTCTATTTGTATCTACATATCCATTTTCTGTCCGTCTACATATATCGATGGATGCTGCATGGAAAAAATTTCTTTCTGTCTCTCAATCTCTGCTTTTAACTGCTCCTTCGTAGGCAAATAAGTCAGATATTTTGACATAAACAATCGGTCATTATCATGAAGTACCGAATATCTGGCTATATCCTCATCAGTTTCTGAACACAATAAAATCCCAATGGTTGGATTATCACCATGCCCTCGCTTTAAATCATCATACATGCGCACATACATATCAATCTGACCTACATCCTGATGAGTAATTCTGCCCATTTTCAAATCGATTAAGACATAACATTTCAGTTCGATATTGTAAAAAACGAGATCTAAATAGTAGTCCGAAGTTTCCGTTACAATATGTTGCTGACGAGCCACAAACGCAAATCCTCTGCCCAATTCCATCAAAAAATCTCTAATATGTGAAAGAATGGCAGATTCTAACTCTCCCTCTAAGTAAGTATCCTCATTTTTGAATCCAAGGAATTCTGCAATCACTGGACTTTTGATTAATTCAAATTGATTTTTTTGAAATTCCGCGGTTTTCCGTTTCATTTCTTCAATTACAGCATCTTTTTTCGGAGTTTGAAGAAGTCTATGATAATATTGCGTACTGATATTACGATCTAAGGTTCTTGAACTCCAGCTCTCGTCAACCGCCTCCTTCATATACCAATAACGTGCATTTTCATCCGTAACACGGAGAAGACTCCTAATATGCGTCCAGTTAAGATTGTGAACGCACGCGTTCACAATCTGCTCATCGGGAAAGCACTGATAAAATTTGATGTAATAATGCAAATTTCTTTTGGAATAATTTTTTCCAAACTCCTTTGTCAAATCGTCTGCCAATGCAGAAATCAAACCTCTACCGTACTCTGCACGTTCACTGCCACCCAGTTCCTGCTCTACAATTCGTTTTCCGATATTCCAATAGGTAAGTAGCATTGCCTTGCTAGAGGCGCTATAGGCTGCTTCTTGTCCAGAGGAAATAATACTCTTAATTTCTGAAATAACTGATTGGTATGGCGTCAAATGCTTTTCCATCATGTCACCTCGATTTCCTATAATAATTATATTTTAACGTGCTTCCCCTGTCACATCAAAGCTCTTTCAAAAATGGTGTAGTAGTGGTGTAGTAAACGCCTCTATCTACCATTGATTCTACTGGCTATTCCGGGACTTTTCAAGATATTTACGTGACATCTTTTAATTTATAATTTTTGTCATCTAATCTAATCACCCTCATTTTAAGGTTATCCTGGTTCTTCACTAATAAATTCTTTTCCTTGCCTGCTTTTTTCTTGCCTTCTGCATTCTTAACTTTTTTATTCCTATCAGCTATCTTCTTACTTTGCT
The DNA here is from genome assembly GCA_018365455.1 of Clostridiales bacterium. Taxonomy (GTDB): domain Bacteria; phylum Bacillota; class Clostridia; order Lachnospirales; family Lachnospiraceae; genus Robinsoniella. The sequence goes on from JAGZJZ010000009.1 coordinate 170,336, forward strand.
TCTTCCTGGACTCTGTCTTCTCAACTTCTTTACTCTTATCTGCTATCTTTTTACTTTGCTTCTTCTTGCCTTCTATCTTCTCAACTTCTTTACTCTTATCTGCTATCTTCTTACTTTGCTTCTTCTTGCCCTCTGTCTTCTCAACTTCTTTACTCTTATCAGCTATCTTTTTACTTGCTTTTTTCTTGTCCTTATCTGCTGCTGTCTTATCACTGCAAGTCTTCTTCTCCATATCTTTCAATATCTCTTTTGTAAACGTCTTAACCCTGCATTCACAATGTCCACATTTTCCGGATACCTTCGTTGCCTTCTTCACTTGTTTGAACGAATCCGCCCCATCATGAACAGCCTTACGGACATCGTCGTAAGTAACCTTGAAGCAAGGACAGATATATTTTGTTTTTCCCATCACAACACCAATGACGGAGCCGTATAAACTCTGGCCGCCATCTCCGAATCAATCAGATAAAGACCCTTGGGATCTTCGCCAAACAATTTATATTTCTTAATCATGTCTTCCGCATTCTTTTCCTCTTCTCCCTGTTCTTTCACGAACCAGTCCAGAAACTGCATGGTACGGAAGTCCTTTACGGAATATGCCGCCTCATAAATTGTATGAACCAAGCCTGTTACATATTGTTCATGCTCCAAAGTTGCCTGAAGAGGCTCTCCTGGATTTTGAAACTCAAACTCCGGCTTTTCCACTGCTTCGAAAGTAACTTTTGCACCGTTATTCTGCATATACTGCATAAATAACAAAGCATGGTCCCGCTCTTCCTGTGCCTGAATCTTAAACCAGCTTGCATATCCCTCTAATCCGGTTTCGATAAAATAATTAGAAAAATCAAGATAGAGATACGCGGAATAAAACTCCCTATTAATCTGTGTATTAATCAGTTCTGCTACTTTTTTATCCAACATTTTGTTTCCTCCTTGATTCTGTTATGTGATCATTATAGCACCTGCATCACTAAGAAACAATGTAATTATTATTGTCAATATAAATGCATTACATTCAGTAACCAACTATGATATAATCCTTTTAATAATAATCAATTCCAATAGACATGAAAAGACAAACTAAAGCATTTGCAAATAAACTATTTCCGAGGTACTTATGAGTAAAAATATTAACCTGTTAAAGGGACCCATTCTGCCCTCACTGACAAAATTGGCTTTACCTATCATGGCAACATCTTTGATTCAAATGGCCTACAATATGATCGATATGATCTGGATTGGCAGACTCAGCAGCAATGCGGTAGCTGCTGTAGGCGCTGCAGGCATGTATATGTGGCTGTCAAACGGACTCGCTGCCCTTGGGCGAATGGGTGGACAAGTAAAAGTTGGACACTCCTTTGGTGCCGGCGCGTACCAGACTGCCTCCGACTATGCCAAAGCAGCTCTGCAGCTGGGTATCTTCTTTGGCATTGCCTATGGGCTTGCCTCAATAATCTTCCATGTACCGTTGATTGGCTTCTTTAAACTAAACAGCCGACAGGTTGTATCAGATGCCCAGGTCTATTTAATTATTACCTGCGGCGCAGTTCTGTTCTCCTTTTTGAATCAAATATTTTCCGGAATAATGACCGCTATGGGAAATAGTAAAAACTCCTTGATTGCCACAACGGTAGGGCTTGCATTAAATCTGGTTCTGGATCCGGTACTTATATTCGGCTTAGGTCCGTTCCCGTACCTTGGAGTTGCCGGAGCCGCCATTGCCACCGTACTCGCCCAGGCCGTTGTAACCTTGGTATTTCTGATTTTCGCATTAAAAGATACCGTTATCTTTCAAAAAATACATATATTATCCAGACCATCTAAACGGCATATGTCTGAAATCATACGGATCGGACTTCCCACCTCCATACAGAGTATGATATTCACAGGCATTTCTATGATAATAGCACGCCTCATCGCAGGCTTTGGAGACACTGCCGTTGCCGTTCAGAAAGTTGGTTCTCAGATAGAATCCATTTCCTGGATGACCGCAGATGGTTTTGCGGCTGCTGTAAACTCCTTTGTAGCACAGAACTTTGGCTCAGGCAACATAACCAGAGTAAAGAAAGGATATGCAGTTTCAATGGGCGCTGTTACCGTGTGGGGCATCTTATGTACGCTTATTCTGATCTGCCTGCCAGGACCTATTTTTCAAGTTTTTATACCCGACAAAAATGTATTAGGCATGGGTATCGATTACCTGCAGATCCTGGGTATTTCACAATTATTTATGTGTATTGAAATTGCAACAGCAGGTGCATTTTCTGGCTTAGGCAAAACGATACCTCCCTCCGTAGTGGGTATTATTCTCACTTCAGCGAGAATACCGCTGGCACTGTTGCTTGCTGGAACCGCCTTAGGATTAAATGGAATATGGTGGAGTATCACAATATCCAGTACCCTAAAAGGAATTGCCCTGTTCATCTGGTTTATCCGGTATCAAAGACGTATCCAGAAACCCCTTCAGACAATTTAAAAAAGCATTCACCGTCCCAGGCTTTCTGTCTTCTCCCAACAAATAGTAGATTATTCGGTCAGAAGGTCCCTCCTCGATCTCTCTGACCGCAATACCTCCCTTACTCTCCAGATTGTGAGCCACAGACGCCGGGACAATTGCCCAATTATCCTGCCAGAATAAGAATTCCTCTAACAAAGACATTTTATCTAAAAACACTCTGGGCCTCACCCTGCTGTCAAACCAATAGTTATGCCACATATCATATTCCGGATTCCAGGGCATTCGAATCTGCCTGGTAACATCCAGCATAGAGGGATGCACCACTCTGGGATAATTTGCATTTTCAGCACAAATCAATAACATCTGCTCCGTGAATGCCGGAATGGTCTCAACATTCGGTGAATACATATCATCAGAAATAAATGCAAGATCCACCATTCCACTTTCCACATATTCATATGCCTCCTGAGAATGAAGCATCCGAACCGACATATTAATATCCGGATATTCTTTTAAAAATTTCTTATATACTTTTGGTAAAATGTAAGTACTGACGCTATCTACCGCAGCAATATTTAAAATTAACGACCGGTCCAGCCTGGAAATATCTCTTGCCTCTTTCCACAATAATCTCCACTTTTTAGCCACCGGAATAAACGCCCTGCCTTCCTCAGTCAGTTCAATATTCTTAATCCCCTTTTTCCGAACCACCAAAGTATAACCCAGTTCATCCTCCAGTGCTTTCATTCTTCTGCTCAAAGCCGGCTGTGAAACAAAAAGCTTCTTTGCAGCCCTTGAAAGACTTCCTTCTTTTACTATTGTTAAAAATCCCTCTATCTCTAAGTTTGTCATAATACCATTCCCTATTTTCATTATAAGAAGCGCTGGCTTATCCTGTTCTTACCGAAAATTACCAAAATTCATAAATTGTTATCGTTTACAAAGTAATATATTGTTAACTTGTTCCGTTATATATATTTCATTTTCCAAGACTTTAAGTTTGTAGCTCTCAATAATTTTTCTGTCATGTTTCTTTAATAATTCATCAAATCCATAGGCAGTATCCTTTTTCTTTGGAAACCGAATAGAACTGTCAAAAGATTTCACAAACTTAAGCCCAGCTTCTAAGCTTATCTGTTTCCATTCTTCCTTTGTATAAAACTTAATATGACCATCTTTTTTGAGCTGCATATATTCGTCCACAAACTGACTGGTATCATCAGCATTCGGTGCCGGGTCTGAAATAAACAAAAAGCCTCCTGATTTTAAAACACGGCTTACTTCTGATATACTTTTCTGTATATCAGGAAAATGATGCAGCGCATATCTCGAAACAACCATGTCAAATTCACTGTCATCAAACGGAAAGTTAACACCATCATAAGTGATAAAGTTAATATTACTAATCCTTTGTTTTTCAGCCTTAACCCTATTAATCTCTAATGCTTTTTCTACAATATCTAATCCAAATATAAATGCATTTGGATATTTCTCCGCAATAGAAAAAGCCAAATAACCGCTTCCGGTTCCCAGATCTAAAATCTTCATTCCAGATTTAATCGGTAAAAATTCAAGAATTAATTTTAAATGTTGCTCATCTTGTTTCTGTTTATTATAAAAATCTCCAGAAGAAAAACTATTCTCAAATGCCTGCTTGGTGGCAACAATACTACTCTCAATTGCCTGCTTAGCGGCAACAATACTATTCACTTTCCCCTGCTTTGCGGCAACAATACTACTCTCAATCGCCTGCTTTGCGGCAACAATACTATTCGCTTTCCCCCGCTTTGCATCCTCTATACTATTTTTATTTTCTATCATAATCATCTCACTTTCCATTATAAAAATAATATTTTAATAAATTATAAATATAAGCGGACAACCTTATGAGTAATATATTGAATATTTATAATTCTAAAATAATATTCCATGCCGCTCTATAAAATCAATTTTACTTATAATCTATATATAAATATTTATTTATATTTTAGCTCTAAAATAAGCATTTTACAACCTCAAAGAATCCTCTTACAATTATACCAAGAAGCAATGACACAAATTACAATACAATGAAAGGATCTTACCATGACACAAACTTCCTCCCAACACCAAAACCGCACATCCAAATACCAGCACTGTACATCAAAACAATCAAATGCAGGTAGGCACATACATACCCACACAAATCGACACATAAATCCCCTCACAAACGGCAATATCAAGAAACATCTCATAACCCTGGCGTTTCCTCTTCTCATTGGAAACATACTTCAGCAAATTTATAACATGACTGATTCTATAGTAATCAGCCATTTCTGTGGTACTTCCGCTTTTGCAGCCGCAGGCATTTCCGGAACTGTCATGAATTTGTTTCTGTTTGTTATTGGAGGATGCTGCACTGGTATTTCTATCATTCTTGCCTCATTTTTTGGAAACAAAGATTTGAAGAACTTTCGAAAAGAATGCTTTATTTCACTTACATTTGGTTTAATTTTCACTATAACACTAAGTATTACATCTATTCTGGCGCTTCCATTCATTCTTCATCTGATCCAAACGCCCCCAGTTATTTTTCCATATGTATACAGTTATTTAAATGTAATTTTAGGCGGTCTTTCAGCATCCTTTCTCTATAACCTCTGCGCCTCTGTTCTGCGCGCAATTGGAAATACAAAGTATGCGTTATTATTCCTCCTGATATCTATTGGCACCAATGTACTGCTTGATCTGATTCTGGTTGCGGGATTTAGACTGGGAATTGCCGGCGCCGCATGGGCAACGGTTATCTCTCAGCTCCTATCTGCCTTTCTTTGCCTTTGTTACATTAAAAAAAGTCTTCCTTTTTTGCTGTTTCAAAAAGAAGACCTTTACCCGGACCCTGAATTACTCCGCCAGACTATATGCTTTGCTGCCGCCTCAGCACTTCACCAATCCAGTCTGTATATCGGAAAACTATTCATTCAGGGTGCCGTCAACACATTGGGGACAGAATCGATCTCAGCTTATACTGCCGCTGGACGCATAGAAGGGCTGGCAAATGCATTTGGTGACAGCGGCGCTGAGTCCATCTCACTTTTTACCGCTCAAAACACAGGTGCCGGCAATAAAAAACGTACCTGCTCTGGCTTTTATACTGGCTTAATGCTCTTAGTCCTCCTGGGTATCACCATGTCTCTGCTAATGTATACAACCAGCGGTCCCGGCATATCCCTACTTGCAGCTACAACACAGCCCGGACTGTTAAATGCCGGAGCATCCTATATACAGGCAATATCATGTTTCTATGTCCTGTGCTTCATTGGAAACTCTTTCGTGGGATTTTACCGGGGCAGCGGTCATGTGAGTATTCCATTTATCGGTACAATTATCCATATAACCTTGCGGACTTTACTATCCTTCCTGCTAATCCCCCGGCTTGGGCTGCCTGCAGTAGCAATTTCTACTGGTATCGGCTGGATAGCCGTAGTCGCTTTTCAAACTATTATATATATGAAATACTACCGGTAAAACCTTCCCGTAAATCGTGCTATTGTTCTCCCCATTGGAAGATCATAAAGTTCCTCCAAAGAAAAGCAGTGAAAAGCAAAAATAAAGAAAAAGTAACTGCAAACACCAATGATTAGCGGTACTACCACTGAGACAATTGTATTTCCGATAAACTTATCCACAATCCAGTAGACCAAAAACACAATAATCCCCATAATCAGGGACGCTATGATAGGAATAATATACGTCCTCTTCACATCCTTATGGATATGTAACTCCCTATTTAAAGATCTCTCATTCAACACACAGATCACCAATGGAAAAATAATATTTCCTACAACTAAAATATAAGCGTTCATTTCCGTAAAAATCAAGAGAGGACAGACAAATATTAAATGTACAACCAAGCCAATGAATGCATTCACAATAGGCTCTCTCATTTTGTTCAGGCTCTGCAGTATCGCTGTTGATATGGATGCCAAAGAGTAAAATACAATTGAAACCGATCCTATTTGCAGCATGTGTACCGACAGATCTCTGTGTTCCGTCAAAGCTGCAAATATTAAAGATATAATCGGCCGTGCCAGAACCATAAATCCAATAGCAGATGGAATTGTAAGCACCATCACAAACTTATTAATAAAGTTCACCTTCTCAAATATTCCTCTTCGATCGTGACGTTCTTTAGAAGCAACAATACTGGGTACAATCGACACCGCCAACGAAGACGCGAACGCAATTGGTATATTTATAAGAAGGTTATACTGCGTACTGTACACACCCTGAATTGCAGTTACAAAATCAACAGCTAATCCCTTAAAATTCAGGATATTTCCAAATATTAAGTCATCCAGAGTACCACTGAGCTGATATGCTGCCTGACTTAAAGAAATAGGAATTAAAGTCATCAGTAATAATTTGTTTAATCTTCCATCCGATGCCACATGACGATTCTTACACCTTTTCACTCTTCTGATATAACCCGGACGATATAATAAATATAAAACCAATAAAAAGGCAAATGCAGACAAAGCACCGCATAGTGTACCCATGATACCACCTGCCGCGCCATAGGCAAATACATCCGCAGATGACTGATAAACCCTCATAAACTGCATAACTGCAACAATACTGATAATAGCATTCATGATCTGCTCTATAATCTGGGAAACTGCCGATGGAATCATGGTGTTTTTACCCTGAAAAAATCCGCGCATTACGCCCAAAATAGCCATTACAAAAGTAGTTGGAGCAACAATCCGAAGGGGTTTTGCTAAACCTGGTTTCGCATAACACATCTCAAGAAAATCAGCCCCAAAATAAATTAATACCCAAAAAATCCCCCCAACAATCATTGCCAATATTAAAGAATTACGAAATAGACGATAGGCACTCCGATACTCCTTTTTAATCTCGTACTGGGATATTAACTTAGATAATCCCAAAGGAAGACTGGAACACGATAACGTTAAAACAATATTATAAATGCCAAAGGCTACTCCATATAAACCGTTTCCCACTTCGCCAAGCATATTTGCCATTGGAATACGATATAAAAATCCAATCAACTTTACGATAATACCTGCCACTGCCAGAATACTTCCCTGAAGGAGTAATTCCTTCTTACTATCATTCGCCATTTTCCATACCATACCCTTTCATAGGCTACAAAACGCAATCCTCTTTATCCCGTATCTGTGATTTTTCCCACAAATCCATGGCTTATTCATTTGCTATATTTTATTGATATTTATTTAATAAAATAGTATTAGATACCCTGTTATTGTAATTCTGCCTAAATACAGAAAACCCCGCAGGATTATTACTCCTACAGGGTTCTTTTTAGTGAGACATCGGGGATTCGAACCCCGGACAACTTGATTAAAAGTCAAGTGCTCTACCAACTGAGCTAATATCCCGTATATTTAATTTTCTATTTATAAGACAATAAATGATTTGCATAATAATAAAAGTCTTATAATGCCCAGAGCCGGAATCGAACCAGCGACACGAGGATTTTCAGTCCTCTGCTCTACCAACTGAGCTATCTGGGCTTGGGGTTGTATACCCTCTTTACAGCATAATGGAAGCGAGCTTCCGAATACTTCCGTAATGGTGCGCTTCCAAAAATTGCGGGGGCAGGATTTGAACCTACGACCTTCGGGTTATGAGCCCGACGAGCTTCCAGACTGCTCCACCCCGCGATAGTAATTATTTAATTTTTAATGGAGATGTAAATCTCAATGGATGGAGGTGGATTCGAACCACCGAAGCAATTTGCAGCAGATTTACAGTCTGTCCCCTTTGGCCACTCGGGAATCCATCCAAAAAGCCGATGATCGGACTCGAACCGATAACCTGCTGATTACAAATCAGCTGCTCTGCCAATTGAGCCACA
>JAGZJZ010000109.1 GCA_018365455.1 Clostridiales bacterium
GTTAGAGGTGGAAGTGCAGTAATGTATGGAGCTGACTAATACTAATAGGTCGAAGGCTTATCCATTAGGTTTAGGAAAAGGTTAACGTAGTTAACCTTGCAAGTTAGAACGGATGATATTTGATGAATTTCTGTGTGTGATTTTGAAGGTATATGTATGTGAAGCAGCTAATGGTAGCTGCTTTTTTTTGCGTTATTTTATATGGAATGGATTGTTTTATAGTTATAATAAGTAAATGTTTAATATAATATTTACCATGATGGGAAGTTTATTTATTATAGGGTTTAAAATAGATCTAATGTGTGGAGTGAGATTCTAAGAAAAACTGGGATTTGAAGAAAAGCTTAAGGTTCAATAGAAAACTTAGGTTTCAATAGAGAGAATAGGGTTTCATGAAAAGCTCAGGGTTAAATGAAAAGCTCAGGGTTAAATGAAAAACTTAGGTTTCAACAGAAAACTAAGATTGAAAGAAAAACTATAGTTCAAAAAAAGCGTAAGGTTCAATAAAACTTAAGGTTAAAATAGAAAAGTAAGATTCAAAGAAAAACTTAGGATTCATTAGAAATCTAAGGTTCAAAGAAAAGCGTAAGGTTCAATAAAAGCTTAAGGTTCAAAGAAAAATTTAGGATTCAATAGAACACTAAGATTCAAAGAAAAACTTAGTGTTCAATAGAAATCTAAGGTACAAAGAAAAGCGTAAGGTTCAATAAAAATTTAAGGTTCAAAGAAAAATTTAGGATTCAATAGAAAAGTAAGACTCAAAGAAAACCTTAGATTTCAATAGAAAACTGAGATTCAAAGAAAACCTTAAGGTTCAATAAAACCTTATAGTTCAATATAAAAACTTAAGATTCATTAGAAAAGTAAGATTCAAAGAAAACCTTAAGGTTCAATAGAAAACTGAGGTTCAAAGATAACCTTAAGGTTCAAAGAAAATCTTAGGGTTCAATAGTAAACTGAGATTCGAAGAAAACCCTAAGGTTCAAAGAAAACCTTAAGCTTCAATAAAACCTTAGACTTAGAAGTAGTAACTAAGAATTTTATAAAAGACAAGATTTCAATTAGAAGGCACGAAATAATTATATTGTAGATTCCAATCTTATGTATTAAACTGTTAATAATTAGAAACAGATCATATATAATCGTTAATCTAGCGATTAGAAAGTTTGAGATCAGAAAGTTAAAAATATAAAAAGGAGTGTATTAGAAGGGCAAAGATGTATGTAATAATAAAGTTGAGTTAGCAAATACCCTTCTAAAAAACAAAAATCATGTGGGATAATGTATTACTAAAGATGAAACAACTGAAAAATATGAAGTTGAAAAGGAAGATTATGATTTCGCTTATATTTGTCAGCGTGTTTGGTATTTTGTGTTCGGGGATTGCAGGTATTATTATATTTAAAGAGATTATGGTGGGAAATGCGGAGAAGTTATCGAATAACCTGGTAAAGCAGATTGCTTATAATTTGGATGAACGCATTGCGGAGTTTGAAAGTACATCTTATAGAATTGTTAATTTCCAGAGTACGAAGGATTTGCTGTCTCAGAAAAACATAGAAGATGATTCGGTTGAATATGAAGAGAAGAATACTAATTTTGCAGATACCATTATTCAACAGCCTTCTCTTTATCAGTATTCCCGGTCAGCAATTTTGGAATCTAAGTATGGAATGGTTTATCAGTTTACCAGAAGTGGTACAGAGGTTCAAAATATACTGGAAGCTCAGGAGAAACTGGATGAATTAAGAGGGCTGGTGACGAAGAGCAGTCCGATTGCTTGGACGGTTCTAGACGGAGAGATCGTATTTGTAAGGCTTATTGTAAATGACAGGAATTTTGAGGTGAACGGACTTCTGTGCTTTTTTATGAACCAGTCTTTTTTTGACTTTATTGACCGGGGGGATGAACTGCTGTCCAATGAAAATCTTATAATCACCAATGCCCGGTCTGCAGTACTTCAAAACTATTGTTATGATCTGGAAAATGAACCTTTAAATGAGATTGTATTTGACAAAGATCAGGATTATTTTTTGAAAAACTTCAGAGTTCCTTATGAGAAAGAGGAGTATCAGGTAACAAGTATATTGAGCAGTAAGAAACAGTGGCATGTGGTAAGTCTGATTAAAGTTCGGGAACTGATGAAAAAAGAGGAACTTATTTTCTTGGCGGCTGCGTTGATTGTGCTGGTGAGTATTGGTTTTGCGGTATTTTTCACCTGGATTATATCGAAGACGATTACCAGGAATTTAACGCTGATGGAAGAAAATATGAAGAGGATCGAAAAAGGGGATTTCAAGGCAAGAGTTCGTCCGGTTAGTTATGATGAAATTGGGATGCTTGGTTTGCAGTTTAACTATATGTCTGTTCAGATTGAAAATCTGATTGATAATCTGGCAAAAGAAAAATTTGCCAAAGAGGAGGCTGAGTTTAAAGCGCTTCAGGCGCAGATTAATCCACATTTTCTGTATAATACGCTGGGATCTGTAAAATGGTTAGCTCATAAGAAGCAGGACCCGGAAGTGGAGAACATGGTGGATTCGGTCATCTCCCTCATGAGATTTGCCATAAAAAAAACAGATGCATTTATTACGGTAGAGGAAGAAGTAAATTACATACATCAGTATATATTTTTACAGAAGGCAAAGTATGGAGATGCCTTTCAAGTTGATTATGAAATTGATCCACTTACAAAAGGCCTTAAAATGCTGGGATTTATTTTGCAGCCGTTGGTAGAAAACTCTATTTATCATGGGATTGATATGTCAACCGGGGAGGGGAAGATAACAATAAAGGTTCTTGCAGGAGAGCAGTCATTAGTTTTAAAAATTGAGGATAATGGAGTCGGTTTCTCAAAAGAGAGGCTGGATGAGATTTTACATCAGGAGAAAAAGTATAAGGGATTTAACAGCATCGGCATTAAGATTGTAATGGAAAGATTAGCGGCTTATTATAAGAATGAATTTGAATTTCATATTACAAGTGAAGAAGGAAACGGAACTAAGATAGAAATCAGGCTGCCATTCTATCATGATACGAAGGAGGGGGAGATTTATGAATAATTATAAGGTTTTGATTGTTGATGATGACCAGAATTTCAGGTATGCAGCCAGGGAAATGCTGCCCTGGAAAAAGTATAATTTTGTTATTGCAGCGGAAGCGGTAAATGGGAAACAGGCATTGGATCTGATGCACCAGGAACGGTTTGACCTGGTTGTCACAGATATGAGTATGCCCCTTATGAATGGAGTGGAGTTGATCAGAGCTGCAAAAAAAGAGTTTCCTGATGTGCTATTTGTGGCATTAAGTGCTTATGATGACTTTGAATTTGTGAAAGAATCTTTGAAGTGCGGAGCCGAGGATTATATTTTAAAGTATGACATGGAGGAAGCGAAAACAGAGCAGGTGATTGCAGAAATGAAAAATAAATTGCTGCAAATGCTGAAAGAAAAAGAACGCCGGCAGTTTATTATGCACAAAGAGAACTTTTTCATTGAAGGATTTCTAAAAAGTATTGTGGAAGGTAAAGAATATTCCAGAGAACAACTGGGGACCTGTATGGAGCTGTTAGGAATTGGGAGCGAGGTGCAGATTTGCGTAGTAATAGTGAAGACAAATCGGGCGCTGGGAACGGACATGATCCATCATTTAAAAATAATCAGACCCCTGGGAATGGCGTTTTGTCAGTTGGATGAATGCAGCGGATTTTTAATATATGATTTTGGTTCCAGCAAGAGCATGAGTGAGGTACATGATGAAAAGCAGAAGTTCATGAGGGATGTTCATCAATACTTAAAGGAAATGGAATGTCAGGAAGTTACTTTGGGTGCGAGTGACTTTTGCTATAAGTGGGAGGGAATAAGTGAGGCTTATAAGCAGGCAGAAGCGGCCTGTGGCAGAAGTATATATCAGGGGAAGGATCAGATCTATGATTATGGATTTGATAGCATCGCTATGAGAGAGCAGGTAGTAAATGTAGATTATGTGTCTCTGCAAAATGCAGTACTTCATCAGGATATGGAAGGGCTTAGGGCAGCATTACACCATTTAGAGGAGCAAATATTGTGTGTGCAGCCAGGGGTGGAATATCTGGATAAACTGTTGCAGGATATTTACATATTTATTTATACGGAGGTGCTGAAAAAGAAATCCATTAAGAGAATATCCTCCGGGGATTTGGATGGGTTAAAGGAGTCTTTGGAGAAAGAAGACAGTTTCTATGGGAAAACAGAAGCACTGCATAAATACTTAAGACCGGTTTATACGGTTATGTTGGATGGAAAAAGGGGTTATAGCAAGGATATTTCCCGTGCGGTTCATTACATAAAGGAACATTTTAAAGAGGATCTGAATTTAAAAGAGGTGGCGGGGTATATAGGGCTCAGCGAAAATTATTTATCTAATTTGTTTAAGAAAGAAACTGGAAAAAATATGGTGACCTATATAAATCGATGCCGGATTGAGCTGGCAAAAGAGCTGATCGCGGAGACCGGTATGAAAGTATATGAGATCGCGGAGGCAGTAGGATTTAAAAATACCACTTACTTTTCTACTACCTTTAAGAAAATGACAAATATGACGGTACAGGAGTTTAAAACCCGTAAAAGATGAAAGACCCGTAAAAAGTGAAAGACTCGTAAAAGGTGAAGATCCGTAAATAGTGAAAGAAATGGATAATTTGTTAATTGTTCCGCTGCATGCAAAGGATTTACAATATACCTATCAAAAGAAACAGGAGGAATGGAAAATGAAAAGAGTCGTAGCAACAGTAATTGTAGGTACATTGTTAGCCGGATTGTGTACGGGATGTGGAGGGGCACAAAATGAAGCAAAGGCAGGGAACAAAGAAGATAAGAATGTAACGATTACCTGGATGAAAAATACGGGTCAGGATACAGATACACAGTGGGAAGATGAGATGGCGAAGAAGTTTATGGAAGAGAATCCGAATATTAAGGTGGATATCCAGAGGCTGGCTTTCGATAATTATGTGACCTCTGTACAGACGAAAATTGCAAGCGGAGATGCACCGGACCTCATGTATGTAGAAGGAGATTTGTTAAAATCTTTTGCTAAGAACGGATACCTTACGGATCTTACCAACGAAGAATTTATGAAGAACTTTGATAAAAAGGATCTGGCAAGCCTGACCGTAGATGATAAGGTAATGGCAGTATCTAATTCATTTGGTACGATGTGCGTTACCTATGACAAAGATTTGTTCAAGCAGGCAGGGATTGAGGAGGTACCGAAAACAATAGATGAGTTTGACGCCGCATGCCAGAAGCTGCAGGATGCCGGGATTATTCCCATTGCCAATGGATTTAAAGAGTCCTGGTGCATTTCCGGAAATCTGCAGACGGACTATATTTCATCGGTACTGGCTAAGGATGAAAATGCGATTACCGATATGACTTCCAGAAAGACAAAATTTGTAGACAGCGATCTGTGGAGAGATGAATTTAAGCGTTTTACAGACCGCTTCCAGTATACCAATGACGATCCATTTGGAACTGACTGGAATGGTGCCGGAGATTTGGTGGCAACTGGAAAAGCAGCAATGATTCTATGCGGCAACTGGGCAGTTACCCATGTACAGGGAAAGAATCCGGATGTGAATCTTGGGATTTTTGCAATGCCTTACAGCAACAATGCAGATGATACGGTGATGGTAATCCAGTCGGCAGCATCCGGTTCAGGGGTTTACAGTGATTCGCCTAATAAAGAAGAGGCACTGAAATTCCTGGCGTATATTTCATCTCCGGAAGCGGCTACCAGAGGTTCGGAATTATCCCATACGCCAACCATTGTAAAGGGCGCAAAGGCACCGGAAAATGATCCGGCATTGCAGGATATCAATGCTTATGTGGAAAGCGGCAAGACATTCAGCCAGGGTTCCATCGACCACAATTTCCCCAATGAATACAGAACGGCTCTTGAAACCTTAGTTTCCAAACACCTGCTGTCTGAAGAGAAGGATGTGGAGACATTGCTTAAGAATCTGGATGAAGAGTTTGATCGTATTGCAGGGGCCGAAAGCAAATAGAATGAAGGGAACGGAAAGGATGAAAATATGAAATCAAAAAAGAGTTATCTTCTATTTGCATTGCCGTCTGCCCTTCTATTTACTTTTGCGATTGTAATTCCATTTATTATGGGTATTAACATTGCGTTTACGGATTGGGATGGAATTTCCCAAACGTACCACTATAATGGACTGCAGAATTTCAAAACATTTTTTACCGATAAAAGTGTACTGCAGCCGATTAAAAATACATTCATTTACGGGATCGGATATACGGCGCTAAATAATCTGCTGTCTCTGGTTCTGGCGTTATTATTAAACAAATGGATCAAAGGGAGCAAGGTTTTGAAAACGGTGTTCTTTATCCCAATGGTACTCAGTTCTGTGCTTGCTGCATTTGTATGGGGGTTCATTTACAAAGATGTATTCTCTGCGGTGTTTGGAATACATAGCCTCTTGGGGAATCCCTCTACGGTAATACCGGGGATTATTATCATTGCACTGTGGAATGCAGTTGGCTCTAATCTGATTATTTACATGGCGGGGCTGGATAACATTCCCGATATGTACTATGAGGCATCGGCAATTGACGGGGCAACTTTATGGCAGCAATTTCGCTATGTGACACTGCCCATGCTGATTCCTACGTTTACGATCTGCATTACATTAACCTTTACCACCGCACTCCGGGAATTTGGTACGGTAATGGCGGCAACGGGGGGAGGGCCTGCGGGATCTTCTGAGACACTGGCAATTTATATTTACAAGAACCTGTTTTCTTTCCAGAAGGCTGGATATGGACAGGCAGTATCGTTTGTATTTATGATTATGCTGGCTCTGATCGGCACGTTAATGCTGAGATTTTTCAGGAAAAGAGAGGTGGAGTACTAGATGAGAAAAAAGTTTAAACCCGGCGTTATTGCAGTGAATCTTGTGGTTTATCTGCTGGCCCTTGTCTTCCTGGCACCATTTTTAATCAGTATTCTATTATCCTTTAAGACCCCGCAGGAAACAACCGGGAATGTATTGGGGCTTCCTCAGGTCTTGCATTTTGAAAATTTCGCGCAGGCTGCGGAACAGGCTAAAATTGCCCAGAGCTTTTTAAACAGTATTGTTATCACCGTAGGTACGGTTGCACTAATTGTATTATGTGCTTCTACTGCCGGATATGCAATCGGCAGGTTTTATCACAAACGTTCCATGAAGATCTATGAAATGGTATTAATGGCATCCATGATGCTTCCCTTCCAGACCGTAATGATCCCTATTTATAAGATGTTTAAATCATTGGGGATGCTCAATACCCATGTGGGTGTCATGATCATTGTTGCGGCTGTAAATCTTCCTTTTGCAGTCATGCTTTATACGGGATTTGTAAAAGCACTTCCCGTGGAATTGGAGGAGGCAGCTAAAATGGAAGGGTGTACAGGAGGAAAAATATTCTGGAGTATCATTTTTCCCCTTTTAAAACCGATTACCTTTACGATTGCAACGCTGATGACGCTTTGGACCTGGAATGAGTTCAATGTATCCCTTTTGGTTCTGCAAAAAGATACAGTGAAAACAATTCCGATTCAGCAGTATGTTTTCTTTGGACAGTATTCCTCAAACTATAACCTGGCTTTTGCAGCTGCGGTGTTGTCTATGATTCCGGTAGTTCTTTTCTTTATATTTGCTCAAAAATATATTGTGAAAGGTTTGGTTGACGGAGCAGTTAAGGGATAATCATAGCTGAGTTCTGTTCCAGGCAAATTTGCCTGGAAGAAGGGCGTGCAGAGGCGGGAATAAATAAAAACATGAGAACAGCTGTCAGAAAGCATTTTTCAAATACGCTCTAGAAAGTTGGTAGAACAATGAATGAAAATTACAGGGATATAAAGGCACAGAATAACAGAAATTTACAGAGTCCCCGGTGGATCTGGTATCCGGGCGATTTTGAAATCTATCACGCGTTAAAGGTAAATACCAGAAGAGAAGAAAGAAATATTATGTGGCCGGCTTTCTGGAGGCTGGATGATTGTTATCACAATGTAAGATTCCGGAAAAAAGCAATATTTGAAAAGGTATGCAGGATCTGTGCTTATGCAAATGGAAATGGATATTTGGATGTGGACGGTAAAAAATATCCGTTTGGAGAGGCAGTTCTACTGCCGGAAGGAGAACACGAACTTTTGGCTGTGGTATATCACACTGAGGGGCTTCCGGCTTTCTATGCTGAAGGCGGGAATGCAGCCAGCGATGGTACCTGGGAAGCGAATATGTACAGTGATGAATGGGTGCCCGCAGGCTTTAATGAACTGTTTTTTGATAAAGATAAAACGCCTGATACATTTCCATTTTCATATAAAGAGAGGCTTCCGGAATCGGTCAGTCGACTGGAAGATGGGATGCTGTATGATTTTGGCAAAGAAATTTTTGCATCGGTTGTGGTCAAAAGCAGGGGAACAGAAGGGAAACTGGACATTTATTATGGGGAATCCAAAATGGAAGCGCTTGATCAAGAACAGTGCTACCTATATGAGAAGACCGGACATGTGCAGGAAGAAATGGTATTTCGAAGCCGGGCATTCCGCTATATACTGGTGGAGACTCAAAACGAAATTGAAGTGACTGCAATTGAAGAATATCTTCCTTTGGAACCGGTAGAAAAGTTTCAGAGCCAGGACGAATTGTTAAATAAAATCTGGGAGATATCGGAATATACCTTCCATTTGAACAGCAGAGAGTTTTTCCTGGATGGAATAAAGAGAGACCGGTGGATCTGGTCGGGGGATGCATACCAGGCTTATAAAATAAACCAGTATCTCTATCAGGATAAAGACCTTAACAAACGGACGATTCTGGCGCTCAGAGGGAAAGATCCGGTAGAGTGTCATATTAATACGATTACGGACTACTCTTTTTTCTGGATTATGAGTGTATATGAGTATTACCAGGGATATGAGGATAAAGCATTTCTGAGGATGATATATCCGAAAATGAAAAGCCTAATGGAATTCTGTATTGGAAGAACGGACGGAGATGGATTTATTGTTAAGAAATGCAGTGACTGGATCTTTATTGACTGGGCGGATATAGACAAAGAGGGGGCGGTATGTGCTGAGCAGATTTTATTTGCAAAGAGTCTGGAAGCAATTTTGCTGTCAGCCGAAATTCTGGGAATAGAAGAATTATGCTACCGGGAACGTCTGGAGAAATTGTGCCGGGATATTGATACACATTTTTGGGATGAGGAACAGGGGGCTTATATCAGCAGCTTTTCATCCGGTAAAAAACAGGTAACCCGCCATGCGAATATTTTTGCGGTGTTATACGATTTTGCAGATGAGGATAAGAAACAGAAAATTATAAAAAATGTGATTCATAATGATAAGATTCCACAGATTGTAACGCCCTATTTTAAATTTTTTGAACTGGATATGATGGGAAAGATCGGGGAACAGCAGTATGTATTGGATCAGATCCGGGATTACTGGGGAGGAATGATTGAAAAAGGAGCCACTGCATTTTGGGAAACTTATGATCCTGATGAAGACGAAAAAGAGCGTCTTGCAATGTATGGGGATCCTTATGGAAAAAGTCTCTGCCACGCATGGGGAGCCAGCCCGATCTATCTGCTGGGGCGGTATTTCAGCGAGTAGATGAGGGTATTCCCCTGTTAAACAGAAGAAAGGTGCTTTCCAATGGAAAGTATCTCAATGGCATCAACCAGTTCGTATAATTGCGAACTGGTTTTTTGCTGTTCTAAAAAAGCGCAGAGAATCCCCTTAAAATCATATTGGACTTTTTAAAT
>JAGZJZ010000036.1 GCA_018365455.1 Clostridiales bacterium
GAAAAAAGGAGGTCATTGCTTTTTTTTATAAAAAAGTGGTGAAACCTTTGAAAATATAAGGTTTTTTATAAAAACAGGAGTGTCAAACTTGACACTACCGAGATTGAATTGGAGGAAAATGAATGAAAGAAAAATTATATAAATTATTTCTCATATTAATGGTGAGTCTGTCCTTGGGCTCAGGTTCCATAAACCAAAATGAGATAGTTAAGATGCTGGAAGCTCTTTCGGGAACAGGTAAAGCGCAGGTTCATCAACTTGTAGAAGAAGAAAAAGAGACCGAAGAAATAAGAAAAAAGAAGAAATTCTCCTTTATTTTCAAGATATTCTATGATTGATAGTACAGACTATTGACCTATTAGGTAAATAGATGTATAATGGCATTAACCTGATAGGTCAATAATTATCTTATGCCCATCAAGTGAGACTTACAGTCGTTAGAAAGCAACCTAAAATACAACTGGCAAGGAGAAATACATGGCAACAAAAATTTATGATTTAGATACCAACCGACGCAATGCCATTCTAAATGCGGCACTAAAAGAATTTGCATTAAGGGGATATGACAATGCATCCACAAATGTAATTGCAAAGGAGGCGGGAATATCAAAACCTTTGATGTTTCATTACATAGGCAGTAAACAAGACTTGTTCTTATATGTTTACGACTATTTTGCCGAGCTGTTAAATAAAGAATATTATCAGTTAATCGATTATGATGAATCAGATATTTTTAACAGACTCCACCAATCCTTACTGCTTCAAATTAAACTGTTAAAGGAATTTCCCTGGGTCTTTGAGTTCAATAAACTATCGGCAGGAACTCAATCTGAATATATCAACAGCGAATTAGAGAAAAGAAACAGCAGGAAGTATGCAGAATGTTATCCGGCGATATTTGACGCCATAGATACGTCCGGATTCAGAGAGGAATTAGATATTGAAAAATGCAAACAGATCATTCTGTGGTCCTGTGTGGGTTTTTCCAATCAAATGTTAGAAAGCATCAGAAATACCAAATATTCCCGACTGGACTATCAATCTATGGAAAAGGCATTGAATGATTTATTGACACAACTTAGAAAGATATTTTATAGAATTGAAAAGTAACGATAATTAGAAACTAAAATGAAGTACTACCAGCATTAAAAACGATAATTTATGGAGGTGCCGATGGAAAAATTCAAAGCCCCAGTGGTTGTTCAATTTCCCCTAAGGGGAGAATGGGCTGTTCCTAATACGCCTGGTACACGCATTCCAAGCCACGGCACGAATTTGTTGGGAACGCGATATGCCTATGACTTTCTTCAGTTGGACTGGAAGCGAAAGGGCAGCCCCTGTTACAGTGTCAGTACCTTATCCTATCTTCTGGCGGGTGTATCTGTGAACCGTTGTTACTGTTATGGAAAAGACATCTATGCGCCCTGTGCCGGAACTGTTATAGAAATAGAAGATCATTGTAAGGAACGAGAAAAAGCAAGATTACTTTCCGATTTTAGACGTGCCGGTGCAAACAGCAGATTTGATCCTGACAGAGATGATGTAAGGAATTTAACCGGTAATTTCATAATCATGAAGCATAGCGATGGTATCTATGCAGCGTTTTGCCATCTTAAGCCTGGTTCTGTCAAAGTGTCGGTGGGACAAGCCGTGAAAAAAGGAGATATTTTGGGGTGTATTGGTCATACCGGGAACTCCATGTTCCCCCATCTGCATTTTCAACTAATGGACAGCGCAGACATTTCTGCGGCAAATGGACTGCCCTGTGCCTTTGAACAATATGAAGTGTGCAATTAGGGAAAATGGGAAAAGATATATGGCGGTATTCCGAATGCTGCACAAAGAATCCGGTTTTCTTAAATCATGCAGAGCTTGAAACGATATTTATAAAGCAGGATAAATT
Source organism: Clostridiales bacterium (assembly GCA_018365455.1). Lineage (GTDB taxonomy): Bacteria > Bacillota > Clostridia > Lachnospirales > Lachnospiraceae > Robinsoniella. The sequence continues at coordinate 1,904 of JAGZJZ010000036.1, forward strand.
GCTTGTTATTCTGCCGGAAAATCATCCTAAGAAAGCTTTTGAGCGATTTCCGGTCAGTGATTTGTGCGAATAGATTATATATTCACATTACACATATCGACAGATTCAAAAATTGTGATATAATGAGACTATAAATTTAATGTTCGCGTAATGAGCGTGGGAGGAAGCATAATGGGCCGGAAGGAAAAGAAAAGTCCGTTTATCAGTTTTACCAGTCTGGGGATCTATCGTAGGATATTTTTTATTTTTTTTGTTATATGTATTCTGATTACAATATTCAGCTTTCTGTATTACAGTCGATTATCTTCTACGATTCGAGAGGAGAGTGAAGCCTATCTGCAGGAAATTTACCGCCGCATAGGTGCCAATGTAGACCGTATTGTCAATGATAATTACGATGTGCTTCATACAATGGCGGCTTCATTGGAATACTCTGGAATTGATAAATTAGAAGAAGCAAAGAAAATGCTCCAGAAGCAGAAGGAAGGTCTGGGTTTTGAAAGTATCTTTCTTATAGATCAGAATGGTATTGCCTATGATCTGAGCAATTTACAGACTTTTTTAACACTTGATAAATTAGTTCGTAAGGATCTGCTCAGCGGAAAGGACTCTATGTCCACCACTCAGCTTATCCAAAATAAAGAGTACATATTGTTTTCCGTACCCCTGGACAACATGAATATTGACGATAAAACGATGGTTGCGCTGGCTGTAAGTTATGCGCCTTCCTCCTTTGATCAGGTACTGTCAATGTCTTCCTTTAACGATCAGGCTTATTCTCAGATAGTAACTTTGAAAGGTGCGGTAGTAGTACGATCTTCATCTCCTTATGCTTTCAAGAGCGGATACAATATATTTTCTACTATGGAAGGATTAATTATTGGGGAAACGAAACTGTCGGATGTAATGGAGGAAATGGCGGTAAATGCATCCGGACAGGTACGGTTTAATTTAGACGGCAGGGAGACTTATATGGTCTATACCCCTGTTGCGCCGGATAACTGGTATCTGCTGTCCTTTGTACCGGTTGAAGTTGTTAACGAAAAATCTGATTTATTGCTGAAGTCTACCCTGGTGATTTGCGGATTGATTGCTGTTACCTTTGCAGGACTGGCAGCAGCACTGGTCTATATTTTTAACAACCATAAGCGTAAGCTGGAACAGATTGCTTATGTGGATGAAGTAACCGGCGGGCATACGATACAGCGTTTTTACGAGATTGCAGAGGAATTGCTCACCTCCAACCATAATTTGCGTTATGCGCTGGTATATACCAACATTGTAAAATTTAAAGTGCTGAATGATGAGCTGGGACGCATTAACTGTGATGCTATGCTGCGGTTTTTCAGCGAATATATGAATACAAAGATATCCGAGTCGGAATGTATCGGCAGGCAGTCCGCTGATAATTTTTGCATATTAATACAATTTTTTGATGAAACAGAATTATTGGATAAATTTAAAAAGTGGCATGATCAGGCAGAACAGATTGTTACGGATATGAATGTAGCATGGAGTCTCCCTATTATGGAATTTGGCATTTATGTGATTGATAACAGTACCCTGACATTTCCGCAGATGATTGACAGGGCGAAACTTGCTTTACGCGAAACACCCCGTACTGTTGACAGTAAGCTGCGGTGTGCCTTTTATGATGATGAGGTGCGGCGTCAGCTGCTCCGTGAAAAGCAACTGGAAGACAGGATGGAAGCAGCACTTAATAACGGGGAGTTTGTGGTATTTTTGCAGCCCAAGTACCGTTTACCGGAGGAACGCATTGGAGGTGCTGAGGCGCTTGTACGTTGGAAGAGTAACAGTGAAGGTATGATTTTCCCGGATGAGTTTATTCCGCTGTTTGAAAAAAACGGCTTTATTATCCAACTGGATTTGTATGTGTTTGAAACAGTCTGCCGTACATTGCGCAAATGGATTGATCAGGGAATTACACCTCACAGAATATCCGTAAACTGTTCCCGCCTTCACTTTAAAGATAAGAATTTTCTTACAGAATACGTCCGTATTGCGGAGGAGTTTCAATTGGATAAATCACTGATTGAAATTGAAGTAACCGAAAGTATGGTGCTGGAAAACAGCGCGCGGCTTATCAGTATTATCCGGAATATCAAGGCGGCAGGCTTTGAATGCTCGATGGATGACTTTGGCAGCGGCTATTCGTCACTGAACCTGATCCAGACAATACCGGTAGATGTTCTCAAGCTGGATAAAATATTCTTTCATGGAGAGGGAGTGGATTTAAGCAGGACAGAAGCAGTGGTAACCAATATTATAAGCATGGCAAAAGCCCTTTCCATGGAAACCGTTGCCGAAGGTGTGGAAGAGCGGGAGCAGGTAGATATGCTGAAACGCGCAGGCTGTGACTATATTCAAGGATATGTTTACGCAAAACCAATGGATATTCCTGCGTTTGAATGTTTGGCAGCAGAGAATAGAAAAGGATAAGAGGGGGGACGGATGGTTGTGCTTGAACGTTTAAAAAAATTGCAGAAGCCAGTGTTGACTGCGGTCTATATCACTACACTTTTACTTTGTTTAACAGGATGCTCCGGCAGTGATTCAAACAACGATGAAGATGTCCTGACCCAAAAGGCATCAGCCAAAGAAAAGACTCATATTACGGTACTGGTGAAGTATGCCTTTACTATAAATGAATTTGAAAAAGCGGTAGAGAAACAGTTTCCTGATATTGATCTGGTACAGGTAGGGAATTATACGAGGAATATGGGGATTGAGGAATATGCAGCACGATTGGAACATGACGATCTTCCGGATATTGTCATAACCTGGCCTCTGGATGTTGGCAGGGAGTATTGGAGTGAACGCCTCCTTGACCTCTCCGGCATGGAGTTCTCCAGCCGTTACAATACCTCCATGTTAAATGATATTTCTGCAGACGGAAAGCTTTACTATCTGCCCGGACCGGCGCAGGTAAGAGGCATTATATATAATAAAACCCTGTTTCAGGAAAAAGGCTGGGAGGTTCCAGAGGACTACGAAGGCTTTCTGGAATTGTGCAGTACCATAGAAGCCAGCGGTATTCGTTCCATACAACTGGGTTTTCAAAATCAGGAAGTACTGGATACGGCTTTTACAGGCTACAATTTTGGCAATTACTTTAGCCGCCCACAAGATCTGGAATGGATGGATCATTATAATCAGGGAATTGGCAGTTTTGGGGACCAGTTTGACGGAGCACTGGATGTATTTCAGCAGATGGCTGATGCCGGGGTCTGGAAGGCTTCGGATTTAGAGATCGATTATTCGGAACGGGAGAAAATGCTTTTTACCCGTCAATGCGCTATGGTAGAGGACTCATCCCTTATGGCAAAAATGGGATATGGTCAGACAGGAACGAAGGATGAATTTGCTCTGATGCCGTATTTTAATCCTGGAAGCAATAATGACTGGGCACGTCTCTATATGGTCTGTTATATTGGACTGAACAAGCATCTGGCGGAAGAGGAAAACAAGGATAAATATGAACGGGTTATGGAGCTTATGAACTACATATCAACGGTAGAAGGTCAGAAAATGTTGTCGGCAGACACAGGTGCAATGTATTCCAGCCTGATTGATGCCACACCGCCAGATGTTCCTGAAATAGAAGCGCTGATACCGGCATTGAATCAGGGGCGCTATGCGGTATTTCCCACCCTGAAGAATGCTCAGGGAGCACTGCGGGAAGGGCTTGCCGGAATGTTAAAGGGTACTCTTACCAAAGCAGATGTGATACGCATGGTAGATGAACAGAATCTCTCTCCGCCGGTTACGGAATCTCCTAAGCTGCTGGGCAAAGCAAGTGAAAGTTTTTCTCTTACCGATACCGGGAATTTTGTTGCCGATGCCATACGCACCTGGGGGGACTGTGAGCTTGCTTTGTACTTGGATAATGGAAAGGATGGCCTTTACAACGGCAAGGGAGTAAGCGGGCGCATTTACGCCGGAGATATTACCGCCAGGGATATTGACCGTATTATGCCGGATCTAAAGGCGAATGACAGCGGAGCGTTATGGAAAGCCTCTATCAGTGGAGAGGATCTGCTAACCGTGTTAGAATATTCCGTAAGCGTAGAGAATAACCAGACAGGATGGTTTTACTATTTTTCCGGTCTTAAAATGGAATTTGATCCCATCGCTGAGCCAGGAAACAGGGTGAAAAAAATAACTGCGTCAGATGGGTCGGCAATTGATCCTGCACGGAATTATACAATTGTGGTGACAGAGGGATCTGTTCCGGAAGAATATCTGCAGAAATGTTCCAAGACAGACAGCTTGTCTTACGATATTGTAACCCGGGCGATTGAATCTGCTGGTACCATTTCTCCGGCTAAGGACGGACGATTTGTACTTCATAAATAAAAGTAGAATTAAGAAATAAAAACAAACAGTCCTGCCAGGTGAGATGGCAGGGCTTTTGTATAGTATTTACAGCATAAGTGTATATGCTATTATAATAGTAAAAGATGAATAGTAAATTGAGGTGAGAGCAGTGTCAGAATCAGTTTCCGAAGCAGAATCAAAAGCTATGACCCCAAATAAGAAATTACAAAATAGAACCTATGTCTGTATAGATTTGAAATCATTCTACGCTTCAGTAGAATGCGTAGAACGGGGCCTTGACCCCATGACAACCAATCTTGTGGTGGCAGATCCACAGCGGACGGAGAAAACCATCTGTCTGGCTGTTTCACCTTCTATGAAAGAACAGGGTGTTCCTGGAAGATGCCGGGTATTCCAGATCCCTGCACACATAGAATATATAATGGCACCGCCCAGGATGCAGTTATATATGGAATATTCCGCGGAAATCTATGCTGTCTATCTAAAATATATAGCAAAAGAAGATATCCACGTATATTCTATTGATGAAGTATTTATGGATGTAACAGACTATCTGGCTATGTATCAGATGACGGCTAAGGAATTGAGTATGCAGATGATGAAGGACATTTTTGATACCACAGGTATTACTGCGACCTGCGGGATTGGCACGAACCTGTATCTGGCGAAAATTGCCCTTGATATAACGGCAAAACATGTGGATGATCACATCGGCATTCTGGACGAAGAGTCTTACTGTAAAACGTTGAGCAGCCACAGGCCCCTTACGGATTTCTGGAGGATCGGAGCGGGTATAGCAAAACGTCTGGAACGGATGGGAATCTATACGATGAAACAGGTTGCAGAAGCAGATGAGGGAATGCTTTACAAGCTCTTTGGCATTGATGCGGAATTGCTGATTGATCATGCCAGGGGAATAGAAACCACTACCATGGCAGACATTAAAGCGTATAAATCCAAGTCAAATTCCATATCCAGCGGTCAGGTACTGGGCTGCGATTATGACTATGAAAAAGGATTGCTCATCGTAAAGGAAATGGCGGATTTACTTTGCCTGGAACTGGTGGATAAAGGGCTAGTGACCGATTCCATCACGTTATATGTGGGGTATTCCAACCGGCTTGAGAAAAAATCTGCTCATGGGACAACATCTATGACAGTTACCACCAGTTCCGCAAAGCAGATCATGGATTATACCCAGGAGTTGTATAAGAAGATTGTGGACAGGCATACCCCTGTGCACAGAGTTTATCTGACTTTTAATAATGTTGTGGATGAGATGTATCAGCAGTATGATTTATTTACAGATCCTGCGGAGCTGGAAAGGGAACATAAGATGCAGAAAGCAATGTTGGATATAAAAGAAAAGTTTGGAAAAAACGCTATACTAAAGGGAATGAATCTGCAGGAAGGAGCAACTACAATGGAGCGGAACCGCCAGATCGGAGGGCATAAAAGTGGTGTCTAAAATGAGCAGAGAAGAACGTGCAAAACAGTTTATGCCATTTGCTGCGTTAAAAGGATATACAGAAGTCCTGAGGAAAAAAGAAAAAATCGTGATGCCGAAGATGGAACTTTTAGAAGAGTATCAGGAGGAACTGAGCCGAAAACTACACCAGGTGCGGAAAAATGATATTGTAACAGTGGTTTATTTTTGTAAAAATGAATATCTCAAATTAACAGGCATGGTGTCCCGGGTGGATGATACGGCAAGAATCCTGAAGATTATAAATACAAAAATATCCTACGATGATTTGTATGATATAGAAAAACAAAAATAGAAATTATGACTTACTGTTTTCTGAAAGGTGTCTGCTACAATTTGCACTACTTTTACAAAATACCTATATAAAACGTAGACAAAAAGTAAATAATGATTTACAATATTAGAATTAAATGTAAATTATATTGGAGGAGCTAAATATGGCAAGAGGTCAAAGAAAAACGATTGACGATCAAATCGAAGTTTTAGATGAACAGATCGCAAAAGTGCAGGCGAAAATGGATGCTTTGTTAGAACAGAGAAAAGTTTTAGAGCAGAAGAAAAGAGAAGATGCACTGGGATATCTCTACGATATGATTCAGGAAAGCGGTAAGACCGTTGATGATATTATGTCGATGATAACTAATAAATAATTGCACTAAAAAATATGGCATTGAATATAACAATATATTCAATGTCATATTTTTATTGAATGCCAGCCCCTTTTTGCACGACTGCAGATTCACATTGATCTGGTTTATATCTGTATTAAAAATGCTATGTATTTCAGTGGCTCTAAACGCGTACTTTTGTGTGTATTCCCAATGCTTTTGACGGAGGTGAAACAGGCAGGATATTCTGGTATCGGCAGATGCTTAGCAGTATTCCGATCAGTATATAGGTAATTACTGCCCCGGTTCCGGCATAGGAGAGGAACGGAATATTGGTTTCTGTTGGCATAATTCCCAGATTGTTTATAAAATAGAGGATAAGCTGCAATATAAACAGAGTGGAGCAAGCTGTTCCCATAATCATCCCAAGTTGGTTTTTTTGTCTGAGTGATATTCGCAAAAATCGGCAAAACACAAATATTACTGCACTGAATAAAACAGCAGCTGCAAGGATTCCATAAAAAGAGAGTGTGTATGTCAGCATATAATAATTGCTGAGCTGCATCACGGATGCTGCCCCGTCGCTCATCTGTCCGCCGCCTACCAGCTGGCTTTTCATCACCATTTGATGAACTGCTTCCAGCAGATAATAAGGTCCGCTTCCGGAATCTGTATTTGCCCCCCCGAATAATCTTGAGAGATAGTTAAAATACATCTGAATTCTCTCTACCTGATATACGGCGGCCCGGGCATTTACCAGAAAATATATGCATATGGGCAGCATCAGGACAATAAACCACATGATACCCACTGTGCGTTTTCGTGCCGTCTGAAACCAACCCCGTAAAACTGCTGTGGTCAAAACCACCATGAAGGTGATAAACAATAGCATTGCGGTGAGGATACTGGGGATTCTAAGGGCGATCCAAACAGGCGGGAACATCCATATCAATCCATATATCATTCCACGATATCCTTTTCCACGATAGCTGTAAAGGGCGGCTCCATACAGCGGGACAAACAGAAACAGAAGCATGGAAATATTGATGGAAACCGGTCCGAAATAAAACCAGTTCTGTGCCCCGTTTATGGTATAACCTGCAAACTGTTTCCATATGAGAATACCAAGAAAAAGAAAAATCATAAATTCTTTTGCCCAGAGTCCGATACGGCTGTAGTCAACATAACAGACGAATACCATCATTGCCAGACCCAGTATTACAATGAAAATACTCTTTTGTATGGGAATAAGATAGCCCATCCTGTCTGCTGCCGTCTGAATACCGGACATTTGAGCTTTTGAAAAGTCCAACTGCACCAGGTACTGTAAAATAAGCCCCATAATACTCAATAGTGAAACCAGTCCGATCATTCCCCAAGCCATTCGGGGACGGTGTATGCGGTCCAGCTCAATTCCGGTTTCTATGGGATCTCCCATTTCCTGTACAGCCATTTTTTCGGCGTTTTCTTCATCCATACCTTCGTGTAGGAATGTCTCCGTCTGATCTTCTATGTGAAGACGGATTTCCTCCGCTACGGTACTTCTCGCCTTTTTATACCGTATCTGATCGGTCAGGGCGTTTAAGTAATCATCTGTATTCATACAGCACCTCCCATACTGAGTACCTGGGTAACGGCAGCGGTATAAGTTCTCCACTCTTCCTTTTTCTCAGAAAGTATATTTCGTCCCTCTTTTGTAATAGAATAATATTTTCTTGTTTTCCCGGCAGCTTCCTTTTCGTAGACTGCCAGATACCTTTTGTCCTCCAGTGCATGAAGCAGAGGATACAGAGTTCCTGCCTTTAATTCGAATACATTTTGGGATCGGTTCTTCAGTGTCTCAATCATTTCATAACCATACATATCTTTTTCAGATAAGAGTGTTAATAATAGCATAGTGGTACTTCCGGACATGAGCGCTTTATCAATTTTCATGTTGGTATTCCTCCTTATATAGATCATCTATGTATTGTATCGAGTGTCTATATAATATATCGAATATCTATATATGTCAAGCAATAAAATATTAAAATACATTCAAGAGTGAGATTAACAGTACGGGTGCTGCAATGTCCTTTTCCAGGTTACTAATATGAAAGCGTGTTTGGATACAGGGCAAATGATTCCTATAAATAATATGAGGAATAAATAGTATAAAAATAAAGTCACAAAAATTAAAAATAAAGCTTGAAATTTAGAGAAAACTGTTATATAATGAAAAAAAGAAATACATAGATACATATCAATAAACAACTCTTTTTTCTAAAGTTCTTAAAATTCATTTTATATCTGGTACATTTTCTGTACAGTTTCCCTTTAGAATCGTTATATTCATTTTTGTGTCTTTGTATTCGGAATAAAAAGGAGGAATCTATGACACAAGAAAGAGATATTGCGGCAAAGATATTTTTTGCAAAGCCGGAGCATTTTGCAGATCTATATAATGGTGCCTGTTTTGAGGGAGAACAGATTTTAAAGCTGGAGGATTTAGCCCCCCTGGATTCTGTGCAGGAATGCTTACCAATCGGTCAGGACTTTAGAAAAAAAGCACTGAGACGAAACCGGGATTTAATTAAAATGACTGCGTTGGGCGCAAATTTTTTAATCCTGGCATGTGAAAACCAGGAGCATGTACATTATGCAATGGTGGTAAGGAATATGTTGTATGATGCCATGAATTACGCAGACCAGGTACAACAGTTGAAGCAGAAATATAAACTATCCGGGGATTATGGGAATTCTGATGAATTTTTGTCTGGAATGAAAAAGCAGGATAAGCTTTTGCCGGTTTTTACATTGGTTGTATACTATGGTGCAAAGCCATGGGACGGCTCTCTGGATTTGCACAGTATGCTGGATATACCAGAGGAAATGGAGATATTTCGTCAATATCTGACTAATTACAAGATACATGTTCTGGATGTAAAAAGAATAGATCATTTGGAATATTTTCAAACAGATTTAAGAGAAGTATTCGGTATTATTAAATATGCGGATAATAATAATCTGATGAAAGCACATGTGAAGAAACACCATAACAGATATAGTAGGTTAATCAGAGAAACAATAGAAATAATTTTCATCCTGCTGGGTGAAAATGAGAAGATGTCAGAGATAATTGAGCAGGCGCAAGCAGATAATAAGGAGGAATATGATATGTGTAAGGCATTTGATGATATGAGAAGTGAAGGAAGAATGGAAGGCGAAGAATTATTTGCGAAATTAACATTAAATTTAATAAATGATAATCGAACTGTGGAATTAAAAAAAGCGGTAACGGACAAAGGCTCCAGAGAAAATCTGTATCAGGAGTATTGTTTGGTGTAACAGTATTGACAAAGAGCCGTAGATGATGTTTTGTCTGCGGTCTTTTGTTTTATACACAATTATAACAGTGTACAGAGCAGAGGGCGCACTTTTCAGTGCTTGATTGAGTTTCCGGTAATCCGCTTATTTATCGCAGTTCCAACACACGGGGCTGCGATATTTTATTTTTCTGGATAAGCTGATAAGTATCCAATATTGCAACAAAATACAAGAAGCGGGTGCGACTGCAAAAGAGCAGACGAGCCTTAAATGACAAGGAGTTTTTTAATCAGTACCATAGTCCATAAAGTTTCGTTTTGTCAATAAAAAAATATCGAAACATCACGATGTTCAAAAAGAAAGTCTATTAAACGATAATAATGGAGTTTTGATCATAAGTAACAGAATATAAAAATAAAACGAAAGTCAACTAGGTTTCGAATTGGTAAAAATGTACAATAAAAATCAATAATGATAAATAAATATAGTAAAAATTACTTGACAAATAAAACCGAAAGGTTTATTATAAGGTCAAACATAAACAAACGTAACACAACGAAATAAAATGTAAGGATTTGAAAGTACTTGTATGGGAGATGAGGTTATGTTTATTGAAGAACGAAAGGAAAAAATAATAAAAGCAGTAGAAGCAAATTTATCGGTAACGGTGAATGAATTATGCGATTTATTCGGTGTTTCAGAGGTAACGATACGAAAGGATTTAAATGAATTAGGCAACGCAGGGTTAATTATCCGCACGCATGGTGGGGCTGTAAAAGTAAAAGAAACAGCATTTGAACAAAGCCAGGCAACGAAAGAAAAAGAAAGAATATTAGAAAAAAAAGAAATAGCAAAAAGAGCTTATGATGAAATTAAAGAACACGAGACAATTATACTGGATGCAGGGACTACGGTACAGGAATTGGCCAAGTTAATCAGACAAGGGGAAAAGAATCATCTCACTGTTATTACCAATGCTTTTAACATAGCTAATGAACTTATGGATTGTGAGAAGGTAGAGTTAATATTCGCCGGGGGATGTGTCAGGTCGCAGATTCTTTCCTGTGTAGGCATGTTCACAGAAGATCTTCTAGGTAATGTAGTTGTGGACAGGGTGTTTTTGGGATCAAATAATATTAGTGCAGAACATGGGTTAACGACACCAAATATGCAGGAATGCAGGGTAAAACAGTGTATGCTTAAGTCGGCAAGAAAAAAATATGTGCTGGCGGACAGCAGTAAATTCCGAACAAATTCTTTATACTGCATATGCAAGTTTAAAGATTTGAACCTCATCATCACGGATGATGGGATTGGCAAATCCTATATGGCTAAGATCACAGAAAAAGGAGGGAATGTGGAAGCTGTCAAGATAAATAGTTAGATAGGAAAATGCAGAAGATAAGAAATACAATGGTAAGTACATATATGTATGTCAAAAGTGTACAGAAAGATGGAGGAGATGGCTATGAGTCTAAGAAAAGTTGGAGTAATTGGGTTAGCATTAATCATGATGACAGGGGTATTATCCGGATGTTCAGGTGGGACGCAGACACAAGGTTCGAAGTCCGGTACCGAAGCTGCAAAGACAGAAGCTGTAAAAGCAGAAACAGATAAGGCAGAGACGGAAGCAGCTAAAACAGAAGCCGCAGATAACGCGGGAGAATCCAAGGCGGAAGAAATCATTACTGAGGCAGCAGCGCAGACCGGGAAAGACAAGGAGAACGAAGATATCACGTTAGGTATTTCTATTTTTACCAGAACGCATGTATTCTATAACAGAGTGGAAGAAGCTATGGAGAAGAAGTGCGAAGAACTTGGGGTTAAGGCTATTTTCATGGATGCAGATACAGACAGTGAAAAGCAATTGTCACAGGTGCAGGATTTTATTACACAAAAGGTAGACGCCATTATTATCTGCCCAGTGTCAACTGCAGGAAGCAACAGTTGCCTGGAACTGGCTAACAAAGCGGGAATTCCGTTGTTAACAGCTTTTACAAAATCCGATGGAGATTCGATCTGTCATTTTGGTACAGATGAGAATGTCGGCGGAGAACTGGCAGGCAAATATATCGAAAAGGCATTGCCTGAGGGGGGAAAAGTTGCAATCATTACCTATGATGACGTTGAAAATTGTGTTTTGCGGGCAGAGGGATGTAAGAAATATCTGGAAGCAAACTGCGAAAATATAGAAGTAGTTGATGAGCAGAATTATCAGGGAGATGCGGAAAAAGCGTCAGCTATTACACAGGATTTTCTTCTAAAGTATCCTGACCTGGATTTGATCTTTGCAGTTGGGGACCCGGCAGCTATGAGCGCGTATACTATTATTAACGGTGCTGGTAAAGAGATTAAGGTAATTGGATACGATGGTAATCCGGAAGCAGTGAATGAAATTGCAAAAGGCGGCATTTGGATTGCTGATGTGGCTCAGGACCCTGAGGGCATCGGACAGGCAATGATTGACAGTGCAGTCAAAGTGATTCATGGAGAAGAAATTCCAAAAGAAAAATATATTGAGCCTTATATTATTGACGGTGAAAATGTCAGTGAATTTCAAAAATGACGTAAGAGTTCAGCTCTGCTGAACTGTTACGCATCCAGCCCACTGAAATTTGCCTTCGGCAAAGGGCTGAATTCCAACAGGCTCAGGTTTTCGTACGGACTGCGCAGTAAATGCGTAGTCCTGGCTGAACTGTGACAAAATAACAGTATAAAATAAGGCTATTGAAAATATAAAGAGGTACACGGAATGGATAGACAGCCGATGATTCAAATGAAACATATTGTAAAGGAATTTCCAGGAGTTAAGGCTCTGACAGATGTAAATCTGGAATTTTACGCTGGCGAGGTACATGCCTTGCTGGGCGAAAATGGTGCCGGGAAATCTACGCTGATTAAAATTATCAGCGGCGTATACAAAAGAGACAGTGGAGAAATGGTTTATGAAGGAAAAGCGTGTAATTTCGAAAATGCCAGACAGGCATTAGACAACGGAATCAGTGTTATCCACCAGGAATTAAGCGTAATACCCGATTTGACGGTTGCCGAGAATATATATCTGGGCAGAGAGCCAAAACAGAAAAACAGATTTCTGGACAAAGCAAAGATGAAAAAAGAATCCCAGGATATTTTAACCATGTTGGGGTTGAAGATAAAACCGGGGGATCTGGTAAAGAAATTAAGTGCGGCAGAGAAACAAATGGTAGAAATTGTAAGAGCTATTTCCCAAAATGCAAAAGTGGTAATTATGGATGAGCCCACTTCGTCTATTTCAGAGCAGGAAGTGGAAGCACTATTTCGTATTATAAAAAAATTAAAAGAAGAGAAGGTAGCAATTATCTACATTTCTCATAGATTAAAGGAATTATTTACAATTGCAGATAAAGTATCTATTTTGAGAGATGGGTGCTATATTAAGACGGTTGCTATGAAGGATATAGATGAAAAAGGTCTGGTATCGCTGATGGTTGGAAGAGAGATTAAAACCTACATAGACAGAAGCGATAAGAAAATCGAGAAACCAGTTCTTGAATTAAAGAATGTTTCCAGGAATAAGGCATTTCACAATGTTAGTATTGAGGTGGGACAGGGAGAAATTGTAGGCATTGCAGGTCTGATTGGAGCCGGAAGGACAGAAGTATTAAGGGGAATTTTTGGAGCAGAGCCTTTTGAAGAAGGCGTGATGAAGCTGCACCAGGAAGAAGTGCGGATTGAACGTCCGATGCAGGCGATCGAGAAAGGAATTGGTTTGGTTCCGGAAGACAGGCGTATGCAGGGGGTGATGCTAAAGAAATCCGTAAAGGATAATATCACCTTGCCCAGCGTAAAAAAGAAAACGAAGATGGGCTTTGTAGATGTCACTTGGGAAAATAAAAGCAGCGAGGAATATATTCAGAAGCTGAAGATAAAAACCCCAGGCAGCAACACCGTTTCTAAAAATCTAAGCGGAGGCAACCAACAAAAGATTGTAATTGCCAAGTGGCTGCTGGCTGGATCTAAAATTTTATTACTGGATGAACCAACCAGAGGGATCGATGTGGGTGCAAAATTTGAGATCTATACACTGATGAATCAGTTTACAAAAGATGGTGGAAGCATTTTAGTGGTTTCTTCCGAGTTACCGGAGCTGCTGGGAATATGTGACCGCATTTATGTAATGTGTGAAGGCAGAATTACCGGATGCCTGGACAATCATGAGTTAACGGAAGAGGTTATCATGCATTTGGCAAGTACAGCGGTGCCCCAATCATGATGCAAAATACAATGGTACTTAATCGAATGAGGTAGAACAATGGGAAAGAATAAAATAAACATGGGAAAAATAGCAAAACAATATGCGCTGATAGGATTTCTCCTGATTTTGTGTCTCATCATTTTTATAGTGGAGCCACGATTTGCTTCAAAAGAAAACTTAATAAATGTGCTGATTCAGATTTCAATTAATGCATTTATAGCAACAGGGATGACATTTGTGCTGTTAACGGGAGGAATTGATCTGTCGGTTGGACCGGTCTGTGCCTTAAATGGTATTCTGGGAGCACTTCTTTGCAAACAGCTTCCGGCAATGAATATAGGGATGACTCTGATCGTTGGGATTGTACTGTCAGCTGCGGTAGCGATTGTCATTGGGGGAATCTCTGCAGTGATCATCTGCAAGTTCAATGTTGCTCCGTTTATAGCCACGCTGGCGATGATGAATGCGGCAAGAGGTGTATGTTATCTTTTAACCAACAGCAAGCCCGTTTATGAGCTTCCGGAAAGTTTTCTATGGATTGGACAGGGGTATGTGGGTCCGGTACCTTTCATTGTAATTCTAACTGTAATTGTCCTGGTGGTATCCCACATCATACTGAGTAAGACTGCATATGGACGGCATATATATGCGGTGGGCAGCAATGAAGAGGTGGCAAAGCTAAGCGGAATCGGTGTTAATAAAATCAAGACATCTGTTTATATGATTTGCGCAGGACTGTCTGCATTTGCGGGAATCTGCCTCTCGGCGAAAATCGGAACAGGGCAGCCGGCAGCAGCTGAAGGATATGAACAATTTGCCATTGCAGCAGCTGTTATGGGCGGAACCAGCCTGGTTGGAGGCACAGGAGGGATTCCGAATACGATTATCGGTATTATTGCAATCGGAATCATCAACAATGGACTAAGCCTGATGCAGGTTAATTCCTACTGGCAGAAGGTTGCAATGGGTGTCATCATTGCATTTGCGTCCGGAAGACATGGTAGAGGAGATGATAGAGGGGTATGTCCGCTCCAATTGTGACCTCCTGGAAAAAGTCAGAGGCGTAAAAGCAATTCGTGTTAAAAATACACCCCCCAGGGTCATGGTCATTGCAGGCGGCGGCGCAGGATGCGAACCAATGTACTTAGGATATGCAGGAGAAGGAATGGCTGATGCGATTGTCAGCGGGAACATTTTTGCAGCACCTTCTGCGACTGCACTGTTGAAGACGATACGTCAAATGTATCATGAAGACGGAGTTGTTATGATTACCGGAAACTATATAGGCGATGTATTGAATTATGAACTTGCTGTAGAATTGTGCGGCTATGAAGGCATTCAAGCAAAGGCAGTATTTGTAAAAGATGATATTTTACATGCATCCAAAGAAAGTCGGGAGAACAGAAGGGGAATTACCGGTATTATGTGCGTGATAAAAGCTGCAGCGGGAGCAGCCGCCAGCGGTTTATCTTTAGCGGAAGTGGAACAGACAGCAATCAGGGCCAGAGACCAGATTGGAAGTGTATCTGTCACGTTCTGGCCGGGTTACCGACCCGAGACAGGAAAGCGTATGTATGAGATGGATGCAGACACCATTGAAGTCGGTATGGGATTTAATGGAGAACCGGGGATTTTGCAGATGCAGATGCCCACAGCAAACCAGCTTGCAGAAAAAGTATTGGACTATCTGATTTCTGATATGAATCTTACAAAGGGAGATGAAGTATTGCTGGTGGTAAATGGAAAAGGAGCAACTTCAAATATGGAACTTTCCATATTGAGCAACAGTCTTCATGTGTATCTGAAATGTAAGGAGATATCAGTCTATAAAACAGAAGTGGGTAATTTCTTTACGGCTCCCGGAATGGGTGGGATCAGTGTAACACTTATGAAAATGGATCCTCTTTTAAAAAGATATTATAACCTGGATTCTTATACACCGCTGTATACTTATCGGGCAAAGGTATAGAGGAGGGAGAAAAATGAAGGATTATTTGGAAATAAAGGAAGTAAAAGAAATGTTCCGTCGTATTGCCCGGCAAATGATATCCAGTGAACAGCTATTGACAGAGATTGACAATATTATTGGCGACGGCGACCATGGGATTGGAATGGCAATCGGCTTTCGGGCTGTTGATGAATCATTAGACGATATAAATGCGGATACCGTAAATGAACTTTTCAAAGAAATCGGGATGACTTTACTGGATGCTATGGGCGGTGCTTCCGGGGTTATATTTGGAACTATGTTTATCAGCGGCTATGGTTCAGCCCCACAGACAAATAAATTAGATCTGGATACTTTAAGCAGGATGATGAAGAAATCCTTGGATAATATCAAGCTCAGAGGCAAGGCAAAAGTGGGTGATAAGACCATGATTGACAGTTATGAGCCGGCTGTTCTGGCTTTGGAAGAATGCAGCAGAAATAAAAAAAGTCTCTCGGAAGGTGTGACAATGGCATGGATTGCAGCTAAAAATGGTGTAGAAGCCAGTAAAAAATACAGTGCAAAAAAAGGAAGAGCTGAGTCATATGGAGCTTTATCCATTGGACTGCCTGATCCGGGTGCTGTTTCAGTCAGTATTATCTTTGATGCTATGAGCAGATATATTGCAGAAGAGAGGGGGAATTAGCAATGATGACATCCAGGGAAAGGGTAAGAGCTGCAATTGGGCATAGAGAGCCGGATCGCGTGCCAATTGATATCGGAGGAACAAAAACAACAGGAATACATGTAGATGAATATATAAAAATCGGTAATTATCTGGGAATAGATACGGAACTTCCAAGATGCTATGAACAGTTTCAGATGTTGGCGCGGGTAGAAGAACCGGTGAGAAGATGGCTTCACAGTGATGTCCTTCAATTAGAGAATCTGTATGAGACCTGGGGATATCGGAATTCCGGCTGGAAGCCCTGGAAAAATACGGCTGGAAATACGATCTTAATGCCGGGGGATTTTCAATATGAGATAGAAAATAATGGCGATATTGCATTGTTTGATATAAATGGCAGGCATGTGGCGAATATGGCAGCAACAGGCAGTTATTTTGAACGACTGGCAAACCCTCCGTTGGATTTGTCCAAAGAAATAACCATGATGGATATAGAACAGTTTAAGAAATCAGTCGCCCTCTATACGGATGAAGAACTTCGTATTTTGGAAAAGAGAGCAAAACTGATGTATGAGAACACAGACTACTCCATACATGGGGGAGCGTTAAAAGGGAAACTGGGAACAACCGGTATATTTGCAGGACATCCTTTTACAGAATGGCTTTGTATCTTAGTATCGGAACCAGAGTATGCAGAGGAAATACTTGGAGCAGCAGGTGACATGGCAGTAAAAAATATTGAGATGTATCTGCAGGCGGTTGGAAACTATATTGATACCATATTAATTTCCACTACTGATTTTGGTACACAGACAGGAGAACTGTTCAGTCCTGGCGTATTTCAAGAGCTGTATATGCCAAATTATAAAAAAATGTGTGACTGTGTACATGAGAAATCAAAAGTAAAGACCATGTTCCACAGCTGTGGCTCTATTCGGAATATTATACCTTCTTTCATAGAAGCAGGCTGTGATATCTTAAACCCCATACAGGCGAATTCTTATCGAATGGACCCGGCTGAGCTGAAAGCGGAGTTTGGTAAAGATCTGGTGTTCTGGGGAGCCGGTGTAGACAGCCAGACCGTATATCCCTGCGGTTCACCGTCAGACGTGAGAAAGCAGGTAAGAGAGAGACTGGATCTCTTAATGCCGGGAGGAGGCTGTGTGTTTTCTCCTATACATAACACACAATTCGATGTTCCGCCAGAGAACGTGCAGGCATTTGTAGATACGGTTTTAGAGTATGGAATATACAGCTCATAGGAAGGGGGAGAAGGAACATGATTACTGCTGTAAATCTGAATCCATGTATAGATAAAAGTATTCTTGTATCAGGGTTCCAATATGGCCAGCTGAATCGTGTCGTGGATTCCTGTGAAGAAGCATCAGGTAAAGCGATTAACGTGGGCATTGCAGTAAAAAGAATTGGCAAAGAGGTAGAATGCCTGGGCTTTAATTATAAAGGAAACGGTAAGATTCTTGAAAATACATTAAGTGACTATGGGATCACGTCTGAATTTGTATGGGTAGAGGGACGGCTTAGAACCAACACTAAAATTTTAGATCGGGATACCAATATTCTGACTGAATTAAATGAATATGGAAGTGAAGTGACAAAAGAAGATATCTGTAAATTAAAATCACTGATCAAAGAACATGCGGCGGCGAGCAGTCTGGTAGTTATTGGCGGAAGTGCCCCCGTTGGAGTAGATACGACAATCTATAAGGAGATCTTAGAAGAATTATCCGTTTATCCGGTTAAAATCATATTAGATGCAGAAAAAGATTTCCTTTTAGAAGGAATCAAGGCAAAACCATACCTGATAAAACCAAATTTATTCGAATTAGAGACTGCATTTGATAAAAAGTGTAACTCTATAGAAGATGTAGTGCTTTTGGCAAGAGAGATACTGGAAAACGGAGTGGAAGTAGTGTGTGTATCTCTTGGTGAGAAAGGTGCTGTTATATGTGATAAGAAAGGAGCATTTTATTCTCAGGGACTGCAGCTACAAATTCAGGGTGTCCAGGGGGCAGGAGATTCCATGGTCGCCGGAATCTGTGCGGCATTAGAAGAAAAGCTGACGATACAGGAAATGCTCCGGTACGGAATGGCAGCCTCTGCGGCATCCTTAGTTTTAAAGGGAACCCAGATGTGCAGTAAGGAAGGCTTTATAAAATATAGAGAGCAGATAAAAATTCAAAAGATGGAGGTATAATGAAATGGAATTTGCATCCGTAAAAGAACTTCTCTGTAAGGCTCAGGAAATGGGATATGCTGTTCCGGCGTTTAATGTGGAAAATATGGAAACGGTACAGGGAGTTATACAGGCAGCAGAGGAATTGAACCGTCCTGTGATTCTACAGACGACTCCATCCAGTGTAAATTATGCCGGTCTGGACTTTTTCGCAGCATGTGCCAGGACGGCAATCAGGAATACAAGAGTTCCTATCGCATTGCATTTAGATCATGGTTCCTCTTATGAACTAGCTGCCAATGCTATGAAAGAAGGATATTCCTCCGTGATGATCGATGGCTCCCGGTTAAGCTTTGAAGACAACATAGGTTTAACCTCCAGGGTTTCTGAACTGGGTAATATTCTTGGGGTATCTGTAGAGGCAGAACTGGGCAGTGTCGGTGGAAAAGAAGACAGCTCTATATCCGAATCCGTAACGTTTACCGACCCAGCGCAAGCAGTAGAATTTGCAGAAAGAACAAAGATAGACAGCCTGGCAGTCGCAATTGGTACATCACATGGGTTTTATAAGGGAGAACCGAAACTGGACATAAAGCGTCTGAAAGAAATAAGAGCAGCAGTTGATATTCCCTTAGTTTTGCATGGAACTTCAGGTGTACCGGATGAAGTTGTGAAAGAATGTATTCGAAATGGGATTTGTAAAGTGAATTATGCAACAGACTTAAGAAACGCATTTACAAAGGCAGTGAGATTAAGCATGGAGAAAAATCCGGGTGATATTGATCCGAAGAAATATTTGGGGGCAGGAAGAGAAGCGGTTGCAGAGACAGCCAAAAAAAGAATTCAGTTGTGTTATTTCGATTTCTCTGAGTAACCAGTAGTTCATTCTGCAAGAAATCAGACTGACGGCATTGCCGTCCGGTTTCTGGCAGGATGGACTGCCAGAGCATGTACCGGTCCTATTATACGAATGATAAAAGCAGGAGATATAATACTGTATCAGCTTGCTTTTTTTATTTGCAAAATAAAAAATATGTGTCATTTATTCCCATAATTGGTGTTTTTATGATGTACTCTGTTTGCTAAAATACAGATGTCACGACACAATAAAATGATTAAGGAGAAAAAACATGGCGAATAAAAATGGAAAGGTATTATGTAAAGTTTTATCATTGATGATGGCTGCAGCATTGGTTGCTGAAGGAGGAAGCATTGGTGTTATGGCAGCTGAACCTGCTAACCAGGTACAGGAGAATTCTGTTTTTGTAACAGAAGAGGCAGCAGCTGAAGAACCAGATTCGTTGGGAGGCAAAGCGGAAGCGTTTGAAACCGAAGCTCAGTCAGAAGATAATCTGGAAGAGATGGGAGCTGTAAAAGAATCAACCCCTATCCAATTTATTGATGTTAATTTAACAGGAAGAGAGTTTAGTACAACGGCTTCCGTAGGAGATGCACCATATTATCAGGTATTTCGGTTTACCACACCGGCAAATGGAGGAGGGTATTACACCTTTTATACGGACTATATTGAAGATGAAATTGATTCTTATGGATATTTATGTACAGAATCACAGTACGAGGAACTCTGTTATAGAATTGAACAAGAGGGCAATTGTGTTGAGGTTAACTCGGACCAATGCTTAACGTATAATGACGATGGAGGAAACGAATATAATTTTTATATTAATTATGAGTTAGAAGCCGGAACGACATATTATTTTGTAGGTACCCGATATAGTCAGTGGGATAACGGTGATTATAAGCTAGTATTCATGAGAGATATTGAAGTTAGTCTGGATAATCAAGGTGCTGCAAATACCAGTTTAGAAAGGCTTTACTCTAAGGGGAATCTCTGGTATGCAACCAGCGACCGTGAAGGGGATAATATCAGTGTAATTGAACGCCCAGCTAAAACAGGTTATATTTTTGATGGCTATTATACAGAAGCAAATGGCAGAGGAACACAGGTCATTAATAAAGATGGAGCAGTTTTAAATACACTTGCAGAGATAAGTGTCAATTCTACAATCTATGCGAAGTGGGCACCGGATCCAAGCCTGGTATATGCAGCAACAATTAACAGCGGTACAGGTGATGGAAGTTATTCTGCTGGTACAAAAGTGAATATCAAAGCAGATGCTCCGGCTTCTGGCATGAGATTTAAAGAATGGACAGTTACGAACGGCGGAGTAGTGCTTGCAAATAGCAAGAGCGAATCCACAAGCTTTGTTATGCCGGCTAAGGCAGTTACAGTAACTGCTACATACGAAAAAATAGAGACTTATAAAGTTTCATATAATGCCAATTCAAAATCGTCAGTAACGGGTGTACCTTCGGATACAAAGGAGTATATGGCAGGAACTACAGCTTCAGTTAAAGGAGGTACAATCAGTAAAACGATGTTTTTTGTTGGATGGAATACAGCGGCAAACGGCAAAGGAACCAGCTATGCACCGGGACAAAATATTAAAATCAGTGGAAATGTTACTTTATATGCACAGTGGAAAAGCATTTATACAGATACAAAATCATTGAAATTCAAAGTAACAGGTTTGAACACGGTATCCTGCATCGGCACAGCCAATAAAAAAGCTACATCCATAAAAATACCGGATACCATTACAGTTGGTGGAATTAAATATAAGGTTACCAAAGTTACTGCCGGCGCTTTCAAAAACAATAAGAAAATCAAAAGTGTTACCATTGGAAATAATGTAAAGACATTGGAAAGAGGCGCTTTCTTTAAGTGCAGTAATCTGAAAAAAGTAACTATCGGCACCGGATTGGTTACAATCAGCAACCACGTATTCTGCCATGCAAAGAAAAACTGCACCATCACAATTAACAGTACAAAGTTAAAAACGGTGAAGACAGCAATGAACCATGGAACAAAGAATATGACCGTAAAGGTGCCTAAGAGTAAGTTAAGAACCTACAAAAAATTATTTGAAAAAACCTCTAAGACATTGTCAGTAAAAGCAAAATAGAATAATTAGTTCATTCAGGTCTTACCAAAGGCATGAAAAAAGGAGATCAGACGGAATATCTGGTCTCCTTTTTTAGAGATTGGGCATAAAGATACTGATTAACGGTCTGGATTCAGTAATTTGGTCATTGGTGACTGAAGAATCCATTTTTCCAAAGTTTTAATTAATCCATCCATATCAATGGGCTTTGTTATGTAATCGTTCATTCCCACACTGTAGGCTTTGCTGATATCCGTTATAAAAGCATTTGCGGTCATAGCCAGTATGGGAATTTTATTAGCATCCTTTCGCTCTAGCAGGCGTATTGCGGAAGCGGCATCGTAACCATTCATCACAGGCATCTGGATATCCATTAAAATCGCCTGATAGTATCCGGGACAGGAAGCGAGGAATTTGTCAACGGCATCCTGCCCGTTTTCGGCAGTTTCAATCAGAATATCCTGCATATGAAGCAGTTCAGAAGCGATTTCCCGGTTCAGCTCATTATCTTCAACCAGCAGGATTCTTTTACCGCTCAAAGTAGAATGCGTTGCCTCTTCCACGATTTCTTCAGTTATTTTGCTGCCGGAACTGAGCAGCTGGAATACTTTCCATATCTTTGAAGTAAAAATCGGGCTGGTCAAAAATGCAGTTGCTCCGGCCTGAAGTAAATCGCTTTCATGCGTGGGGCATTCATAAGGTGTGATGATGATAACAGGAACATGTTCCCCCAGAGATTGACGTATATTTTTGAGAATATTCAGATGATCCGTATCTTTCGGATCATCTGGATCCCAGTTTAGAAGCACAGCGAAAAATTCTTCTCCCCGGTCATATGCGGTTGTTATGAGTTCCTGTGCTTCGGATGAGGAGGATGCCCGGTATCCCTGCGTATCATGTTCATTCAATAAGGTAGTTACATTTTCACAAATAGATTTTTTATCATTTACGATTAATATGGAACGTCCTGTCAGTTGGTGAGTGACTGATTCTTCTTTATCCGGCAAGTCAAAAGGGATGGAGACGGTGAATTGGCTTCCCTTTCTAATTTCACTCTTGACTTCAATTGATCCGCCCATTAGTTTGACAATATTCTCTGCAATGGACATTCCCAGACCGGTGCCGTTTATTTTACTGATCCGTGAATCTTCTGCACGGGAAAAGGGTTCGAAAATGTGGGGAAGAAACTCTTTAGTCATACCGATACCATTGTCTGAAAAAATAAATTCATAATACCCCTTATTTTTGTTAAATGGCTCCAATTCATTGATAAAAAGGGTGATCCGTCCTCTCTGCGGGGTATATTTAATGCAGTTGGAGAGCAAGTTCATAAATACCTGCTGCAACCTGTCCCCATCCGTAAAAATATTTTCATGCAGTACTTTATGGATGTGAATCTGTAATTTCTGCTGCTTTTGATCCAGTAACGGTCTGCATATATCGGCTATATTCTGTATTAATTTGGGAAGACTGATAACTTCCGAAAGAAGATCAATTTTCCCGGCTTCAATTTGGGACATATCCAGGATTTCATTGATCAGACTTAACAGGTACTGGCTGGAAGTATCGATTTTATTCAAACAATCTTCCAATTTGGCGGGATCGGATATATTAGCCTTTGCAATCGTGCTCATGCCAATAATAGCATTCAACGGAGTGCGGGTATCGTGTGACATGGAAGATAAAAACTTGGTTTTCGCTGAGTTTGCCACATGTGCCGCCGTATAGGCTTCTTCCAGTTTGGCCTGCTGTCTTGCCTGCTCCAAGCGGTCTTTCGTTACATCAATACCAACTGTGTAAAAGGAAGGTATGCCATCCCAGCTGTCTTCTCCGTCTGCATAGCATAAAGTGATTGTCAGGATTTTGGTATCGCCGCTGCGGGTAAAAATCCGGGCTTCCATAATGATACTTTGATCGGTGCCTTCAATTTCTTTAAGCCTTTGTACAATGCGTTTTAAATCTTCGGGATGCACATAATCACATTTGGAATCCAATTCTTCTTCGAATTGTTGTTTGGTATATCCGATAATTTTTAAGAATTCCGCGCCATACCAGAGTATGGACCGGTAATCTCGTGCATCCAGACGGGCAAATCCTCCTGGAAGAGTTTTAAAGAGAATTTCCCGTTCTCTTTCTTTTTTAGCCAGCTTAAATTCTGAGCTGTACATATCATGGGACAGTTCTATTCGTGATTTGCGTCCGTTCCAGTTTATCTGTCGGTTTTTGATCATAAAAGTTCGTTCAAGAACCGGATTATAAAATTCCCATTCATATGATTCATCTGTCCGTAACTTGTCATTGGTGCAGAAAGGACACGGGGATGTCCTACCCTGAATTGTTTCATAACATCGGCGTCCGATCACATCTTCTCTATCCGTTTTCAGAGTTTCACAGCTTGTACGATTCACGTAGAGTAATTCATATGTATTCATGTCACTGATATAGATATTGCCCATATACTCATCCATCAGCCATTCAAGGTATTGTGTCTTTTCTTCTTTTGACTGGATTAAATCGCTGATATCAGAATTGACCATATATAAGACAGGATGTCCATCCACGGTTTCTGCTGTAATTGTTCCGTTGATACGTATCCAGATAAACATACCGCTCTTAACCGGCAGACGACAATCCGCAGTAAATCTTTTCTCTCCCTGGGAAAGTGCCTGAGTTATGGCATCTCGTATTTTGTAAAATTCTTCTATATGATTCTTAAAATACTGGCGTAAATTCGGAAAAAGGGAAAGGTATTCTTCCCCTGTATATCCGGTACTTTCATAAAAATAATGATTGCCGCAAAGAAAAGTTATATTTGTATCAAATATACATTTGCCTGCGCTGCTTTGAATGGTATTTATAAATATATCAAATTCTTTTTCAATAAATGACATCCCCATATGCAAACTCCTTTTTTGGAAATAGTATTAGATATAATATGATGAAGCTTAAATTACCTTTATTATATCGGAAAAGATCAGATAAAGCAATATCACAATGAATTCTGTCATAAAGCCTGGTGTCACAACCGTTCATCAAAGCATTTGTCCGGTTGGGGACTTATTTTTCGTTATAAGATGCACCTGAATTTACAAACTGTAAGAAGATTGTAAGAACTTCTTGCTTTAATAGAGATATGAAATATATAATAAACTGGCGAGGAGAGAAAAAATGAAGATCTTAGAGGCAAAAGGACTTGTGAAATATTATGGCAAGGGAGAAAATCTGGTAAAGGCTGTAGATCACAGCAGTTTTTCAGTAGAAAAGGGAGAATTTGTGGCTGTAGTCGGTACAAGCGGTTCCGGTAAAACCACAATCCTGAATTTAATAGGTGGATTAGACTATGCAGATGAAGGAGAGATTACCATAGATGGCGAGGATCTTTCCAGGATGAAACCGGATGAACTCACGATTTTCAGGAGAAGAAAAATTGGTTTTATCTTTCAGAATTATAATCTGGTCACTGTCCTGAGCGTATATAAGAATATTATCATGCCGGTAAAGCTGGATGGTAATAAAGTAGACGATGCGTATATTCAGCGTATTACTACGATGCTGGGCATTGAGAAAAAGATGAAGTCTTATCCCAATCAATTATCCGGAGGACAGCAGCAGAGGGTTGCAATCGCACGGGCGCTGTCCGCGAAACCGGCTATTATATTAGCAGATGAACCCACCGGTAATCTGGACAGCAAAACCAGCCAGGAAGTAATGGGACTTCTCAAGATGACCAGCCGGGAATTCAACCAGACTGTGATTATGATTACTCATAATGAAGAAATTGCCCAGCTTGCTGACCGGACAATTCACATTGAAGACGGTAAAATTGTTGGAGGTAAAGCGTGATGTTTGAAAACTCCAATAAGGATATCGTAAAGGAAATTGCGGATGAGACAATGAAGGTTCACCGTCTGCGGAATATCATGGCTTGTTTTGCTATTGCCCTGACAGCCATACTCATTACCATTATCTGCGGAATGGGAATCAGTACGGTAAAAGCTATGATGACAGAGCACGAAATGAATCCTGGTCCTGGCACAAATGGCGCAGGTGTATATGGTAATGCGGAGCTTCTGGAAAAAGTAAGGAATCAACCGGAGGTGGAGTGGGCAGATATTGCCAGGCCCTGTATGTATGGAACTAAGGTAGGAGCGGATGGAAAAAAAGGAAATATATTCAGTTTATTTTTGAAAAAAGCATAGAAAAGGTTCCTGATGTACATAGCAGTGTTTAGGTTTTCAAATGGAAAAGGACCGTCCGGCGCATCAATCACTGTGCCGGATGGTCCTTTCTGCTAAAAATAAAAGAGATCTTCAAATTTCTTATCCAATGCAATGCATAAAATCAAAGCTAATTTTGCAGTTGGATTAAACTGCCCTGTTTCGATAGAACTAATGGTATTTCTGGATACCCCCACCATTTCAGCTAATTGACTTTGTGAGAGCTTCTGCTCTGAGCGGATTTCCTTTAAACGGTTTTTTAATATTAACTGTTCATCCATATACTTACCTCAA
This sequence comes from Clostridiales bacterium, assembly GCA_018365455.1. Classification (GTDB taxonomy): domain Bacteria; phylum Bacillota; class Clostridia; order Lachnospirales; family Lachnospiraceae; genus Robinsoniella. The sequence continues at coordinate 28,186 of JAGZJZ010000036.1, forward strand.
CACGTTAAGAATAAAGTTTGCAAGGGAAGCTATGGATGCAAGGGATCCCGCAATTGTTAATAATAAGTATACTTTCTTTTTGGTGAACCTGTATTTGGGATATGCCTCGGCTGCCATAAATGCCCAAAACATTGCGTAAGGTGCATAACTATGCTGACCATTAAAAACGCTAAACAAAATGATAAAAATAAACACAAAACAGAAGGCTATAAAACCTATTTTGCGTCCGTTGTTTTCCGCCTGCTGCATTCCTTCATCCTCATTCGCTGCTCTGCTTCTTGCTAAAATCTGTTCCTTATTCATAACAATACCTCCTGATGTTTTGCCAAGTTTTCTTTACATCAATATCATACACCTGCCAAGTGTACTTGTCAAGAGGATTTGCCAAGTTTTATTTGCAAAACCATCACTTTACCCCATCCGATTCCGTGCAGTATCGTGTACGGAACTGCTTGAACAGTGACATTATGTTGTTATACGATGGAAAATGTTGGGCGTGCAATTGAAATTAAGATTAGATAAGTGTAAAATAGCAGAATAGGGTAATGCAGTAACAATTTTCATATATCATTGTATGAGAAAAAATTAGGATGAAATAGAAATGTACAGTCAGAAAGGGGATTGAAATGGCATACAAACAAGAACTGTGGGATGAGGCAAAGAAAAAATGCAGGATATCGGATGAAGAGATACGAATGGCAAAAGAAATGGGATTAAATCCGAAAAGTCTGATAAAAAACATCCCAAATAAAAAGGAGCAGTGGAAAGCTCCGGTTAAAATTTGGATACGTGAAATGTATGAAGAAAAGCAAGAAAGGGCAGAGAAAAAGAAGAATAGAAAATAACCGTCAGATCAAGTCTCTAAGATAGTTACTCCCCCAGTTACACATAGATTCCAGAACAGGAATAATGCTTTTCCCAAAGTCGGTAAGCTGGTATTCCACTTTCGGCGGAATTACCGGATAAACGGTTCGCAAAAGCAGATTGTCGCGCTCCAATTCACGGAGCTGCTGTGTCAGCATTTTGGGAGTAGCCTTTGGTATATTCCGCTGCAGTTCGCTGAAACGAAGCTTCCCTTCTATCAGATGAAACAAGATCAGTGCCTTGTATTTACCGCCAATTAGTTCTAATGTGGCTTCCACCGGACAATTATATGTGCTTGGACATCTCATTTTTTCACCTCCATAATTTACACTATCTTTTTAGGTACTATATACCATAAAAGTGCATACTTGTTCTAATGAATATTAGTGCTATAATTATAGCTGAAGTTGGTAAGAATATCAACCTTTGCTTGCAGGCAGATACTATTAATTATAATTTAACACACTGATTGAAGGAGGTATTTATGAGTTTTCTTGAGATTGCAAAAAAAAGGTCTTCTGTTCGTTCTTATACGGAACAGAGGGTAGAAAAAGAAAAGCTGGATCAGATTCTGGAAGCAGCGCATGCAGCGCCGACTGCTGCAAATCTCCAGCCTGTACATCTGCTGGTTGTTCAGGAACCGGAAGGAATGGCGAAGATTGAAAAGGCAGCAAATGTATTCCATGCACCGCTGGCGATTATTGTGTTAGCAGATCACAATAAAGCGTGGGTCCGCCCATTTGATAATAAGCAGACCGGGGATATTGATGCCTCAATTCTGACAGACCATATGATGCTACAGGCGACGGAGCTTGGACTGGGAAGTGTCTGGGTTTGTTATTTCAAACCGGATATTCTGCGGGAAGAATTTCATATCCCGCCCAATCTGGAGCCGGTTAATATACTGGTGATTGGTTATTCCGCCCAGGAAGAGGGGAATCCCAATCGGCACAGCCAAACCCGTATTCCGGTTAATGAACTGGTTTCTTACGAGAAACTTTAAGACGATAAGGACTGGGACTTACAGAAGATGTGGCATGAGCTAAGCACAAGGAGGTCCCTGGAGAAAAACATTGGTTATTGTGAATCACATGATCAGGTACTTGTGGGAGATAAGACGATTTTCTTCTGGCTTGCCAATCAGGAAATTAGAAATTTGACCGGGATATGCTGAAGCTGGCGGGCAATGAAGGCTTTAAGGCAGCCGGCAGGATAGAAAATCCTGCCGGCTGCCTTAAAATGAATGAAAAGCAGTAAATATTAAAAAATTAATTGTATATTCCGGTATCAACCTAAAGTCTCCGTGTGGGTGCATCAATTTTACTTTCATTGTTAAAAAGGATCGGCAGCCTGTAATGAAACTTTTTGCTTCAATTATATTAAAATGTCACATGCATTGGACATATATTTCCGCGGGGCGGAACTTTATTTGGCGATGGAAAGCTAATGAGCAGAAATTTAAGTAAGAGGTTAGTCCTATTCTTCCCAAAAGTCTTCTATATCTCGGAGTATTTCATTGGTTGGTATCAGTGTCGCTTCTATAATAGTTTTACCGGTTTTTTCTAAATAGTGCTTAATCATATAATATCCACATGCATAGCCTGCACAAAAGGGCAGTCCCACCGGAAAATAACCCCGCATTTTCGCAATTTCATCTCCGTAGAGATAGGATGTTAAATTATCCATGCCTTTTACATCCAATGCATCTTGGATGATTGGCTTTATATAATTGTTCAGCGTGTCCATATCTATTTTACTAACCCAGGGACCTAGTTTTTCTTCTCCATAAATGGAGGTGGCGTAGTTTTCAGCCAGCCCCTCCGTGACCATCATACCAGCCAGGGATATATCGTCACGCCATTTTTCAAATTGAAACCGCACGTTGTGGTTGCACTCATGGGCGAGGGCAGCCGGTATACGCCCAATGGTGTATTCGTTTGGTGTAATGGCACCAAAAATGTATCCGGGTATGCCGCCGTCACCGGAATAGCCATCGCTGAGTATGGTATAGGGACTCTTGGGATCTGCCAGCAGAATGGTATATAAATAATTCTGAACCGGTAATTCAACACCGGCGTCCTCAAACCGTCCCAGTGCGTCTTCTATAGATTGCTGGCAGCTATTCCAAAATGCATCATCCGACAGCAATTGAACGCTTTCTTCCTGTCTCTTATCAATTACCAAAGGATCCAGATATCCTAACATGTTGCTTGCCATGATAACGTCATAGCCATTTTCCTGTTTCGCCTTGAGAGGAATGCAGTAACACGCCCATTTCTTCTCGAAGGGTTTCATCATTTCATAACGATATATGTCGTTCTTTTTTTCTGCAGGGGCATCAATCATTTTCTTGTAGATGATATCTGACCGAATATTCTTGATTTCCATATTGTTCTCCTTTTCTGTGTGGTCTATTGATATCATACACGTTGACGTGGCGAGAAGGTCAAGAGGAAATTATTTTTGACGTAGAAAAATATGAGGAAAGAAGAGGAGAAAAAGATGGATGTATTGGGTATCGATTTGGGAACATCGAATAGCCCTGGTGGGTTATTGGAATGGAGAAAAAGTAGAATTAATTGACAATGTATTTGGTAAGAAGCTGACACCATCTGTAGTAGGGATAGAGAGTTTCAATTGTGGTTAAATCAGCTGGAAGGGAATCTGGGATTATGACCTTTTGGAAAGTACTGGGGATAAGCCCTACTAAAGATATAAAAGAAATTAAAAAAGCTTATGCAGCACAACTTAGGTTAATACAAATTGATCAAAATCCAGAGTTGTTTCAAGAACTTAAAGAAGCATTTGACTATGCGGTAGGTTGTGCCAGAGATTATGAAAATGCATCAAATGTAAATAAGGTGGACAAGATTAAGACAGATAATCAAGGGGAGTTAGAAAATATTTCTATATCGGATAAAGCCGGGAATATTCAATTATCCAGTAGTCAAACAGAACAAGATAGCGAAACTTCTGAAGAATTCAATATAAAACTGAGCAAGATTTTAGATAATTTTCAATTCTTTATAGATATTTCAAGGTGGAAAAATCTATTATCTAATAAACATACATGGAATATAGAAGCCGAAATATATAATCAAAGAATAATTGTTATTGTGCTTTTGCAGCATTATAAGATCATGCCCGGAAATATTATTCAATTTTTACTTAAAATTTTTGATTTAAATAAATAATCGTTATTAAAGGGAGTTACATTGTTAGTGTACTAAATAACTATCCTCAAGAAGTTGATTGATTTGCCTTTGAAATTTTAAAGCTCCATTACCAACAAGAAGCATTTTGCAAATAGTTGAATTACTATATACATAATCAATCAATCTAATATAGAGTTCTTCATAGTTATGAGTTGGATTGTTTACTATCATTGAACCCAATTCTTTAATAACGTTATCTTCTAGTTTCTCATATAAATCATAAATATCTTGATAATGAGCTAATATTATATTTATACGGTAAATATTTCTGGTATATGGAAATGTTACATGCTACACAAATTATTTCAGTGTATGCTGGCAACGAATTGGCAGGTGTATTACTAGCAAAAATAAGAGGAGAAAGACAAAAATATTACTCTTTGATAAAGTCATTTTATGTAAAAGTATTTGAAATACTCCAAAATTTATTTGTTAAAAATGGAGTGAGTGTTTATGATATAGCTAATGCTGAAATGTTAAAACTATATTGCAAAGAAAATTCGCCAGATGGAGAACTTATTTTTCTGGCAGCGAATCCAGATATCAAAATAAAAGGAATTGGTAGCACTTTACTACATGAATTTGAAAAGAGACTTAAAGGTAAGAAGATATATTTATATACGGATAGTGGGTGTACTTATCAATTCTATGAGCATAGAGGATTTGAACGTGTGGGAGAAAAGGACATTATAATGAATTTAGGAAATAAAACTGTTGAATTACAGTGCTTGTTATATAGCAAAGTTCTATAAAAGTAATATAATATCGCTAAATGTGATGGTTGAAAGGCAGGGATAATATATTAAAATTTTAATAGTTGAATTTACAGAAAATGAAGAACAAATATACAAGCAAACCATTGATTGGCTATCTTCTAAGCTCTCGACTTCACCTATATTTATAAAGCAATCTGCTAACGGGTTTCATTTAGACCCATTTACTCGAACCTTTACTAACGACAAAGGGCAAGTCACATATCTAACTGCGAAAGAATTTGACTTGTTATATTTTCTCTTTTGTCACAAAGGTTGGGTATTCACAAAGGAACAGCTTTACGAAAATATTTGGGGTTACGATCATATGGGTGATACTAAAAATCTGACTTCATTTATACGAAAGTTAAGGAAGAAAATAGAGCCGTTTCCAGATAACCCACAATACATACTGACCGTTTGGGGTGTCGGATATAAATTTAATGAAGAAAAACCGTAGGTTGTATCGCATCATTGTGCATTACATAAAATCTACGGTTTTGTATATTTATCATAGTGTCATATCAAAGCTCTTTCATAAATGGTAAATCTGTGGTAAATTTGACTTCTATATCCTTAGTTATCGTTGATAAACCTAGTGTTTAAGCAATAATCGGTATTTCTATTTTAAATTTTATATAATTATAAAAGAAATGGTTTGCAAAAATTAAATATATGTCAGAAAGAAATAAATATTTATATATTTTGGAACTGAATAAAATGTTTGGAAAAGATGCATCATTTGCAATTCAGTATCGTACAGAAATAATAATATTCAGTATAGTTTGTATTCTTATAATTATATTTTTAAGTAGAAGTAATTTAATCCTTGATGTACCATGAATCAATCCATTTTATTATGAATTCTCTGATCAGTCTTATAAAATCCTGCAAGCAGGAAAAATAAGCCTGCAACCAAACCTATGGTGATGGATAAATTCACGTCAAGTTTGAATAATAATGAAAAGATACTGATGACAAATTCTATTAAAAAGGAACGTTTTCCAAGAGATATGAATATATCAGGTGCAATGCGCTGTGCATAATCCCAGTGTTCCTGAGTTTTGCGGGAGGCAGGCGTGTCGTACCCGTTATGAGTGTCCATATCTGAAACAGGGTGTTTTTTCAAAATAGAAGCTGTGAGAATCATAACAAAGGGTATGATCAGATTTAAAATAAGTAAAGCATACATAAAGACTTACCTCCACTTTTTTATTTTTGGATCATAGGAATTACGATTTTAGATTCATTGACGCATTCAGAGATATTTTTCTATCCTGCTTTGTTCATATACGCGCTTTCCCAGTAGCGTAATTGCCTGCTTTGGACAATGATTTATACAACGATAGCACATAGTACACTGATTTCCCGATTTGGCAATTCCATTTTCCATCACGATGTTTTTCAGGGGGCACAACTTTATACATTTACCGCATCCGATACATTTTTTGGAATGAATGGTCAGCCGGTCTGTATAACGTTTAGTTTTATTGTAAAAGTACAGCCGTTGACCAAACAGTCCGGCGAGATGACTGAAAGGACCTAATCCCTCTTGCGGTGGTTTGCCCATCTGTAATTTTTGCACCGCTTTCTTTATTTTTTCTTCTGATTCTGTTACAAGCCGTCTGTTCTTTTCCAATGATGTTTTCAAAACTTTTTCATCACTGATACTGTCCGGCATTTTTAAGTGTAAACCGCCGGTTACCGTTGCGCCATAAGTTTTCAGCAGTCTTGCCAATACGCCGGAACCGTCTCCACTGAATATTCTCATGGTGGTCAGAATGAAAACTTTTTTGTCCTGCCATAACACCTGATTATGAATAATAAAATCACGCATAATTTTCGGTATGCTGCTGTACTGTGTGGCATAGCCAAATACAATCTCTGTTTCACGGCGGATTATTTCTGGCAGCCTGCTGTCTTCAATCGAATAAACGATTGCCTGAGGATCATATTTTATTACAAACTTTTCTACACAATGTCTGGTATTGCCTGTGCCGCTAAAATAGATTCCGATCATAGTCAGATGTACCGCCTTTAATATACTCTTTGTGGTATTTTATTTCTTTAAGTATAATGGAGAATAATACCTTCGTCAATAGTTAGGAGAAGAAGTTTTTCCTGAACAGGTCACTAAAAATATAGGTGAGTCCAGTCAATGGAAAAATAGCTTGTCATAGTATGTACCTCCATTAAAAAAGTGCAAAGCCCTTGATAATTCAATAGACTTTACACTTGTATATGTTATTGTTAGGTTATGATGCCTTAAATGCTTTTTCCAAATTATCGACTCTCATTTCTAAATGGGCAACCTTTGCATTTGCTTCTATATTTTCTTTACGATGACGCATCTCATCAAATCGTCCATCAAAGAGCATCTATTTTCTCGTTTGCTTCAAGTTCTATGGTTAATTCAATCTTCTTCAAGCTTGTTTTTACTTCCGTCATATCATTTTGTAGATTAATAATCCCAGATTGAATTGATATCAATATCTCTTTAAGATTGTTATCCATTTTATCCACTCCTTATATGATTAACATATGTAATGATTTTACCATATAAGCTGTGCAAAGTCTATTCAATTATCAAGGTGCGAAGAAACACAGCACAAAAAGACAAGCGTGGCTGTGATACGGATGTTTATATTGCAAATATGATATGATTGCTTTATAGTAAATTTATATGAACATGCAGAGACAGAAAGTATCCGCAACGTCACAATGGGTTATGGGGATTTGCGGGTAATCTGTTTTTGAACGGACCGAAAGGATAAAAAATTATGAAAATACTGGTTGTGGAGGATGATTTCATTGTTCGGAAAGGCATTATTCTTTCCCTGGATTGGGAAAAAGAAGGATTTCAGATCTGCGGTGAGGCCGCTAACGGTATCAGCGGTTTTGAGTTAGCAAAAGAATTTCAGCCGGATATTATTTTAACGGATATTCGTATGCCGAGAGAAGACGGGCTGTCCTTATCCAAGCGGATACGAAGTGCTTTTCCTTGGATGAAAATTGTAATTCTCAGCGGTTATGATGACTTTTCTTATGCAAAACAGGCATTGCAGATTGGGGTTTTTGAATATCTTCTGAAACCGATTAATGCGGATGAGCTGCTGGAGACCGTGGTGAAATTGGAGAAGGAAATAGAAAAAGAAAAGGCGCGGGAGGAACGGGAAATATTTCAGCAGACTTTTGTGGAGGAAAATTATGATTATGTGCGCAGCAGGCTGTTGAATGCTTTAATCAGTGAAAAGCTGACGGATCAGGCGAGAAAGGAAGAAGTGACGGGGCAGCTTCGTAAGCTGGGGCTTGGGTTGGCTGGTCCATGCTATCGGGTTTTGTTGATTTCGGTAGATGATTTTTTCCTTTTGACACAGCATTCGGTGGAGGAAAGGCGCTGTCTGGAAGAATCTATAGAAGAGTCCATAAGAAATATATTGGCACTGTCATCTCAGGAGGCGGTTTTCCGGGACAATGGCACCCATTTTGTGGTGATTCTCATGGAACAGGGACAGGAAGAGAAGGAATACAGAGAGGTTTTGCACAGGCTTTATCAGCAAATTAAGGATGAACTGGGTTTCTATATTACGGTGTCACTGGGAGAGTTAAAAGAGCGGATGGAAGAGATAAGGCAATCTTATCGAGAGGCATTGCAGGCGCTGCGGTGCAGACCTTATATGCCGGGAGAGTTTATGATTCAATACCGTGAGGATATGGGGAAAGAGCGGAAAACGTATCTGAATATCCAGAAGAAAGAAAATGAACTGGTACAGGCGATGCTTCAGTATGACGGTGACAGAATGCTGGACATTGTACAGAACATTTTTGAAGAAGCCTATCAGAAACAAACGGAATAATCCGGTGGAAGTGACGGGAGTGAGTTTTAAGGAATAAGTAAAGGAAGCCATTGCAGATCAGGTTATGGGTTTCTTTACTTTATGTGGCATCAATAATCAGCACTGCAAAAACTTATTATAATCAGGAGGAAGTATATGGATTTCAGAGAAGAACGACTGGGGAAATTATTAGAAGATTTGGGGGAAATGCGGTACTGCAATACGGTTCTGCTGGATAATTTTGATGTGGATAAGAAATGGGAAGACGGTGTGCATTCTGTTCTTCGCCATAAAATTATTCTGCCGGATTGCTTTGCGGGAAAATATGTGGAGTTCTGTCTGTCTACCGGGAGGGAAGGCGAATGGGATGCCGTAAACCCCCAGTTTCAGTTATTTATCAATCAGAAACGGATTCAGGGGATGGATGTAAACCACAGAACGGCGGTTTTGACAGAAAACGGTGGGAAAGAGGAAGTATTTGATCTGGAATTAAGGAGCTATACGAAATACCAGAACCGTCCGATTTTACTTCGTGGGGAAATCCGGGAAGTAGATAAAGAAGTAGAAGAGCTGTACTATGACCTTCGGGTTGCATATCAGGTGGCGTGTATTCTGGAAAAAGATGAGGAGAACTATCGGAAGATTATCGCTGCCCTGGAATCAGCATGTGGACTTCTGGATCTCAGAAAACCTCATTCATCGGATTTTCACAGGGGTATAAAAGCAGCCAGAGCCTGCATGATGGAGGAACTGTATCAAAACTGTAACGGAGGGGTTAGCCCTGTGGTTCACTGTGTGGGACATACCCATATTGATATCGCATGGCTTTGGACGCTGGATGTGACCCGGGATAAGGCAGTCAGAAGTTTTTCTACGGTACTGGAACTGATGGAACGGTATCCGGAGTATATCTTTATGTCCAGCCAGCCTCAGCTTTATCAGTATGTAAAGGAAGATGCTCCGGATGTATATGAAAAGATCTGCCAAAGAGTGGCGGAGGGCAGATGGGAAGTAGAAGGCGGGATGTTTGTAGAACCAGACTGTAATATACCCAACGGAGAATCCCTTGTACGGCAGTGTCTGTACGGCATTCGTTTTTTTGAAAAAGAGTTTGGAAAGAAAAACTATATACTGTGGCTGCCGGATGTATTCGGATACTCTGCCTCCTTGCCCCAGATCATGAGAAAATGCGGACTGGATTATTTTATGACTACGAAAATAAGCTGGAATGAGACAAACCAGATTCCCTACGATACGTTTTACTGGGAAGGGATTGACGGCACGAAGGTGCTGACACATTTTATCTGTGCCAGGGACTATTCTTCGCCAACCCGCAGCGTGAAGACCAATAATGAACACTATTCTGCATTTACAACAAATTATAACGGTTATGTTACACCAGCCCAGATAAAGGGTGCTTGGCAGAGATATCAGCAAAAGGAACTGAACAGCCAGATACTGCTGTCTTATGGGTACGGAGATGGAGGAGGCGGTCCTACCCGGGAAATGCTGGAAACCCAGAGAAGACTTGCTCTTGGCATTCCCGGATGTCCCAGAACCAGACAGTCTACCGCATTAGAGTTCTTCCAGGAGTTGGAGCAGGAAGTAAAAGAGAAAAAGAAAATGCCCCAGTGGTATGGTGAACTGTATCTGGAATACCACAGAGGCGTCTATACTTCCATGGGTAGAAATAAAAGATCCAACCGGAAATCAGAATTTCTGCTGGGCAGAAGTGAGTTATGGTCTGTTATGGCAAATTCACTCCTATCCATTCCAAATGACAGGGAAACGCTTCTTGAATGCTGGGAAATTCTAATGCGGAATCAATTTCACGATATTCTCCCCGGTTCTTCCGTTGCGGAAGTATATGAGGATTCCAGACGGGAATATGGAATACTCAGCGAAAAACTACTTGCCCTGGAAGCAAAACTGCTTCAGGCAATAACGGATCAGATTGCAGGAGATACAGGAATCATAGCCGTGTTTAATCCGAATAGTTTTATAAATACGGATATTCTGGATGTGCCGGAAACAGTAAGCCGGAATGTAAACGGTTTTCAAGCCGGCGGCACCCCGTCTGCTATCCAGGAAAACAGTGACGGTTCCAGGATATTTCTGGCACCGGATGTACCTCCCAAGGGATACTGTGTGTTTGAACCGGTTGAAGAAATGGCAGAAGACAAAAAGTCGTCGCAGGTATTGAAACAGGATATACCGGAGCAAAGTGCTGAGCAGGCAAATCTATTTACAGAGTTCGCCCTGGTAAATGGTGAAGTGGAAACAAAGTGGTATCACCTTTGCTTCAATGATAAAGGGCAGTTTACCTCTATTTATGACAAAGAAGAAGGGCGGGAATTACTGCAGGCAGGACACCGGGCAAATGTACTTATGGCATATGAGGACAAACCCCATGATTTTGACGGTTGGAATATTTATGACTACTATCAGGAGAGAAGCTGGGAAGTGGATCATTTGATCCGTATGGAAGTCAGTGAAAAAGGTCCCCTGCGCTATGCGATTGATCTGGAATGGAAGTATCAGGATTCTGTAATTGAACAGACGATTTACCTGTATTCCCATACGAAGAGAATTGATATGAAGACCAGAGTGGACTGGAAGGAGAGCCAGACCTTGCTGAAAGCACTGTTCCCGGTGGAAATACACAGCAAAGAAGGAACCTTTGAAATCCAGTATGGAAATATCAAACGGGATCTGATCAAAAATACTTCCTGGGATCAGGCAAGATTTGAAGTCTGCTATCAGAAATGGATGGATATCTCAGAGGACGGATACGGTATCGGCTTCCTGAATGATTGTAAATACGGAGTCCATGTACAGGATGGAACGGTAGGATTTACCCTGATCAAATCCGGTATATATCCCAATCCACAGGCGGATCAGGAAGAACACTTTTTTACATACTCCCTATATCCCCATCAGGATGGCTGGCGGCAGGGAAATGTACCCAGACAGGCATACCAGCTGAACCAGTCCATGACTGCAAATGTAAAGAAGCTGGAGGGCGGAAGCCTGTCGAAAAAGTACAGCACCGTGTCTGTATCAGCCGAGAATGTCATGGTAGAAGCCGTAAAACCTGCGGAAGACAGTGAAGATCTGGTAGTCCGCATGTATGAATGTTACAACCGGAGAACAAAAGTGACAGTGGAATTCCCAGAGAAGATGAAGGAAATTTACAGGTGCAATCTTCTGGAGGAAGAAGAAAGGCTGGAAGCTGTAAATGAAAGTAGTTTTCAGATAGAGATAGCACCTTATGAGATATTGACGTTTAAGGTTAAGCGGTAGTATGTTTGCATCTGTTAATTAAATTGTGGTAGAGTGATATTGTTAAATAGTATCGTGTTTATATAAAATTTAATATCTAAAGGGGTAATAATGAAAAAGAAAAGTATCATAGGAATCGGTATCATTGCGATCATCGTCATAGCTATAGTAATTAGCGGTTATCTGTATTTTCGCCCGGAATTGCTGGGTAATATCAATCGTAATTATAAAGAGAAGACAACGATTGCTTCCAGCGTCTCATTCTCAGGCAAGGCAGGCGACCGAATTAAATTTTCACTTAGGTCCAACATAAAAAATGGTGATTTAGATATTGTTTTATTAGATTCAACGGGTAATGAAGTCTATGAATTGGCAAAAGCAACAGCTCTGGAAACGTTTTTTACTTTGGATAAAGAAGATTCCTATACAGTAGCTGCAGAGTGCAGTGATTTTATTGGAAGTTACAGTATTAAAGTATATGAAGCAGATTAATAATGGTCTTTTTTAAGAGTTGCATTTTTGGGGTTTAGCTGGGAAAGACGCTTTGTGTAGTTAAATGCATCTTAGACGAAAAAAGGTATTAGTTAGTCAATGGGGAACGTTATTTTCTTTGGGTGTGTTATACTCCGAATGTAACCAAAAAGTATATAACATATCAAAGGAGGTCATATTTATGTTCAAACGCACTATTGCAGTTTTATCAATGTTAACACTTTTAGTACCTAGCACTACAGTTTTAGCTGCACCGAATCCGTCACATGTTGAAACTCAAAATGTATCTGTTAGAGATTCTATCATTCCTACGGGAGTTTATGGAATCAAAGGAGAAGGCGTAGCTATTCGCTCAGATCACACTGAGAATTCCAAAGTATTAGGCAGACTATATGGATCTTCCGGTCATACAATAAACGTGACCAAATCATACGATGCCAGTTATGCAACATGGGTTTATGGTAAGAGTTCTACAGGTATTACGGGCTGGGTTCGTGCAGACTTTCTGGAATGGCTGTAAAAGATTTTTAAAGTAATTTAGATACGTCAATTATTTGGACGTAATGAGAATTTTATTACATATTATTTTTGGAAAAGGAGAGTGATTTCTAACTCTCCTTTTTTAATATGGCTTTAGCCAGTTGAGCTGGGGTGAGTTTCTCAACAGAGAAAGGAACCCCTGTGAAACAGAAATCCACCTGCTATGCGGGTGGTGTGGCAACTGCTTATAGCAAAAAATCACCTTTCCGTTATAATAAGGTTGTTCAAGCCGAAATTACGAAAGGAAAGGTGATTTTATGGCCAATAAGGCAAACAGTTTATCCCACACGAAGTGGATGTGTAAGTATCACATAGTATTCACACCAAAGTATAGGAGAAAAATCATATACAATCAGTATAAAGAGAGTGTACGGGATATATTGAAACAACTATGTGGATACAAAGGCGTAGAAATATTGGAAGGACATCTGATGCCCGATCATATTCATATGCTGGTGAGCATACCGCCTAAAATAAGTGTATCACAATTTATGGGATACCTCAAAGGAAAAAGTGCTCTAATGATATTCGATAAGCACGCAAATTTAAAATATAAATTTGGGAACAGACATTTCTGGGCAGAGGGATATTATGTGAGCACAGTGGGACTGAACGAGGCAACAATACGTAAGTATATCCAAGAGCAGGAGAAACATGATATTGCGATGGATAAATTAAGTGTAAAAGAATATGAGGACCCCTTTAAGGGTTAGCCGGTAGTACGACTACCCTTTCAAGGGTAGCGACGAGTCAAGGGCGATGCGGCTTGAACGAATGTGAAAGCCAGCGTCTTTAGGCGCTGGCCGGTAACAGAGGCTTATAGCCTCAGAACAAACCACCCGTTTGACGGGTGGTTATGATTGAACTTACTTAAGGGGCTCCCGATAATCCATTTCCGGCGCTCACAATTCTAATTTCTTTTTTTCGTACAATGACACTCACTGGAAGTGCAGGTACAGTCAGGATTATATCCGCTGGCACATTCTTCGGTACAGGTTCAATGCCAAAGCAAACAGACACTATATCAATATCATTTATCTTTTAAATACCCTGTAGGCGTAACCCCATAATACTTTTTAAAAACAGTATTAAAATGCTTTACCGATACAAACCCAGTTTGTTCCGCTATGGTATAAATGCGGATATCCGGGTTTTGACGCAATAATCGTACCGCCTGTTCCATCCGGATACGCAAAATAAATTTTGTGTATGGTTCATTTAGTTTTTTATGGAATAGGTCGCTTAAATAACTGTTGCTCACTCCGCAGTGATCTGCTACATCAGATAAAGAGATATTTTCCTGATAGTGGGAGAGGATAAATTCTTTTGCGGCTGTAACAATCTGTACGGATTCAGGCAGCAGGGGTTTGGGCTCCAGCGGGATCAGGGTGGTGACTGCACCGGTAATAATCTGGGTGGCAGCAGATTCATCGGGTAATCCGGCTGGGAGGTAAGTATTCACCTGCCTGGTCAGTTCCGCATATGCTTTACGGAGGCAGGATGGGTTAATATTAGATCGTTCACTGATGTATTGAATCAAATAGGAAGCATAGCGCATTATGGTGGTAAAACTTCTTTTCTCCTGAAAAAGGAGGCAGAAATTTTTAATATCGATATATAGTTTATCCGAAGACTGTACCAGATAATCGGTGAAAATATTGTCGCTGAGTTTATGTATTTTCCCGATAAAGTCAGCATGGGCATCTGCAAGTCCGGGGGTAACCGGATAGCTTTTTGCAATCAGTGTAACTGGAAGCATCTCCTGGATACTTTGCATGGAAAAAGTCAGATCCATGATATCGGTTACTGTTTTTCCACATATGGCGGTCAGCTTTGGCAGATCCTGTTCCGAAGCCCCTTGGCGTATCTGCTGACACAGCCTGGTCATGTGATCGGAAAGCTGTGAAATGCTGTCTTCACTGACCAGAACGAAGGTGGAGCCGTTTGCATTATATAGAGTGAGATATCCATATCCCTCGCAGATATCCTGAACGATCTGATTCAGCTTCAAATGATCGGTTGTTACATCAAATGCAGTGTTATTTTTCAGAATTAAATCCAGTTCATCGAGGGTAAATTCCAGAATACAGCCATATGCAGACATTAATGTCAGGTCAGAATTCTCCAGCTTTCGAAAAAGTTCATAGGTCAGTTTTGTATTTTCTTCTATGATGGATAGTAAAAGCTGTTTTTTAGTTTCTGCATCGGATGAAAGGTTCTCCTGAAGCAGAAATTGTGAGCCGCTCTGCGCCTTCAGACGTTCTGCTATAGTTTCCAGAAGATCTGTAAGTGTCTGGTCTACCAGTGGTTTTAATAAATAATCGGTGACCTGATATTTGATTGCTTTTCTGGCATATTCGAAATCATTAAAGCCGGAGATAATGATGACAGCCATATCCGGGAAATTTTCATGGAGATATTTAGCAAGGCTGAGCCCGTCTACTTCCGGCATCTGGATATCTGTAATGACTAAATCATAGTGCTGCTTCTTTAGCAGCTCCATAGCCTCCAGTCCGTCTTTTGCAATTCCGCTGACCTGGAATTTATCTGTAAATGCAGGAATGCTGTTAGCCAGGTATTTCCGCATAAGCATTTCATCATCGACTACTAATATGTGGTACATTATATTCCTCCTTCATTTCGACTAGTACAGCGTTGCTTGGTTATTTGTGCAGTGCTGTACTAGTGCCGCCCGGCACTAGGCAGATACAGGGTAACGGTGGTTCCCTGCCCGTAAGCAGAGTCAAGATCTAAATCTGCATGCTCTCCAAATTTCAGGAACAGTCTTTTACATATATTTATGAGACCAATGTTCCCCAGAAGTTCTGAGGTGTCTTCCTGTTGCTGATGATGGGGAGATTGAATTTTAAAACTCTCTCTGATGTCCTGAATATGCTTTTTTACATTCTCCAGAGTTTCCGGCTCCATGCCCAATCCATTGTCAGAGATCCGAATCTGATATCCATGGTCAGTCCGTCTGGAAGTTACCAGGATAAAAGTCTCACCTCTTTTGGGTTCACAACCGTATTTTACCGCATTTTCGATCAGCGGCTGTATGGAGAGTGATGGAATCTGGCAGGCAAACAGTTCTTCTTCGATATCTATACGGTAGGTCAGCTTGTCCTCATACCGCAGCTGCATGATGGATAAATAGGATTGACATATCTGTATCTCTTTTTCCATGGATATTTCCTTATCAATATTCATAATCCCGCCCAGATAATAGGAAAAGGATTCGATTGCATGGACGGCTTTGGCATTCTCGCTGCATTTTATAAGGAGGCTGATGGTATTTAGCGTATTGTACATAAAATGCGGCTTGATCTGGCTGCATAATGCATTGTACTGTGACTCTTTGTATAGATATTGAGCCTCGTACACTTCCTTGACGAGCTGTGTATTCCGGGTCAGGAACTGCTGAAGATTCTGAACCATCCTGTTAAAAGAGGCGGCGAGATAACCTATTTCATCCTGGTTCTTGACCGTTACCTGTATATCCAGATTTCCATTTTCCACCTCTTTCATAAGACCGATGATTTCAAATAGCGGAGTTAGAAATCTTTTGATAAACAGTGAGAAAAATGCAATGGTAAGTAAAATACAAGTAAAAGCCAGGAGGATTGTTTTCTCCAGATTATCCTTGGTGGGCTGCATTAATTCCCGATAAGAATTTAAGGCAATTATTTTCAAACCGGAAGAGAAGACGGAATAGCTGTTGACCAGGTACTTATTTCCATTTCCATCCTCCAGAAAACGTTCACTCTGATTGGAGTCCGTGTCAATATGTTCTATCAGTGAGGGTTCCGAAAGCTCAGAAGTCTGATAGACGATTTGGTTATCATCGTTCAAAATAAATAGGGCACCATCATTTTTTAATTCCACACGGTCACATATTTTTTTGATTCCGGTGTAGTCAGCATCAACCTTCATAATGCCCAGGATTTTATCATTGTCCTGTTTGCTTCGGATCTGTCTGACGATGGAGAAGACAGGAGTCTTCTTGTTGCCAAATGCCTTTTCTAAATGGGGCGGTATATAAATCGGTTTGGTAGAGGACATTGCTTCCTTGTACCAGGAGCTCTCCGGGTAGGTATCATAATCTGACATTTCATAAGGGGTTCTGGTGTATGCATAAATTTGATCCGCATTCATCATATAGACCCGGAGTATTTCATCCCTTGGCAGCGTCATTACCGATGCCAGAAAGTTCTCGATCTTCCTTTTAGAATTCAACTGTTCCTGGGGCGTACCGGAGGCATTTTCCAGATTGTCAAGGATGGTATCATTATAGTAGGGGGCTAAAGTAAGCCGGTTTAATTCTTCCAGATAAGTATTGATATTGGAGCCTGCCTGTTCAATGATCTGCTGCGTCTGATTGATTGTCTGCTGAGTCAGCTGCCTGGAATACCATTGGTAATTCAGGAAAGAAACAACCAGTACAATAAAAACAGTGAATAAGCAGATCATAAATATGAGCTTTGTCCGAAACGTGGGATGACTGAAATGTTTCATTTTAATACCCTCTTTCCTTTACCGTTCTTGTATTATATTATTATACAGTCCGGATAAAATGGCAAGCAGAGGATAGCAAATATAAAAAACTGAAACCATGATCTAAAATATATGGTATTTCCCCCGGGAAAAAGGGATGTTAAGATAAGTTCAACAAGTCAGATACCCCACCGAAGCAGTGAGGAATCACCTGATATATGAAGGAGGAACGTAAAATGAAAAAGAACAAAATGGCAGCATTGGCTCTTGTATCTGTTATGTTATGCGGCAGTCTCGCAGGCTGTGGGAATACCGGGAATGTTGGGAAAACCGGAAATACAGGTGAGGCACCGGAATCCGCCACAACCAAAAATGCGGAAAAGGTCAACATCAAACTCTTTACCGGCAAGATCGAAACAATTGATGTGATGAATGAAATCATTGGTGATTTCAATAAATCACAGGATAGAATTACCGTGGAACAGGAATACCAGAAAGACGCAAGTAATATTATCAAAATTAAGTTTGCATCCAATGAGGTTCCCGATATCATGACAACTTATGAACAGGGGTTTGTGGACGAAGGCAAATATATGGACCTTTCTGATCAGAAGGAATGGTGGGACAGAATGACTCCGGAAATGAAAGAAGCATGTACCGATGTCGGTCAGGGAAAGGCTTTCCGCGTTTGTACCAATATGACTATGGCGGGTTTTTTCTACAATAAGAGCATTTTTAACGAATTGGGTATTCAGGAATTTCCATCTAAGTGGGATGATTTCGAAAAAGTTTTAGAGGATATCAAAGCAAAGAAACCAGATGTTGTGCCATGGTTTATATTTGGAAGCGAAGCCTGGCATCTGGGTCATTTAATAGAATTTATCCCACACGGCTATATCAAATCTACGCTGGGAACATTGGATGCAAAGAAAGCGATGCTTGATAATGACCAGAGTAAACTGCGGTTTGCGGACAGTGATGGTCCAATGGCTGTTTTCGGGGATAAAATGAAAGAGTTGCAGGACAGAGAACTGATCAACAAAGATGTTCTGACAGCTACCAATGATAACTGTGTACAGGACTTTGTAAGTGGAAAGACGGCTATGTTCAGCAATGGTATGTGGGCGATATCCAGTATACTGGATGCGAATCCTGATATGGAGAATCAGATCGGATTTGCACCTTACCCGGCTTATATGCCTGATTCAAGTCCGGTTGTCTTAAGTGCGGAGGATTCTGGTTATTCCATCTCTGCAACAACGGAACATAAAGAGGAATGTATTGAATTTTTAAATTTCCTCTTTCAGCCTGAAAACCAGAAGAAATATTGTGAAGCGGCAAAAGCACCCAGTGCATTTCAGGATGTAACAGCCGAATGGGCACCAAAAACAATTTCAGATGAGGTGGCAGCTGCATTAAAGAATGCGGTAAATATCGGCTATACAAATGAAAAACCCGCAGGATTTTCCGGTGATGATGCAGGAAGACTGCTGCAAAATCTCTTCGCAGGCCAGTATACGCCGGATGAATTTGCCAAAGCTTATGCCCAGGCATGGAACGATGGTTTTGACAAAAAAGCAGAGTAATTTGGTGTATATCCGGAGGCAACGGGCTAAACGAATGTGCTCACACATAACATGCTCTGAAATACACCGGAATACACTGGGAAGGAGGCTGAGTCAGAATGAAGCGGTACAAAATGGGATCACATCAATTTATGGCAATTCCGGCATTCACTTTATTTTTTGTATTTTTTATCTATCCCCTGATCAAAGGAATCGGGATGAGCTTTACCGATTGGGATGGTATTGGAAAAGCTAATTTTATTGGATTTCAGAATTTCATAGATTTTTTTAAAGATAAAAGGGCTTTATCCGATATCAGGACCACGGTTTTATTTGCACTGGGAAGTGCGCCGCTGCTGAATATCATAGGTCTGCTCTATGCGCTTTTATTAAATTCATCCTTTAAGGGTAAATCTGCAGCCAGAATGTGCATCTATATGCCGGCAATTATCAGCCCTTTAATCATGGGTTATATATGGTATCTTCTGCTGCAGCCCGGACGGGGTTTTCTCTTTCACCTGGCTGATCAGGCAGGACATCCGGATTGGTTTGGCAACTGGATGGGAGGATATGGAACGACGATGCTGGTTCTTATCCTGGTAAATGTCTGGCAGTATGCAGGCATGACAATGGTTATTTATCTGGCTGGGCTGCAGGGGATTCCAAAGGAATTATATGAGGCAGCCGAAATTGATGGAGCCGGTAAAATCAAATGTTTTCGATATGTTACTTTGCCGCTGCTTGGACCATCGGTAAGAATAAACGTAATTACTAATATTATCGGTTCCCTGTCCGTCTTTGATATTGTAATGTCGCTGACGGGAGGGGGACCGGGGTATCAGACGGAGACACTGAGTATCTATATTATGAGGATGTGTTATGGAAGCAAGACCGGTTATTCTACCGCTGTTGCAATGATTATGTTTGTAATTGTCCTGATACCGGTTGCGGTATCACTGCGCCTCATGAAAGAAAAAGAATAGGGGGAAACAACTGTGAATAAATTAATTTCGTATGCCCGGTATCTGGCAATTGTCCTGATCAGTGCGCTGTGCCTGACACCTTTTGCCATACTGCTGATCCTTTCGCTGAATACGCCACAGCGCAATTTTTATGACGGTAATATGTTTCTGCCTGACTTTTACTTCTTTAATTTCATAGAAGGCTGGAAACAGTCCCATATTGGTAGGGCTATGATTAATTCAGGAATTATCACGGTACTTGCGATCTTATTGATTGTGATACTTGCAACCATGGCGGGTTATGCAATCGCCCGGTTTTCAAATAAATTAAACAAAGCGATCTTTGCCATACTGCTTTGCTGCATGATGGTTCCGGGAATTATTAACACGGTACCGCTGTACAGCCTGATGATTTCCATAAAGGCAGTAAATACTCTTTGGGGAATGGCATGTGTCTGTGCAACTCTGGCGATTCCCCAGGCAGTATTTGTATTTACCGGCTTTATCAAAGCCCTGCCGGGAGAAATTGAGGAAGCCGCAATAATAGACGGTTGCAGCCATTTCCAGGTGTTCTGGAAAATTATATTTCCGCTGCTGAAGCCATCTATATCCGCCGTCATTATTTTAAATGGATTTGGGATCTGGAATAATTATGCCCAGTCTGTTTTCTTTCTCCAGGATAGTACAAAGCATAATGTTCCCCAGGCACTGTCTGTTTATTTCCAGCAGTTCGCCGGGGCAAAATGGAATCTGCTGGCGGCAACTGCAGTCATAGCGATTATTCCGGTAGTCATTGTATTTTTGGTTTTCCAGAAGAATCTGATGCAGGGGTTAACCGATGGGGCTTTGAAGGGGTAGCGCGTGTTGAAGGAAATTAAATAGATGAGCTGAATACAGCATCAGACCAGGAGGAAAAGATATGGATTTATATCCAATAAAGGCGCAGTATCTGAGGAATGAAGAAATTACACTGCGTCTGGAATTGCAGAAGGAAAAATTTGATTATGCCGTAATTACAGTTTATATGCTGGAAAAAGAGGCAGCGGTGAAAGAGATACGTCCCCTGTTGGACGTCACCGATATATGTTTCCAGGGGTTTGATGTACCGTTTGCCGGATATGGCGTGGAGGCTGTGCTCTATGGGGAGTGTGGCAGGGTAACCATGGAGACGGCATTTGATGTTACAGACAATCCCAAAAGTTCACTGAGGTATGGCTTTGTCAGTGATTTTGAAGAAAAGGATGCCGAAAATGGAGCGATAGACCAGTTGAGAAAATATCATATCAATATGGTTCAGTTCTACGATTGGTCATACCGGCATGACACTCTGGTTTCACCAAATGAGAACTATCAGGACATGATGGGAAAGCAGATTGATTTCAGGACGGTCAGATCTAAAATAAAAGAAGCAGCAGGATATGGGATAAAAACCATGGCATATGGTGCTGTCTACGCTGCATCCCGGGAATTTTATGAAAGTCATAAAGATTGGGCTTTTTACAACGGGAACCAGGAGGTATTCCGGTTTATTGGTGTTTTTTATATTATGAATGTGGAAAAAGGGTCTCCATGGAGAAACCATTTAATTCATCAATATAAAGACGCAATTACAAAAGCAGGTTTTTCTGGAATCCATATGGATACTTACGGATTTCCCAAAAGGGCGTATTCCCATTTGCAGGAGCAGCCAAGGCTGGTGAGACTGGATCAGGAATTCTGCGGGCTGATCGATGAGACACGAAAAGGACTGGAGGAAGCAGCGGACGATCCATGCCTTGTATTTAACAACGTTGGAAACTGGCCGGTGGGTGAAACGGCGAAAAGCACAGTGGACGCAGTGTACATAGAAGTATGGTCACCTTATGACCGCTATTGCCATATTAAGCAGCTGATACAGGAAGCAAAGTATTTCTCAGGAAATAAAAAACCGGTAATTCTGGCAGCATACCTGGCACCATTTCGCACGGAATCCGATGCTTTGGCTGCGAATGCGGCGTATATTCTGACCGCTGCCATTGTTTCTAATGGTGGATATCATCTGCTGCTGGGTGAAAATAATGCAGTATTGACACAGGGCTATTACGGCGACTATAGCATCATGCCAGACGAAACCGCAACTGTTATGCGTAAATATTATGACTTTATGATACGCTATCTGAACATATTCTATGACCAGACGCTGCAGGATGTATCCATGACACATATCGGATGGGATAACTATGAATACCAGTGTGGATTCCAAAACTGGAGCGTCAACGCAGAAGCAGGAAAAGTCTGGATTACAATCCGGGAAAATGAAGAATTGAAATGTCTTTATCTGATAAATCTGTGTGGCTGCGGCGAAGATAACTGGAACAAAGGGAAAGCAGAGCCAATTATACAGAAAGATTTGACTTTTACTGTAAATGTGGATGGTGGTATTCAGGGAATTTACTGCGCCAGCCCCGACAGAGATAGCTGTAAAAGTGAATTACTGGAATATAGCTATATCCAAAATGAGAAAGGGAAGTTTGTGACGTTCACTGTAGCGGAACTTTTTGTTTGGACGGTTGTATATTTGAAGTTGTAAAAGATGGGTGTTTGCTGAGGAAAGGACGCATTATTAAACCTTTCCGAAGTGCTTTTAGGCGGCACGCAGATACTCACCGAGAAATCATGATGCATTTCTCGGTGAGTATTCGCAGGCTGCCTATATCCTGCGTAAAGTCTTTTGCCGTCTGGCTTTTATTTGCATCCATGACATTGCGGGTAATACCGTCAATATCTTTTTCCAGTTTGGCTAATGATGTGCCGCCCAGACGCAGTCTCCATAAAATAATCGTTTTCTATTTCCCTTTAATCATGTCATGTACCAGTTCTAATGGACAGGTATATTCATTTCTCATTTTCATGTTATTATTTTCATATCTATTTTAATACAGTATCATAAACGGCACAGAGGTTCAACAGAAAATTATCAGTTTGATTCCAGCAATCCTCTCTCTGCAAACACCTTTTTGGCGGTTTGAATGGCATTCAGGACTTTTGGAAACCCGGTATAGGGAACGCATTGTAAAAAGGTCTCCGTTATTTTTTCAGGAGGAATGCCTACATTAAGTGCGCCATTAATATGTACTTCCAGCTGCGGTTCGCACCCTCCCGCAGTCAGCAGGCTGGTTATGGTAATCATTTCCCGCTCACTGAGAGATAATTCCTTACGGTCATAGATATCTCCAAATGCAAATTCTATGATGTATCTTCCCAGCTCAGGTGAAATGGAACGCAATGATTGAATAACCGCTTCGCCTCCAACGCCATCAATTTTCTTCAAATTTTCCATTCCTGTTTCAAATCTTGTTTTCTCCATTTTCTTTTTCCTCCAAATCATTTATAATCTAAGGATATGATTTAGACTATAGTCTAAGTCAAGCACTTTTTTGATTTTAAACAAATGAAATTTATTTGAGATTCATATGAGGAATAATTGGAGGCAAAATGAAGGTATAAATGAGGTATAATTGAAGGCATAAATGAAGGTACAAATGAGATGAAAGCAGGGATATGACATGACAATTGGAGAATTTGCGGAAATTACCGGAATTAGTTCCTATACATTGCGTTACTATGAGAAGAAAGGCCTGATTCATGTCAGGAGGGATTCAGGCGGGCGGCGGGATTACTGTGAAAGCGATGTAGAATGGGTAAAGTTCATACAGCGTTTGAAAGAAACGGGTATGCTATTAAGAGACATCAGGCATTATTCGGACTTGAGGTACGAGGGGGATGCAACTATGGGGGAGAGAATGGAATTATTAATACGCCATCGGGAATCCGTGGTGGAAGAACAGAAAAAATGGGATGAATATCTGAAAAATCTGGATGGGAAGATCGCATTTTACCAGGATAAAATCAGATGATTGCATAAGTTTGGAACAAAAGCGTTCCATACTTTCTATTGACGCAATACCGCAGACCCATCTGCGGTATGCAGGGGTATAATTATGAAAAATACGGAGGATACAATGGAGCGTTACTACTATAATCACATGAACAAAATACAACAAAAGGTATACCTGGCGATGAAGGCAGGGCTTACAGCCATAGATTCTGCATTTCTTGTACCCAGGCTGGAGATTCGGGAATTGGGAGAGATTTTTTTCAAGTTGAGGCTGGATTGTCCGGATATATTTTATGCAGTAAATCTTCAATTTCGATCCTATCAGGGTTCCGGCAACGTGGAGGTTGTCCCGGAATATCTGTTTGACAAGGGGAAAATAAAAGAGCATCAAAAGGCAATGAATGCCAGAATAACAAAATTAATCCGGCCGGCAATGTCTATGACGGATTTAGAAAAGGAATTGTTCATTCATGACTTTGTATGCAGCAATGTACGCTATGACAAACTGAAAAAGCCATATTCCCATGAGATTATCGGTCCCCTTGGACAAGGGGTGGGTGTATGCGAGGGGATCGCCAAAACGGTTAAAATTCTCTGTGATGCTCTGGGAATCTGGTGTATTATTCCAATCTCAGATGCCAACCCGGACAAGAAAATCAAGTACCGCCACGCCTGGAACATCGTCAGAATCGACGGGAAGTACTATCAGCTGGATGTAACCTTTGACAATAGCCTGGGTCACGATGGAATAATTCGATATGACTATTTTAATCTGGAGGATAAGCAGTTTTTCCGGGATCATGAGCCGGTGATCTATGAGGTGCCCGCATGTAAAGAGGGAAATCATTTCTACTACCGGGAAAAGAAGCTTTCCTTTACAAAAACAGAGGATGTAGCGAAGCGGACAATACAGGCAATCAGAAAGGGAAAGCCACTGATATTTCACTGGAGAGGCGGATACCTGACCAGGGAGACGCTGTCCGAGCTGCTGTTATTGCTGGAACAGACGGCACGGCAGAAAGGCAGACATGCCAGAACGAGCCTGAATTGGCCCCAGGCGGTTTTCCAGATTGCATTTACTGAGGAAACACCTGTGGAAGAAGTGATTGTGGAAGCTGCCAACGAAGGCGAATTATACCATTTGTCATCTCTAAATGACCAGTTGTCGCAGCAGCATTGACTTTGTCATTTGAAAATGGGATAATCCGTTATATCAAAGGAAAGCGATCTGGAGCCTGTGAGAAAGCAATTTCTAATACGCATTATGGAAAGGGAACTATGAAAATACAACTTTTGATTGATAAGAAATATAAGCAGCCTGAAATTCATATATGCAGTGATGAAAAGAACCAGATCACAGACCATCTTGTCCGGACCATCGGTCAGGCTGTCAATCTCACGCTGACCGGATATGAAAAGAATGCCGCTGAGATCTTACCTTGTGAATCGCTTATCCGCATTTATTCACAGAGTAAAAAAGTATTTGCCGTCTCGGATACGGGTACTTATCAGTTGAGAGAGCGGCTGTATGAACTGGAAAAAATTCTGGATGGAAGCCACTTTGTAAGGATATCCAATTCCGAAATCATTAATATCAGGAAGATCCGGAGGCTGGACACAGACCTGGCAGGAACCATACGGATTTATTTTAAAAATGAAACGGAAACATATGCTTCCAGAAGATACGTTTCCAGAATCAAAAATGCATTGGGAATATGAGGTGATGTGAATGATTAAAAAGGCGATTTATAAAGGGCTGAGCAGCTTTTCGTATGGGGTAACCATTAATCTCATCTTAGGCATTCTGCTGACCTTTACAATAGGGGATGGGAAGACCGCCCCGGTAGTTCCGGAATTTGCAGCACATTTTCCATCAGATCTCATAGCGTTTGGCGTACAATGTCTGCTGATCGGCATTACTGCAATGTCTTTTTCAATGGGGACTGAGATAATGGAAATCAAAAGCTGGAGTCTGGTCAAGCAAAGCATTGTGTACTTTATCGTTACAGCTGCGGTCTGGGTTCCGGTAAGTATGTTCTGCTGGGGATTTGGAAAATATATGCAGTCAACCATCACTGTTATATGCAGCTATGTTACCGGTTATGTCATAAGCTGGTATATCCAGTACAGAATCTGCCGGCAGGATATTGAAGCAATTAACCGTAAACTGGAAGAGTTGAATCAATCATAAAAAAGAGGAGATGGAGAGATGGAAAAAGCAATTGTAATTAAGAATCTGCGAAAAGAGTTTGGCTTAAAAGTAGCGGTGAGAGATATTTCACTGGAGGTGGAAGAGGGGAGTATTATTTCCCTGCTGGGTGTTAATGGTGCAGGTAAAACCACGACGATCAGGATGCTCAGCGGACTTTCCAAACCAACAGGCGGAGACGCTTTTATATTTGGAAAAAGCATTCGGAATGAAATGAATGAAATAAAGAATATCAGTAACCTCTCTACCCAGGAAACGGCCGTGGCACCCAACCTGACGGTTTTGGAAAACCTGGAATTTATGGCGAAACTCTATGGGCTGTCCGCTCAGGAAGTGAGAGCCCAGGTGGATAAAATTATACAGATGTTTTCCTTTGAAGAGGTGAAAAATCAGAAGGCAAAGACACTTTCCGGAGGCTGGCAGAGGAAAGTCAGTATCGGAATGGCGCTGATAACCGCACCCAAAATCCTCTATCTGGATGAACCTACCCTGGGGCTTGATGTACTTGCACGAAGAGAGCTGTGGAAAGATATTGAGTCATTGAAAGGGGAAGTGACGATTGTGCTTACTACCCATTATATGGAGGAAGCGGAACATCTTTCCGACTGTGTGGCGGTTATGGTGAACGGAGAGATAAAAGCCTGTGGAAGTGTAGAAGAATTGAAAGTTCTGACGGCTGCAGACTCATTGGAAAATGCTTTTGTCTCCATTGCACAGAATGAGATTGCATATAGTGGGAATGAATTGACAGACACGCTTTAGCGAAAGGAGAGATTATAATGAGGAGTATTGTATTTGCAAAAAGAGTTGTGAAGGAAATGCTGCGGGATCCGCTTAGTTATATTTTTTGCCTGGGATTTCCCATTGTGATGCTGATTGTCATGACGGTTATTGACAGGAGTATCCCAAATGAAACGGGAATGACGATTTTTCATATCCAGTCCCTGCTGCCCGGAGTTGAGGTTTTTGGATTGACATTTATAATGCTGTTTACGGCACTTCAGGTTTCCAAAGACCGGTCAACTGCTTTTTTAATCCGGCTGTATGCATCACCCATGAGGCCCATTGATTTTGTGTGCGGATACACCCTGGCGATTTCCATGATCGCTGTCTGCCAGGTAATCATTACTTTTAGCGTAGGATTCGTAATGGGTCAGTTTACGGGGTACAGCTTTCATATTGGATATCTTATTGCCGGATTGCTTGTGTTGATTCCGTCCGCCCTTATGTTTATCGGTATCGGTATGTTTTTTGGAACCTTATTAAATGATAAAGCGGCTCCCGGGATATGCTCCATTATTATTACTGTGGTCAGTATGCTGGGAGGTATATGGATGGATATTGACATGATTGGTGGGACGATTACGAAAATAGCACATGCTTTACCATTTTATCAGGGCGTTAATGGAGCCAGAATGGCAGTTCAGGGTAATTTTGAAAATTTGGCAAAACCGCTTTGCATCATTTTGATTTATGCATTTATCATCTATTGTGCTTCTGCACTGGTATTCGGCAGAAAGATGAAGAGTGATTTGACTTAAAATATCCAGTGAATTAAGTATACTGTGTTTAAATTTCCTGCAATAAAAAGTTTTTAACCCGATCCGGTGAGAATTCATCGCCGATAAAATATATAATGTCTTTTTCTGTTAATGTAGCATAGGAACCGGGTGAAATTAAGATTTTATCATTTCTTCGGATTGCGATCACAGTTGCGGTTGTGTGTTCCCAAAACCGCAGCTCGGCTAAAGTTTTTCCTACGCACTGCATATCCGGAAGAATTTCAAATTCAAAGGGCATAAATGGATGCAGCATTTGAAACCGGTTCGTGCTTTCAATCAGCGCTTCTACCTTTTCCGTAAGATTATCCAGTTCTTTTTTCTGCCGTGATATATTGTCCAGCAAATCTTTTTTATAGTTATGGATAGTCTGAACACTGTTAAACTGCTGTAAAAACCGCCATGCCTTTTCCTGAGACAGGATCGTAACGCCGCTGCCTTTTGTTGTTGAAACAATTTCCAGATCAGCCAATATGCAGATTGCCTTGCGCGCTGTCTCGGGTGATACGGAATACTGACTTGCAATCACTGAGCGGGAATAAATTTTCTCACCCACAAGGTATTGTCTTTCTGCAATTTTAGCAGCAATATCCGCCGCAATTTTTTGATAAACCGGCAGCTGGACTGCTTTTTCACTTTTGTTTATACCCATGTGAAATATCTCTCCTGTATATAATATTATATCTAAATTATATCTTAATATAGCATAGTCCTGCGCCGGTCACAAGGATTTTTTAACACTGCCGGATTGCGTCAGATCCATTCATTATTGAACTAATCCATTGCTTTCCAAAAACTCTCTTGCCACCTGTTCCGGGGGCTGCTGCAATTCGTCTACTTTGTAATTTAAGTCCATCATGACTTCATCGGTCAGATAACCTCCCAGTTCTTCCATAAGGGGTGCAATTTCCGGGCATTCTTCCAGAACTTCCCCTCTGATAATCGGCATTGCATAATAGGGAGGGAAAAAGGCTTTGTCGTCCTTTAGCACTTTCAGATCAAATTTTTTCAGCAGACCGTCAGTTGCAAAGGCGTCAATAATATCAACGTCCTCATTAATCAAGGCAGTGTACCGGGGTGATCCATCCAGAGTCACGCTTTCCCCAATGGTAAATCCATATTCTTTTTGCAGGCCGGGCAGACCGTCAGCACGATTTGAGAATTCAAATACAGTGCCGGACTTCATGTTGTTTGCGACTTTTGCAAAATCACTGATGGTTTCAAGCTTGTATTGCTGCGCCGTTTCCTGGGTGACAGCCATTACATAGGTGTTGTTAAACTGCATCTGCTTCAGAACATCAATATCATAGAGTTCTTTCAGTTCTGCTTTCGAGGTATTATAGACCAGTTCCACATCGTTGACCGGCGGATGCTGGAGTGTATCGCTGTATGCCGTGCCGCTGTATTCCACATACATATCAATGTCCCCGGTCTTCATAGCGCCAAAGCAGACCTGTGTTCCGCCCAGTTCCACCCTCCGGTTGACCGTAATATCGGTGCGGTCTTCAATAAAGTCAGCAACCATATTGCCCAAGACTGCCTGTTCTGTATAATCTTTGGAGCCCACTGTAATAGTTCGTCCATCGCTGGAGGCACCTCCAAAAGAAGTAAATACCAGAATGGCTGCAGTTGCCGCTGCGGCTGTAATCAGTATGCCTTTTTGCATTTTCCGCTGTTTTTTCTTAATGTTGTTATCGCCTTTTTGCAGGCTGACCGGTGTTACCAGTTTTTCTACGGTGCCGATTAAAAAGTCCACCAGCAATGCAAGAATACATGCGGGTATTGCACCAGCCAGAATCTGGTTGTTATTTACGGTACGGATTCCTGAAAATACCAGATAGCCCAGGCCTCCGGCTCCGATAAAAGCAGCCATGGTCATCAACCCTACCGCCGTAACCGAAGCGATGCGGACACCAGCCATAATGACTGGAAGAGCAAGTGGAATCTGTACCCGTGTCAGTACCTGAAAAGGCGTAAGCCCGATTCCCTTTGCGGCCTCTAAGGTCTGTGGATTGATATTCTCAAGCCCGGTGTAAGTATTTTTGATAATTGGCAGCAGGGAATACAGTACAACCGCGCAGATAGCCGGTACTGTTCCAATGCCCAGAAATGGAATCATAAAGCCAAGAAGCGCCATGCTTGGAATAGCCTGTACGATATTTGCCACCGATAAAATCGGCTTGCTCACTTTGCTCACATAGGAAATCAGAATACCCAGGGGAACACCGATTAAAATAGCCAATCCCACAGAGATTGCTGTCAGCTTAATGTGTTCCACCAGCAGACTAATGATTTGCAGATAATTTAATTGAATGTACGAAATAAAACTCATTCTTCATCCTCCTCTCCCACATCCAGATATTGCTGGCTCAGTGTTGTTACCAGACTGCTTCTGGTAATCAGCCCTACGAGTATGCCGTCCGCATTGGTGACAGGAACAGTAGAGGAATGATTTTCTGTAACAAGCTTCATGGTATCCAGGATGCTTTCTTCCGGCTGCAGTGTTAGGACATTCCGCTTCATGAAGACTTCAGCAGTCTGTGTTTTATCCGCTGCACCTCTAAGCTGGCTTGCCTTAACAATTCCTAAAAGCCGTTTGCTGTCCCGGTCAACTACCAGCAGGCTGTCAACCTTGTTCTGGCGCATTTTATCAATGCATTTTAAGACGGACATATCTTTTGTTGTGGTAACCGGTTTTTCAATCATGATATCAGATACCTTGATAAATTCCGGTGAGGACCAGATTCGGTTCTGACCCACAAATTGGGAGACAAATTCGTCAGCCGGATTCTTTAAAATATTTTCCGGTGTGTCGTACTGCAGAATGGAGCCGTTGCGCATAATGCATATTTTATCAGCAATTTTTACGGCTTCATCCATATCATGGGTTACGAATACAATTGTCTTTTTCAGCTTGGATTGTAACTGTATCAGCTCGTCCTGCAAATCGGATCTGGTGATAGGATCCAGCGCGGAAAAAGGCTCATCCATTAAAATAATATCAGGATTCGTTGCAAAAGCCCGGGCAACGCCAACGCGCTGCTGCTGTCCCCCGGAAAGCTCAGTGGGGTAGCGGTTTAAAAATTCATCGCAGTCAAGCCCTACCATCTGCATCATCTGCTTCGTGTTCTCGGCAAGTTCAGCGGGATCTGTCTTTTGCAGTTTGGGAATCAGTTCAATATTTTCCTGAACAGTCATATGGGGAAATAAACCGGTCTGCTGAATGACGTATCCGATCTTCCTGCGCAGTGCTACTTCATCCATGTTCTTAATATCCTTTCCATGGATGGTAATGGTACCGCTGCTTGGCTTAATCAGCCGGTTAATCATTTTAAGCAGCGTCGTTTTCCCACATCCGCTTTCACCGATGATAGTAACTAATTCGCCTTTGTCAATGGTAAAATTGACGTCTGTCAAAACCCGTTGTGTTTTGTAGGCTTTGGTAATATGTTCAAATTGAATCATTTTTCAGCCTCCTTTCAAAGTAACTACTTTTAGCATATAGTAAAGTTGTTACTTTGTCAAGGCGTACAAAAAGCCACATTCTGGGTATAGGTCCAAAAAAGCCAGCAGATATGCTCTAATAATAAGGGCTTCTGTTGGCTTTTATTTATACATTTTGCAAAAATTCTCGGATATAATACAGTGCAGCTCCGATTGCCGGAGTATATTGTCCCTGGGTTCCCAGAAGGATCTGTTCTCTGGAAAGGGTAAAAGGAGACGAAGAATTTACCTGATTCAGAAGATAAGTTACGTCATCTTCGGTAAAAAAAGGAGCCAGATATCCGCTGATAATAATGGAACCGTCTATCATAATATTCAGGTTACGGATGGCGAATGCCAAATGGTTCAGGTAATCGTCCCATATCTGACGGCAGCGGGAACCACCATTTTCCAACTCCTGAAAAAAGGCTGTAATGCTCATGCCGGAGGCATTTTCCAATGCATTGGCAGAACAGTAAGTTTCCAGACAGCCCCGGCATCCGCAGTAGCACATTGGTCCGTCAGGGGTAATACACAGATGCTCAATAATGCCGCTGTGCATATGAATGCCCTGGTGGACCTGGCGGTTTGTAATGACAGAGCCGCCCATATTGCGGTTTAGCAGAAGAACAACGGCACTGTCTATTTCTTGATGGTTCCACAGTTCCAGGTATGCCGCTGCTTTGGAATCGTGTTCCAGACGGCAGGGATAAGTAATAAATTCTGTAAAATCAGACAATTTCATCCGAATATTATCCATAATCACGCCGTAGCTCACGGACTGTCCATCGGGAGCAATAATCCCCTGAGTGGCAATAGATACCCCCAGGATAGAGGAGCGGTCCAGGTCATTTTCGGAAATAAATTCTTCAAGTTCCAGACCTAGCTGCCGGTAGTAATCAAGGGAAGGCTGATAAGGGATGTCCTGTGTGGAATCAAAAATTACAGTTCCATAGAGATCAATCGCTACGAAATGAACCATTTTTTTTAGAATTCCAATCCCAATGGAGATTCTGGCTGTACGGCGAATCTGGATTGCCTGGGCTTTGCGTCCTCCAGTAGATTCGAAGTAGCCATTTTTTTCAAGCAGACCTTCTTCTTCTAATAGTTTTAGATTCTGGCTGACAGTGGATAGCCCCATTTGCAGCTTTTGGACAATCTGAAGTTTTGATGTAGTGACCTCCTGCCGGATAAAAGAATACACTTTATTCTTATTAATTTTTTTGACCGCCATCGTTGTCATTCCTTTATCGCTCATAGAACCCTCCTTCTTCTTTTATTCATTTCATCAGTGTAACTGCAAATACGCTGGGAGCGTGCCTGGATGGAGCATTGGTTTGATGAAAAGAAATATGAAAATGCTTTAGAGCGTGTTTGAAAATTGCTTTCTGCTAGCTGTGCGTCACACTTTGTGGGAGATTAGTTCCAAATTATGGGCGCATAGCGGGCTATGTAACCTGAATTTGGAGCTAATATACCGCTAAGTGGGGCGTGCAGATGGCAGGAATGAATTTTCAACCATGCTCTAGTATCTTATATCATAGTATGCCTGAATTTAAATTGCAATTTAAAATTATTTATTATGCAATATAGACAAGAAATCAATCAAAATATTGGAATAAAAGTCTATTGTTATTCTAAATATTAAGTTATATACTCTACTTATGATTAGGTGTTACGCATAAGTGCTATATATAAGAATGAATAATGGAGGAAGATCATGAGAAGTGCAGTGTTCTATGGGAAGCATGACTTAAGAGTCGAAGAAGCGAAGAAGCCTGAAATCGGACCCAGAGATGTATTGATTCAGGTGAAAGCATGTGGAGTATGCGGTACGGATGTACATATTTATGAGGGGGATAAGGGGGCTGCTGAAGTAACCCCGCCAACGACTCTGGGGCATGAATTTTCAGGTGTGGTGGTAGAGACCGGAGCGGAAGTGGAAAATTGCAGAGCAGGGGACCGGGTATGCATTGATCCCAATTGTTACTGCGGAACCTGTGAACCCTGCCGAAATGGCGTGGCTCATTACTGTGAGAATATGATCGGATACGGTACTACCGTAAACGGAGGTTTTGCGGAATATTGTGCAGTAAATGAAAGACAGGTATATCAGCTGGGGGAGAATACATCCTTTGAACAGGGGGCTATGGCGGAGCCGGTTGCCTGCTGTCTGCATGGAATTGACATGTGTGAGATTCAGCCGGGACACCAGGTTGTGGTAATCGGAGGCGGAATGATCGGACTGTTGATGATGCAGCTTGCAAAACTGGCAGGAGCAGCTAAAGTTGCTCTATTGGAACCTGTGGAGAATAAAAGAGCGGTAGCTGAAAAGCTGGGTGCAGATATCTGCATTGACCCTGTACGGGAAGATGTAAAAGGAGCATTGAAAGCTGCAGGCATGACCTGGATTAATACGGTTATTGAATGTGTGGGGAGGCCGTCCACAATTCAGCAGGCAGTAGATCTTGCAGGCAATAAGGCGGTGGTTATGATGTTCGGACTGACAAAGCCGGATGAAACCATTTCAGTGAAACCATTCGAAGTCTTCCAGAAGGAGCTGGTGCTAAAAGCATCTTTTATCAACCCCTATACACAAAAGCGTGCTCTGGATCTGATTGATTCCAAACGCCTGGATGTGAGCAGCATGATCTATGAAGTCTGCGGACTGGAATCCCTGGAAGATGTATTGAGCAAACCGGAATTGCGTGCCAATGGAAAGTACATTATTTCTCCTGAAAAGTAAATTTGCCACCTCTGCTGTAAAAGGCAGAGGTGTTGTTGTCTTAAAATTGGTTGAAGATTGGGGATCAATGAAGTATAATGAAACAAAGTTACAGGCAGCGAAGTGAGGTCTTTTGCGAAAGAAACGAATTAAGTCAAATACCTCTGGGCAGCTGCTAAATGGATGTGATCACACATCTGTCAGAATCGTTGCCCGGGGAATAAAGGAGGTTATGTTTTATGTGTATCGAATTCAGGAAAGTGAGCGTATTCCCCAGAGGAACCATATGCAAGTTATTAACAGATGCCTACTCTTTTGATGAAAGAATGGTTCAGTGCTGGGGTGCCGACTGGAAGGAGTTTGATGATTTTTTCTATGACAATCTTCAGATTGCAGATAAATACGGATTTATCACTACTTTAAATGGGGAAGCAATCGGAATGGTTTCTTGGGACCCGAGAAATATGCCGGAGTATGCAGCAGTCGGGCATAATTGTATTAGAAGAGAATACAAAGGCAGAGGCTATGGGAAGATGCAGCTTCAGGAAGCTGTCAACAGAATCATGGAGAGTGATGTGATAAAAATAATAGTAAATACCAATGCCGGTTTGTTACCGGCACAAAGAATGTATGAGAGCGTTGGCTTTAAAAAAGTCCTGGTAAGAAAAAATGACGGCATAGCTGAGTTTGCCGGCGATAATATTGATTATGAATTCATTGTAGATGAATATGGAGGTAAAACAATCAGGTAAAACATTCAGGTGATCAACGCAACTGCACTGTATTGGTTAAAAATGGTAATGAAGTATCTGATTTCTGCGCCAGGTGTGTGCCTGCTTAGAAGTAATGCCGCTGGGCTGAACTAATTGCATTAGGTACTAATACTATAGGGAACACGTTTAAGTGCCTTGCTCTATGCTTTATATTTGGGTTTTGCTGATTAAGGACGCTTTGTATAAGACAGGTAGTGTACGAAAAGATGGGCGTGGGAAACTGGTATGGACTCCGTCAGCTGGCCGCAGAACTGGTATTTTCTAACC
>JAGZJZ010000037.1 GCA_018365455.1 Clostridiales bacterium
CAAGGAGCTGAGTGCCCAAATAACCTATGTGCTGGATGAGTTCCATCTGAAGAAATACCTGCTAAAACTGACCGGACATATGATGGACAGCGCAGAGGATGCAAGGAAAGAGCTGTGCAGTGCCATAAAGGACGGAACAAAGGCAGATTTTAAGAGGGTTGTAAAGCGAATAACCGGCTATGCGAGAACCGAAAATGAGCAAAGGCGGATAAAGGAAAGTGCAGCGTATATTTTATCCAACTTTTCGGCAGCGCAGGTAAGACTTGGGCGAGAGGAAGGGGTCAGAGGCTGTAGTGCAGAGGGGCATGTAAGCCATGTATTATCAAGCAGAATGAGCTCAAGACCGATGGGATGGAGCCGTCTGGGAGTTGACAAAATGTCACATTTACGAGCGTATTACTGGAATGGAGGAGATATGCTGGAACTGGTTAGGAGCCAGAAAGAAAAGCTGCAGGTAGCAGTGGGAGCAGAGAATGAGGTGCTGAGCTGTGAAGAGATCCAAAAATCAGAAAGGGCAAGGCGATCAGCGCTGGGAAAATATGTGGAAAGTATAAGCCACAGCATCCGTTTACAGACGAGGCAGAAGATATATTTTCAGCATAATATCTGGGACCTGTAGAAGACATCGGAAAACAGAACGGGAGGAGCAGGTAAGGATTGCCTGGAGAAAAAACAGTAAAGGTGCTGTCGATGTCAATGGGGTGCAGATAGAACCGATCAAAGCCCCCTGGCATTAACAGATACAGGACCTTTGCGGCAGCATGCCCAAAAGTAACAGGACTTGAAAAGAAAAAAAGGAAATGTTATAATCGGCATAGAAAAGCAAATCTAATATAGACTTAACACAAATCAGGGTGACTCTACCCTTTACAATCCTACAGTAAATTTACGCCGCCCGTTTGCAAAATAGAATTGACAGTATTCCATTGCTATTATATAATACACTTAACAGGAAACCGATAGCTAGACATATCCTAGCCACCCCGGTTGCCAATTAGTTACTAAAAAATAGTCGTTCACTGGTCAAGGTGAGAGCGACTATTTTTTACGTCTTTCTTGAAAATTAAGTATTGATATGACTAAGTTAACCATTGATATAATGATCATGAACTCTTCATATGTACTCAAAAAATCACCACCTTTATTCTTAAAGTAGGTGGAAGACATGTCGCCCTATCGATTCCCGGTTAAATGTATGATAAAAAGAATTTAAAATTAAAAACAATATGTGAATAGAAAATATAATATAAAAAATAAATTAATATGATGTTTAAATAATAAACTATAATTCGATCCTGGTCAAGTGAAATAAATATTATATTTTAATATGTGAGTATTTATTTCAACATATATTATGTCGCAAAAAACAGAAGGATAAAGCAAAAAAATTTCATATTTTGCTTTATCCTTTATAATAGATATTCTATTAAAAAAATTACCCCTCCGCCTTCTCCCGATAATCAAACGGACTCATCCCGGTCTGTTTTTTAAAAATCCTGCTGAAATAAGCCTGGTCATGATACCCTACAATTTCCCCAATCTGCCGGATTGACAGCTCCGGCTTGTGCAGCAGATATTGCTTTGCCTGCGTGATACGCAGAGAGGTTATGTATTTGGATGGAGTCATGTCGTATTTCTGGCAGAAGATTTTGGTCAGGTAACTGGAACTGTAGTTCATGTTACTGGCGATGATGTTCAGATTGATATCCACATTATAGTTATGAATAATATATTCTTTGAGAACCTTTGCAATCTGTTCCGGTGTATTCCGGGTCATTTCCGGATTAAAGATATCAGCATATTCATTGCGCTGTATTTCAAAGTCATTCTTTATGCCCTGGAGAGCGGCATAAAGTTCTTCTGGGTCAATTGGCTTGAGCAGATATTCCGACACCTGCAGCTGGATCGCCCGCTTGGCATATTCAAAGTCAGAAAATCCACTGGTAATGATGAACCGGGTTAAAGGCAGGCGTGCATGTACTTTTTCCAGCAGCTGTATGCCGTTCATCAGCGGCATTTTAATATCTGTGATTACCAGATCCGGTTCCAGTTCTTTTATAAGCTCATAAGCCTGTGTTCCTGTCTGTGCTTTCCCGGTCACTTTAAATCCCAAACCGGTATTTTCGATCTTACGAATCAAATTCTCTAATAACAATTCTTCGTCTTCCGCAACGACGACTGTATAGTTGGAAATTGCCATGTTTATTCTCCTCCGCAATGTGTGATAAACAGGTTCGGATTGTATCACAGGTATGAATTTTAAATGCGCTCCAGGCTCTTTTTTCTGCCAATGGATACAATTCCATGTCCATCCTTTGTATTTCCGTATGCAAAGATTATATCATCTCCGCAGAAAAGTTTCCATCGTAAATAGACATTTAACATCCCCATACCATTTATTTCTATTTCCGGCATACCCGGCTTGGCGGCAGCAGCTTCGATCCTGGAGTGTATCAGCTGGATGGATTCTTCGGTAAATCCGGAACCGGAATCAATGATATCAATCTGCCAGCTTTCTTCTGTGACTTTGCTTTGGATTTTAAGACTCCAGGGAGGTTCACAGTTGGTGCCGTATTTTAGCGCATTTTCCACTAAGGGCTGGATGACCAGCTTGGGTATCTTAAGGGAAAGAAGGGATTCATCTACGTGAATCTCATAATTCAGGCTGGACTGGTATCGTACTTTCATACAGTAAAGGTATTCTTGAATATATGCAGTTTCCTCCCCAAGAGTGACTGAGGTCGAATCCCCTTTTGTAATATAGCGCATGATTTTAGTGAGATTACGGCACATTTTTACCACCTCATCAGACTGGTTATTTTCCGCCAGTACAATAATGCCTGAGAGGGTATTATAGTAAAAATGCGGGTTAATCTGAGACTGAAGTGCCAGGCTGCGGGACTTTATTTCCTGCTGTCTGGTATCAATTAATTCATCCATGGAGGTCTTTAAGTTGCTGCTCATGCTTAAAAATGCCTGGTTTAGCTCCTCCAGCTCATCAAATGAAGCATCCAGGGGCTCTTTCTTCTGCTGCCCCAGGGTATCCAGCGCAGTTTTCTTAATGATATTGCGCAGCTGTTTGATGGGCTTCGTGAGACTTCTTGACAGGTACCAGGAGATAAATACAGAGCACGCCAGCATAGCGGCTACCCCAAGTCCCAGTACGTGAATCAGGTTTCTGACCGGCTGTAAAATGTGGTTTTGGGGCTGAACGGTTACGTAGGTCCAGCCGGTATAAGAGGATGAATTGGAAACCAGTATTTCCGTGGTACGGGAATCTTCATTAAAAAAGGATGCGTGCCCCAGAGCGGAATCTATGGAGTTGAAATAATCCGGCAGGGCTTTTTGTTCGGACTCTTCCAGTTTGTAAGGGAATACAAGGGTACCGTTTTTATCATAGATATAAACACTGGGGGCATCTGCATTTTTCTGCTGGTAGGAGGTGATGTATTTAAAAATAGTACTGCATTTTTTAACGGTTTCGATGGCGCCCACCTGTTTTTTGTATCGGTTGTGAAATACGCGGTATAAAGACATATACCAGACCGGCGTTCGGCTGGTATTGGAGTTGCTGGTAATTTCTGTGGTGGCATAGGGAAGGCTTAGCAGCTTCTTTCCACCTAATTCCTTTGTATGCTCCAGCCAGGGAAGCGTGTCCATATCCATTTTTTTACTGTTGTTTTTGATTCCGACCTGCACAACGGAACCGGAAAAATCATAGAGATTAATCTGGTCTACCTTCAGGTCTGCTCCGTTAATGGTTACAAACAGATCAGCCAGAGCCATAAAATCATTAGAAGAAACCCGCAGGTCGTTAGCTTCTGCCAGTCGGTCTTTTACCAGGTTGCTGTAACCTATGTTAATGGAAACAGAATCCATATCCTGCAGAATCTGTTCTGTCTGCTGCAAAAAAGATAAATTCATATCCGTTGCGGCCTTTGTTTCTCTTTCAATTAAAATGTTAGAAGTGTAGCGGTAAAAGAAGATAGAAAAGGCAATTACAACTAATAGTGCAAGACCAAGATAGGCTAAAAAGAACTTAGTTTGCAGCTTTATTTGGTGGTTTTTCTTCATATTTTTGGTCCCCCATTTGTTTGTCTTCTTATATTATAACAAAAATCACCAAAAAGAAAGGATAATTTTTTGTGTTTGTAGGCAAAGTGTGAAAAAAGTCCAAATTCTGTTGGGAATAGTGCATGGACTTTTCAGAAGAAAAAAAGTACAATTAGTTCATCAGATAAACAAAACGCGGAACAATGGGAATGGAAAATGGGAGGAATAAAAAATGAAGAAAAAAGTGATCAGTGCTTTACTTTGTGCAACTATGGTAATCACAATGGCAACTGGATGCGGATCAGGCGACAAGACAGAAACTACAGCAGCAACCAGTGCAGCAAAAGAGACGGAAGCTGCTAAGACAGAAGGAAGCGAAGCAGGCAGTGCTGCAGATACAGAAGAAGCAGCGGAAACAAAGGCAGAAGGGGAAACAGCAGCGTCGAATACAGACTTTGCGGGAGAAGAACTCAGTATTCTGGTTTCCGCAGGATGGATGGACAACCGCTATGATGAAACCATCGCCCGTTTTGAAGAGACTTATGGAGTGACTGTTGACTTACAGACAATTCCGGCAGACCAGTATGGCGATTTGCTGCAGTCTAAATTAACAACAGATTCCTGCGCGGATATATTCTGGATTCAGTCAAATCCCTTTGCAATTGCATCTCAGATTGTAGATCCTGAAAAATATTGTATTGACTTTTCAGATGCATCATGGAAAAGCGTCATGCCGGAAAACAGACTTTCCGCATGTGAATACGATGGGAAACTGTATGGTTTACAGATCTGGCATAACTCTCCGGAATATGTAATGGTTTATAATAAAACGTTATTTGGTGAATTGGGATTGGAAGCACCTAAGACCTATGATGAAATGTTAAAGGTTTGTGAGAAGCTGTCAGCAGAAGGCATCACACCATGGTTTGAGCCGGGAGCAGACGGATGGCAGCATCCACTGGCATTTTTCCAGATCGGCGGAGCATACGAGGCAGACCAGCCGGGATTATATGACAAGCTGAATAATAACGAAGCAAAATTTGCAGATAACCAGTTAATGATAAAAGTACTGGAACAATACAAGGAACTGGCAGACAAAGGATATCTTGGCGAAGACTGGATCGGAACCGACTCCACCAATATGGTAAATGAATTCGCAGACAGAAATTGTGCTATGGCAATTGCCAATTCTTCCTTCATCAAACAGATTCAGGATGAAACCGAAACAACAGATGAATTTGGTTTATTCTTAGAACCATTGGGAGACAACACATACTTCCCTACAAGCCCGGCCGGTCCTACCATGTTCGGCTATAAAGGAACCACACATCCGGAGCTGGTCAAAGAATTCTTCAACTTTGTAACGACAACAGAGAGCTTACAGGAAATTCTGGACAATTCACCGTCCTACACCAACCTGGATGTAAACGATGACAATTTACAGCAGCACTGGTTACCGGAAGAAGAAGAATTCATGAAGACACTTACCGAAGAGCAGATGAAAACACCGGTACTTCAGAACGGTACAAAGTACACAAATGATTACTGGATGCAGTTTGGACAGGATATGGTTGCATACTGTACCGGACAGATGGAAGCAAATGATGTACTGAAAAATATGGATAACAACAGGGCAGAAGCAGCGAAGGTTGCAAACGACCCTGCATGGAAATAAGGGACACATTCCATGCTGAACTTTTGGTGCCGGGAGCAGTAAGAAACCTCCCGGCACTCTCTATCAAAAGAAAGTGGTGAAGTAATA
Organism: Clostridiales bacterium; assembly: GCA_018365455.1. Classification (GTDB taxonomy): domain Bacteria; phylum Bacillota; class Clostridia; order Lachnospirales; family Lachnospiraceae; genus Robinsoniella. The sequence continues at coordinate 5,816 of JAGZJZ010000037.1, forward strand.
TGAATAAAAAGAAAATCTATCCACAATGGTTCCTGTTTGTCCCATTGGCATTATATATTTTATTTTTTCTGACCCCCAGTATACTCGGTATCTTTTATTCCTTTACCGACTGGAATTCCAGAAGTCTGGGAGAAACAAAGTTCGTAGGTTTACAGAATTATATTGAGATCTTTACATCGAACAAAGATTATGCATCCGGCATTTTCAACACCCTTAAATTTACGATAATATCGAATGTTTTAAAACTGATTCCGGCACTCTTAATTGCAATTATGCTGCAGGAAGGTCTGAAAGGCAAAAATGTTTACCGTACACTTTTATACCTGCCATCTGTTTTACCATTCTTGATCATAGGCTTAACATTTAAATCTATTTTAAACTATAACACAGGACTTTTAAACAGCTTCCTGGACATGGTGAATTTAGGATTCCTTAAGCAGAAATGGCTATCAGACCTGGGGGTTGTGTGGAAATCTATCTATGGTGTGGATGCCTGGAGAGGAATCGGATATGTAATGACAATTTTCCTGGCTGGTCTGAATACCATACCAAAGTCCTATTATGAGGCAGCCCAGATTGACGGAGCGAATTTCTGGCAGAGAGTAAAAAATATCACCCTGCCTATGCTGCGTGGTGCCATTATGATCAATCTGGTATTTGGACTTACATACGGACTGAAAGTATTTGATATTGTCTATGTGCTGACAAACGGCGGTCCAGGACATGCAACAGAGGTTATTACCACATATTCCTACCAGCTCTATTCCAACGGACAATATGGAATGTCTACGGCACTTAATACGATTCTTCTGGTGATCACCGCAATAATCGGTGTGGTAGTTGTAAAAGTAATGAGTAAACAGGAGGTGCAGCAATAATGAAAAAAATTTCGTACGTAATATAGCCAAACAAATTGTCTGTATTATTATGAGTATCATCGTAGTTGCCCCTTTCTATATGGTAGTCATCAACTCCTTTAAAAGTAAAAATGAAGCGGCAAGAATGAGCCTTGCCCTTCCTACAAAATGGTTTTTCAACAATTATACGGAAGTAATTGAAAAGGGAAAACTGGTACAGGGGTTTGCCAACAGCGTCACTTATGCAGTCGTTGCAACCCTCATCGGTGTCATCAGTTGTGCCATGGCGGCATTTGTAATGTGCAGAAAACGTACAAAAGTGAATAACTTCCTGTATTATTTCGTATTATGTGGATTATTCTTCCCGGTGAACTACGTAACCTTGGTTAAAGTACTGACAGTTGCAGGACTTGCAAATACCAAATTTGGAATCATTATTGCGTTTACCAGTGCCATGATACCGTTTTGTATCTTCACCATACGAAACTTTGTCCTTTCCCTTCCGGTTGAATTGGATGAAGCAGCGGTAATCGATGGGGCGGGACCAATCTCTATGTTCTTCAAGATCATCGTTCCCATGTTAAAACCAACGCTGGTAACCTGTTTTATCCTGCAGTTTATGGGAGTCTGGAGTGATTTCCTGACACCTTTGTATTTATCTAATAAGAGTTCCATGTTCCCCATGAATATTGCAGTATACCAGTTCTTTGGCAAAAACAAAAACTACTGGAACTATATATTTGCCGATATTGTATTGACCTGTCTTCCGGTTGTAATTGTATATCTGATCGGACAAAAATATATTGTAGGCGGCATGACATCGGGAGCTGTAAAAGAATAATACGTTAATAAAATCCAGGCATCAGGTCTACGCTGCGCTTCGGTTCGTGCTAAACCCGCGCCACCGGCGCACAGCACCCATCGCGAAGGCGACTATAAATAGACAGATGCCTGGATGTTCGTTTCCAAGGTTGGACAGTCGCCACTTTTCGCTGTGTATGTCCATTTATCCATAAAACGGTGGAAATTAAATGAAATTTAAGTTATGATAGAAACACAAAATAATTTGCAGAGTATCAGAGGTATGTTTGAAATCACCGGCTGTTCACTGCATAAATAATCAGGCAATACACTTTGCTTTCCGCAATAGGAAAGCCTGTCTGTATTATAATAATTTATGCAGCGGTGCATGGGGTCAGACAGGCTCTGGTTAAAGGAGTTATAGGATGAACATCACATTAAATAAGGAAGCTTCCAGATTCGGGGAAGCATTTGCTATTGGAAACGGCCATATGGGAGCCATGGTATACGGTGGAATGAAAACAGACAGGCTGGACTTGTCGGAAAATACGTTTTTCAGCGGAAATAAAAGCGAAGAAGACAATCAGGCTGGAGCCAGTGAAGCATTTTATAAGATGCGGGAGCAGACGGCGGCAGGAGATTATGCGGCGGCTTTAGAGACTTCCCATGAATTTTATGGTAAGCGGGGCAATTACGGGACGAATCTTCCGGTAGGACAGATTTTGATTACCCGTATGGATGAGTTGAGCGAGACATCCGGTTATGAGAGAAGTCTGGACTTAGAAAACGGAATTGCGTCCTCACGGTATATGCAAAATGGGGAACAGGTATCCCGGCAGGCATTTGCATCACACCCCCATAATGTCATCGTTTATGAAGCGGTTTGTGATAAGAATGATATGAACCTTTGCATTTCCTTCCAATCCCTGAGGGACGGGGAATATGTGAAATACCATATAGGCGGCATCTTTTTCGTCTGTGAAGCCCATGAGACCATGCACAGTGACGGAACAACAGGAACCTTATTATGTGGAAAAGTCTCGATTCATACAGATGGTTTTCCGGAGGCAAAGGAAGATGGGGTCTACATTAAGAGAGCATCCAGGGTGTCCCTTTATATTACAGCCATTACAGATTTCAAGGAAGAAGTATTGGAGAAAGAGAAACAGGTCCTGCAGCTTCAGATGAAGATGAACCGTACCTTTGTAAAAGTGGATGAACTGGCAGTGGAAGAAATCCTGGAAGCCCACAGGCAGGACATGCAGGCGTTATATTCCAGAGTCACTCTTAATATCGGGAACCAGCCGCTGGTAAACCGCATGTTCCAAATGGGAAGGTATCTGCTATATTCCAGTTCCAGGGAAGATTCCCTGCTGCCTGCCCATTTACAGGGAATCTGGAATGACAATGTGGCATGCCGGATTGGATGGACTTGCGATATGCATCTGGATATCAACACCCAGATGAATTACTGGCCGTCAGAAGTGACCAATCTGCCGGAAACAGCGGTTCCGCTGTTTCGCTGGATCAGAGAAGACCTTGTTCCGGCTGGCAGAAAGACAGCAGCAGAAAGTTATGGCTTAAAAGGCTGGGTAGGAGAGCTGGTATCCAATTCCTGGGGATACGCGGCGCCTTACTGGGCATCTCCCCTATCCCCCTGTCCTACCGGAGGCGTCTGGACTATTACTCAGATGTGGGAGCATTTTCTGACTAGCCAGGACAAGAAGTTCCTGAAAGAAGAAGCGTTTCCTGTGATCGAAGAAGCCGTAGTATTTTTCAGCGGGTATCTGTTCGAGGACAAAGAGAGCGGATACCTTACCTGCGGACCCTCCATTTCTCCTGAAAACAGCTTTGTGGTAGATGGGAAAACCTATCAGATCAGCAATGGGTGTACGGTAGAAATCCTTATGATCCGGGAATTGTTTGATATTTATCAAAAAGCCTGCCGCGTGCTGAGACGAAAGAATAAAAGGATGAAAGACACAGCCGATAAAGCAGCACGTTTACTGCCCTACCGGATAACCGGAAACGGGCAGATCGCAGAGTGGAACCACGATTACCCTGCGGCTGATCTTCAGCACAGACATACCAGCCATTTGCTGGGCTTGTTTCCGTTTGCCCAGATTACGCCGGAAAATGAAAAATTGGCTAAAGCGGCAGAGGCTGTTATCACTGCAAAGCTCACTCCGGAGGAAAATTGGGAAGATACCGGATGGGCAAGGTCTATGCTGATGCTGTATGAGGCGAGATTACGGCATCCCCAGAAGGCATTGGGTCATATAGACAGTATGCTTACAAATCTGCTGGAGCCAAACGGATTTATCATCCATCCGCCTACACGGGGAGCGGGTTCCTTTGACAATGTATACGAATTGGATGGCAATACGGGCTTGACCTCCTGTATAGCAGAGATGCTGATGCAGAGCCATGGCGGCATTATACGGATTCTGCCCTGCCTGCCTGAGCAGTGGAGCGAAGGAGAGGTAAAGGGGCTTTGTGCCAGAGGCGGCGTTACCGTTGATATCAGCTGGGATGAGAATTCCTGTCAGGTAAACTTCGGTTCAGAGCGCAGCAGGCGTATTACAATTCAGTATGGTGAAATCCGTAAGACCATCTTATTAAAAGAGGGAAATACAAGTGTTTGTATGAAATAACGATTTGGAAATATGCTAGAGCGTCCCTTTGAGATACATTTTTTCAACAAAAATTAAATAGCCCTTACTTTGAAGAGAAGGGTATATCTGAATGCTTTCTACTTTTTTTGCATAACCTGTGGCATGAAAAATGACAGTCAGGCATATATTACTCTAAAGAAAATTTTAGGGGAGAAGTAATTGGCTGAGTATCGACGTTTTGTGGCTTATATATATGAGTATGTCAATGGTATAAAAGGAGAAAATGCAGGATTTGTGAAGGTGGAGTCCCGAAACGGGGTCTGCCGTATCCAGCTGCATCTGCAGGCAGTACCGGCAGAAGAGACGAGTCTTCAGGTGGATGGCTTTGTTAGGACGCAGAACCACGTTGGAGTAATTCCACTGGGGATGTGCAGGGTAAAAGGAAAATCGGCGGAATTCAAAGGAAATACGCCCCATCGTAATTTTGGGAATTCAGATTATTCCCTGGAGCAAATCGCAGGCATGTTCCTGGAAGGGGAAAATGGCAGTATTTTTGCTACAGCTTGGGATAATGAACCTGTCGATGTGGACGAATTAAAGAGATTTGCTAAAAATGTCCATATGAAACAAAAGGCAGCAGTGGTAAATAAAGAAAATCCGGAGGCGGTTAAGTCAGCCCGGGGCGATAAGGTTCCGGAATTTGAGGACAGCATGGAAAAGCTGGCTGATGCAGGTAACGTGAGCGGCATTACGGAAAATGAAGAAACAGATGCTGCTGCGACTGCTCAATTGGACGACGATTCCAGGCTGGCTGAAGATAGATCAGAAACAGCAGTACCCACCTTGGCACATCCGGAAAATGGCGGGGAAATGGCAGACGCAGAAGAGACGGCAGGTTTCGGGCAAAGATCAGACTCTTGGAATCTGGCAGATGCCAGGGGATTAGACTATGCCGAAGAAACAGCAGAGTCAGATGGAATGTCGGGTTTAGAAGAGTTAGTGGCAGCTGAAGGAAGATCGGATTCAGAGATGTTTGAAGCAAAAGCCTCTGGTTCTGAGGAAGTAAAAGAGTCCAATGGTTTTGAAAATACGGCTGGAGAAGTCCGGGAAGCCTCAATCGATGCCGATGCAGATGAATTAAGCAGTGGGGATGCACAACGTGAGTCAGAGTCAACTGATAGAATGGTTGGAGAATCTGTTGAAGCGGATGAAAACAATAACAGTCATAGCAATGTGGGAAATAATATCCGTAACAATGTCAGAAACACCGGTTATACAAACAATGGGTATGCCAACAACAACGGATATGCCAACAGCGGGAACCAGGTACATATGGCTCAGGCCCGCGGACGCCAGCAGGCATCCGGGCGATGTAATATGAATTGTGCCAACAGCGGCCTGGACCGTAAGTGGGATCAATTCCAGTGCCATTACCCGCCGATGGAACCATTTACCGATGATGAGATTGTAGAATGTATCCGGATCGCACCGAAAGACATTATGTTCCTGAGAAGGGATGACCAGCGGTTTGCCCGCAATAATTTCCTGTTACAAAGCTTTTATAATTATCAGCACCTTATGCTGGGAAGGCTGCGGGATGGCGGCTATGTTCTGGGGGTTCCGGGACTTTATGAGAATCAGGAACGGTTTATGGCGAATATGTTTGGCTTTATGAACTTTAAGGAAGCAAGACCGGGAAAACAGGAGAACTTCGGATATTGGCTGAGACCGGTGAGATAGAGGTAGATACCAGGTATATTTTATTTATTTTATTGTGGGAGGTGCTTTTTAACAGAAGCACCTCTATTTGTTTTTATCAGTCGTCTAATCCGCGAATCCCGGCATTAATACCTTGTTCCTTTAAGATTTCAGCAAATCCTTCCAGTTCTTTACGGCTGTAGCTGTGAAATCCTGACTGTATTACATTTTCAGAGTCTTTATAGGCCTGCAAAAAGTATTGTCTGCAGCCGTGAAGCCATGTTCCGATTTTGTAAAAGTCCTCCACCGTATGCAGCTCTCTGACTACCGTGGTGCGAAACTCATAATCTATGCCGCAGTCCATTAGATATTCCACAGATTCCTCAATGGTATCCATGGTGATATTAATGCAGCCTGCCACCCTGCCGTAGTTCTCCGGGGAAGTCTTGATATCCATAGCCACATAATCAATCAGCCCAGATTCAACAAGGCTGCGGATCATGCTGGGATTGCTGCCGTTGGTATCTAATTTTACAAGATAGCCCAAAGATTTTAATTTTTCTATAAATTGCGGAAGATCTCGGGAAAGTGTCGGCTCACCCCCGGTTACGCAGACGCCCTCCAGGATACCCTGCCGTTTTTTCAGGTATGCCAGGACTTCTCCTTCCTCTATATATGGCTCTGCCTCGGGGTTAAGAACCAGACCTGCATTCTGGCAGAAAGGACAGCGGAAGTTACAGCTCCCAAGGAAAAGTGTTGCCCCCAGATGCCCGGGATAGTCTAAAAGGGTCAGTTTGTTAAAGCCATGTATTTTCATATAATGCCTCCAATATGTATAAATGCTCAGTAAAGAGAATTAAATTTTTAGGTATGTTATTATTATAGCAGATTATAAAAGAAAAATCATATGGATAAATTCAAGGGGAGTGGAGGGCTATATGTATTAATCTAAATTGATTCATCCAAACAGCTGCTACTTGCATTCTGCCTTTTGAAAGGATATAATAATTTCATGTCAGCGCAGTCTTCATGAAACGTTTTGGCGATAAATTATCAGGAAAGCGGAGCGTGTGGATGGAGAAATATAATATAAACAGGTTCTAAAATCCATGGAATCAGCAGATTATTTAACTATAAATAGAAGAGAGTAAAAGAATGGAAGAAAATACAAAGATACATGAGAAATATATGCGGGAGGCTATCCGGCAGGCAAAAAAGGCTTATGCCATTGACGAGGTGCCCATCGGATGCGTGATTGTATATGAGGGCAAAATTATTGCAAGGGGCTACAACCGCAGAAATACGGATAAGAATACATTGTCCCACGCAGAACTGATTGCTATTCGAAAAGCCAGCAAAAAACTGGGGGACTGGAGGCTGGAGGGCTGTACCATGTATATCACCCTGGAGCCCTGCCAGATGTGCTCCGGAGCAATTATTCAGGCGAGGGTTTCCGAAGTAGTGATCGGGAGTATGAATGGAAAAGCAGGGTGTGCAGGTTCGGTATTAAATCTTCTGGAAATGGAAGCATTTAATCACCAGGCAGCCGTTACCAGAGGGGTTTTGCAAGAAGAGTGCAGCCTGATGCTAAGCAGCTTTTTTCGGGAGTTAAGAGAAAAGAAAAAGCAGGAAAAAAGAAAAACGCTATTTAATTAGAAAAATATCGTAATAAAGCGTGCAGTTCTAATTGACAAATTGGCAAAAACAAGTTATAGTAAATACTGCGTATGTAACACGCATTTAAATTGTCATAAAATTTCCGTGCAGCCGGGGAGTTAGCGGTGCCCTGTACCTACAATCCGCTACAGTAGGGGTGATACCAATCCGAGGGTTTTTTATTGCGAAGCTGCCCTTTATAAGTGGCGTTGACGTTTGGGTCTCGCGCAACAGGAATCTATGAATCGTGTCAGGTCAGGAATGGAGCAGCACTAAGTAGAACCTTCTGTGTGCCGTGAGGCAGCCTGAATTGAGTTAACTGTAGAGGTAACGTTCGTGGTAGGAATTCAAAGTGCGGTGCACGGATTGAAATAAAGATAGATACTCCTGTAAAGGAGCGGAAGTGTAAGGGATTCTTTTGAGCAATCAAAGAATACTTGCACTATTTTTTTTGCAAAGCCCGGTATTCCTTGGGAGTCATCCCGAAGTGTTTGCGAAACTGCCGGTTAAAGTAAGAAATATTATTAAATCCATTACCAAATGCAATGTCCGTAACCGGCATTTCGGAACCAGCCAGTTCGCCCAGGGTTCTGGTAAGACGGTAATAATTTAAATACTCCACACAGGTCATATTTACGTGTTTCTTAAAAAACCGCATAAAATGGTATTCACTGAAATGGCATAAGCCTGCAAGCTCGGATACCGATATATGATTTTGATAGTGCTCCTGCATATAGAGGAGTACTATTTTTATTTTCTCTGTTATTTCCGTATTATCCGTGGTGAAATCACAGGAAGCGGCAGAATCCCGGAAGAGCAGATAAAAAAAGTGGAACAGCCGGGATTTGAGATTCAGTTCGTAAGCCTGCTCTTTTTGCAGATAGCAGTTTTGTAAATCACCAAAAGTGTCAGCCAGTGCCTGATAATGGTTGTCACCGGGACTTATGATGAAGGGGCGGCTCCATTTCTGAAGAGCAAGGGGCTGGAGATATTTTGTGGTGCAGTAATCCGGATACTGGAATCCCAGCATGTGAAAACTAAATACAATACTGTCAGAAACCATAGGGCTTTGCTGCTCTGTCTGGGACACGCCGTGAAGAACCTGGGGAGGAATCAAAATCAGATCGCCCTTATGTACTTCATAGGTATTCAGGTCGATATTGTAAGTGCAGGTACCCTCCCGGATCATTGCGATTTCCATTTCTTCATGCCAATGGGTTGCCAGTATGGTGAAAGTCTCCGGAATGCTGCAGTGATAGAAAGCAAACGGCATAAAATAAGTACCGTGGCTGGTGCATTCATGGAGATACAGGTAATTGTCCATATGTACTCCTTTCTGTTTTGTAAAACCCTTGAATAGCAGGATTGTGTTAGAATATGGTGGAATTATGTTTGTTTTAACAGGGCCTCTATACTATAATAACATAAAAGATTTCAGCAGAAAAGTAAAGAAATAATTCGGGACAAATCCCACAAAGTGTGACACACAGCTGCCAGTGCCGGGCGGCACTGGAAAGCAATTTTAAAATACCCACTGGGCAGGAGTATTGAAAGGAGAAATATATGATTCGTAAATATACCTTCGGAAATCCGATGGAAACAGATGCGGTAGTACATAAAATAGAAAAGGAAGCAGGCGGGGTACCCTATCTGGGAGCTGGCACTGACGAGATTGTGTTTACCTACCAAATGGATGATAATACCAGAATCTACGGACTTGGTGAAAATGTCAGAGGGATTAATAAAAGAGGCTGGCGCTATATCAGCAACTGCAGCGATGATCCCAATCACCGGGAAGAAAAAAATTCCCTCTATGCGGCACATAACTTTATCATCATTGAAGGAAAAGAACGATTCGGGTTGTTTATTGATTATCCGGGAAAGCTTACCTTCGACCTTGGTTACACAAACAGCAGTCAGGTCAGTATAGTTCCCGAAGAGGACGGGCTGGATCTGTATATCATTGAAGGAGATAGTCTAAAGGATATTGTAAAACAATTCCGCCATATGATCGGCAGAAGCTACATTGCTCCCAAATGGGCATTTGGCTATGGACAGAGCCGCTGGAGCTATATGGATGAGAACGAAATCAGAGAAGTGGTAAAAAAACACCGGGATGCAAAAATTCCGCTGGACAGTATCTACATGGATATTGATTATATGGAACGCTACAAGGATTTCACCATTAATGAAGAGACTTTTCCCAAGTTCCCGGAGTTTGTGGAGGAGTTAAAAGCACAGCATATCCATCTTGTCCCGATTATTGATGCGGGTGTAAAAATAGAAGAAGGCTATGACGTCTATGAAGAGGGCGTGGAGAAAGGCTATTTCTGTAAAGAAGAGGACGGAACGGATTTTGTAGCTGCTGTATGGCCTGGCAAGGTACATTTCCCGGACATGTTGAATCCAGATGCCAGAAAGTGGTTTGGACAGAAATACAAAGTACTGTTAGATCAGGGAATCGAAGGATTCTGGAATGATATGAACGAACCTGCTATCTTTTATTCGGAAAAGCATCTGGATGAAGTATTTGAGCAGTTAGAAGACTTCAAAGGGAAGAATATAGATCTGGAACTGTATAATAAATTCAATAATCTGATCGGCGGGATATCTAATAATCCGGATGATTACAAACGTTTTTACCACAAGTTCCATGGGGAGACAGTCCGCCATGACAAGGTTCACAACCTGTTCGGCTATAACATGACCCGTGCAGCAGCAGAAGCATTTGAAGAAATAGAGCCGGAGAAACGTATCCTCATGTTCTCCAGATCCTCATATGTGGGCATGCACCGCTACGGGGGCATATGGACCGGGGATAATCTTTCCTGGTGGTCCCATCTGTTATTGAATATCCGTATGATGCCTTCTCTAAATATGGTGGGAATCCTCTATACCGGTGCAGACATAGGCGGATTCGGAGCAGATACTACGGAAGACTTAATGATGAGATGGCTGGAGTTCGGGATCATCACACCATTATTCCGGAATCATTCCGCTATGGGAACAAGACGTCAGGAAGTATACCGCTTTGAAAATACAGAGGCATTTAAAAATATAATCGGCATCCGCTATGGACTGCTGCCTTACATTTACAGTGAATATATGAAAGCAGCATTAAAGGATGAGATGTATTTCAGACCGCTGGCATTTGACTATCCGGAAGATGATTTTGCAGCTAGAGTAGAAGACCAGTTATTGATCGGGGATGGAATCATGACAGCTCCTGTTTACGAACAGAATGCAAAAGGAAGATATGTATATCTGCCTGAGAAAATGAAAATGGTGAAGATGAAGAGCCTGACCCAGCGGAAAACAGAACTTTTGGAAAAGGGTCATCACTATATCGATGTGGATCTGGATGAGACTGTGATCTTTATCCGTCCTAACCACGTAATTCCAATGTCTAATGGAGGACAGAGCGTTGCAGAAGTGGATTTCCATAATCTGGAGCTGCTGGGATATGTAGAAGACCAGGCAGTTTATGAACTTTATGATGATGATGGATACGGCAAAGATTATGAAAATAAAGAAAATTTGACAGTTATCACGGTAAGCAAAGATGGTACTGTCACAACGGATGGCGGGAGCGATAGAATTTATACGCTTTCTATTTAAAAGATATAAGTTAAAATATAGAATATTATTATATGCTAAATATTATTAAATACTAAATATTATTAAATACTAATTTTCCATATAATAAAGATGGAATCTGTTTATAATAAAAAATAAAAGCGGCTGGTACATGGCAGTGTGAGTGTACCGGCTGTTTTTGGCATAATAATTGCAGTCTATAATAGATTCAGGGGAGATTTCGGCATCTGTGCATCTCTATAATTGTATTCCGGCATCACCATTAAGGGATCCAAGATATAAATAGTTGATGAAATTTTGATAAATATGCATTACACTATACAAAAGCGTGTTTGTAAACTCGAACTTTATGAACTTCTGGGAGGTAATGTAAACTTGGAACATACAATATTAATTGTGGATGATGAAATAGATATCGTAAATATGCTGGGAGATTATTTTGAATTTAACGGCTACCAGGTAATAACTGCATTCAGTGGGATGGAGGCACTGCAAAAGGCGGAGAAAGGACCGGATTTGATCTTGCTGGATGTGAATATGCCGGATATGGACGGACTGGCGGTATGCCGCAGTATACGGGATTTTGTATCCTGCCCCATTTTATTTCTCACAGCGAAAATAGAGGATGGGGATAAAATTAAAGGTTTTCGTGCCGGAGGCGATGACTATATCGTAAAGCCTTTTAGCATTGATGAACTTGGAGCCAGAGTAGAGGCGCACCTGCGCAGGGAACAGCGCCACGGATGTTCCTCAAAAGTAAAATTCGATCAGGATTTTACCATTGATTATACGGAAAAGAGTGCCTATTATAAAGGGGAAGCAATTGGATTTGTAAAAAAGGAATTTGAGATCATCGAGTTTTTATCCCAGAATTCAGGCCAGATATTTGACAAAGAGCGTATTTATGAGAAGATATGGGGATTTGACGGGCAGGGAGACAGCAGTGTGGTGGCAGAACATGTAAGGCGTATCCGTTCTAAAATGGCTGCCATTGAATGTAAACCCTACATTGAAACGGTCTGGGGGGTTGGCTATAAATGGAGCAGGTAAAGAAAAAAGGCTTATCTCTTCGTGACTTGTCTCTGAAGCAATCCTTTATGCTTTATATGGTAGTATTTACCCTGATTGCATTGTTTTGCAGTCTATCCATACAGGCTGTATTCTCTAATACGGAAAGAAATATCATCTATCGGAAAATACCCCAGAATCAGCAGCTGGAGTACTCTACCAGCTACGGGGTGCATACCACGGACGGAAGCTATTATGAGTTTACCCCCTCAGAAGCCAGAATGGTACGCATCTGTAATATAGGAGGAGGTGTTTCCTTAATCCTCAGCTTTTTGGTTATTGTCATTATGGCAGGACTGTTGTTTTACCGCAATAAGCTAAAGGTACCGATTATGCTTCTGGAGGAGGCGGCAAATAAAATCGGACATCAGGATCTGGATTTTCACATTTATTATAACAGCAGCAATGAAATGGGAAGGCTGTGCCGAAACTTTGAGCAGATGAGGTCTTCTCTGGATCAGAATAACCGCGAGATGTGGCGGGCAATGGAAGAGCGGAAACGCTTAAACGCCGCATTTTCCCATGATTTGCGAACACCGCTGACAGTACTGCGGGGGTATGTGGACATGCTTTCCAAATATCTGCCGGATGATAAAGTATCCAAGGAAAAACTCATTGGAACCGTTCAGACCATGTCCGCTCATGTAACAAGGCTGGAAAATTATGTTTCCAGTATGCATGCACTGCAAAAGCTGGAGGATGTGGATATCAAGACCAGCGTCATTGATTGTGAGGAATTTGCAGAGCAGATCAGGGACTGCGCCGATATACTCTGCAGGGAAAAAGGGATGGCGTTGAAATTTACAACTCATTTTAAGTGTTCAAAAATTTCAGTGGACCGGGAATTGGTACTGCAGGTTTTTGAAAATCTAATTTCTAATGGTGTACGCTATGGAAAAAAGGAATTGGATGTGCAGTTGTTTGCCTATGGGGAGTACTTTTCCGTAGCAGTGGGCGATGATGGAAAAGGATTTACCAAACAAGCCCTGGAGCAGGCTGTTAGGCCCTTTTACAAAGAAAAGGAAAATGTCTACGATTCTCATTTTGGACTGGGACTGAATATCTGCAAGATTCTCAGTGAAAAACATGGAGGCTCTATATTTTGCGCCAATGGACATAACGGAGGAGGCCTTGTTCAGGCGAACTTTAAAATGATGTTGTAGTCAGCGTTAAGAATTATGTAAGAAATTCTATAGAAAATTATAGGTTGCAGTTGATAATTTGTTGAATATTGTATTTTATACTCTTCTTAAAAGTTGCGGAAGGAAAACTTCCAGGGCGGATAAGGAGAGTTTTTTATGACATTAAAGCGGAAAAAATTAATTAGTATCGCTTGCGTTGCTATTTTCATAATCATGAGTGCTGCCGTTTTCTGGTTTGTGGGGAGGCCGATGCTGGAATTTGTCTCACAGCCGGAAAAGTTCCGGGCATGGGTGGACGGTCATGGAATATGGGGGCGAGTTGCATTTAGCGGTATGATGGCATTGCAGATTATTATCGCAATCATACCAGGAGAGCCGCTGGAAATAGGAGCGGGCTATGCTTTTGGAATATTTGAAGGGACAGCCCTCTGCCTGATCGGAGCCCTGCTTGGAAGTATTGTGGTATTCTTTTTCGTCAGGTATTTTGGGGTAAAAGCGGTAGAGGTGTTTTATCCCAGGGAGAAGATCCAGTCACTTAAAATTATGCAGAATAAGAAGAAGCTGAATACACTGACGTTCCTGCTGTTTCTGATTCCGGGGACGCCAAAAGATCTGATGACCTATGTGATCGGGCTTACTACAATGAGACTTTCCACCTGGATTTTAATTACAGGAATAGCCAGAATTCCCTCCATTATAACTTCTACGGTTGGAGGTGATGCACTGGGCGTTCAGAATTACCAGTTTGCCATTCTTGTATTTGCTGTCACAATTGTGATCAGCATTGCCGGATTACTTGTATATCGTGGGATAACGGTGCGTGGTGCCGCAAAAGAAGGAGGAGAAAGTTATGGAAATGATTAAATATGTAAATTATCTGATTGCCATGGTATTTATCTGCTGTTATTCTTACCAGCTGTTCTATGTGGCGGCGGCACTGCTCAAAAAACCCGGGACATCCGGAAAAGTGAATTACCATAGGTATGCAGTGCTGATATCAGCCAGAAATGAGGAGGCTGTAATCGCACAGCTGATAAAGAGTATACGTAACCAGAGCTATCCGTCCAAATACGTAGATATATATGTTGTTGCGGATAACTGCACGGACAGGACGGCTGAGATAGCCCGGGCAAATCATGCATGTGTCTGGGAGCGTTTTAATACGTCCCAGGTGGGGAAAGGATATGCGCTGCGCTTCCTGTTCCAGAATATCAAAGCTGCCGGTCTGGATCAGAAATACGATGGCTATTTTATATTTGATGCAGATAATCTGCTGGACGAATGTTACATAGAAAACATGAACCGTACATTTTCTGACGGGCACCGCATTATCACCAGTTATCGTAATTCCAAAAACTTTGGGGATAACTGGATATCTGCCGGATATTCCCTGTGGTTTTTAAGAGAATCCAGGTACTTAAACCAGGCACGAATGTCATTAAGAAGCAGTTGTGCTGTTTCCGGCACCGGATTTTTAATTCACAGTGACATTGTGAAAAAAAATCAGGGATGGAATCATTTCCTGCTGACAGAAGATATTGAATTTACAGTGGACAGCATTTTACAGGGAGAGCGCATAGCCTATTGCCCGGATGCAGTTCTGTATGATGAACAGCCGGTGTCATTCCGCCAGTCATGGAACCAGAGGCTGCGCTGGGCAAAGGGAAACATGCAGGTATTTGCCAACTACGGCGGTAAACTGATCCGGAATATCTTTGAAAAAGGAAGCTTTGCCTGCTATGATATGGTGATGTCAATTATGCCGGCAATCATTCTGACTGTTCTCAGCTGTATATTAAATACAGCCGGTTTCATCGTCAGCCTGGTGTACAAAGATGCAGACATATTGGTGCTGCTGCAGTCCATTGGGGAGTTTTTGGTAAATGGGTATCTGATGATGCTGGCGATGGGTGCGCTGACGGCAGTCACAGAATGGAGAAGGATTCATGCTCCTGCCTATAAGAAAATTGTTTATGTATTTACCTTTCCACTGTTTATGATTACTTATATACCCATATCCATCGCAGCGTTGTTTAAAAAGGTGGAGTGGAAGCCAATCCACCATGGAATTTCCAAGACGCTGGATGAGGTACGGGCAAAAGTGTAGGGAAGAAAAAAAAGCTTGACTTCAAGTTAGCTTTAAGACTTATACTTTCTTTATCGATAAACAGTCTCCGGTACAGACAGATGAGGATGTCACAGATGACCAATTCTGCTGTACGGATGTACAGATAATAGAAAGGGGATATAACATGAATTTTAATTATTACATTCCAACCAGAATCTTATTTGGCAAAGGATCATTGAATGATCTGCACAGGCAGGAATTGCCGGGAAAGAAGGCGCTGATTGTTACAACAGGAGGAACCTCCGTAAAGAAATACGGTTATCTTGAAAAAGTACAGAAGCAATTGGAAAAAGCAGGGGTATCTCATCTGCTGTTTGACAAGATTCTGCCAAACCCGATAAAAGACCATGTTATGGAAGGCGCTGCTTTCTGCAAAGAGAACGGAATTGATTTTGTAGTGGGTCTTGGCGGCGGCAGCAGCATTGATGCGGCAAAGGCGATAGCTGTAATGGCTGCAAATGATGGGGATTACTGGGATTATGTATCGGGCGGCAGTGGAAAAGGATTGCCGGTACCAAATAATCCGCTACCGATTATTGCGATTACCACAACTGCCGGAACTGGAACAGAAGCAGACCCATGGACGGTAACTACCAAGACAGAGACAAACGAAAAAATTGGTTTCGGATATGATAAGACATTTCCCATGTTAGCGATTGTAGACCCGGAACTGATGACGACGGTTCCATCACGCCTCACCGCATATCAGGGATTTGACGCATTGTTCCACAGTACGGAAGGATATTTAAATAATATTTCCTATGTAATGAGTGATATGTTTGCACTAAAAGCAATAGAACTGATTGGAAAAAGCCTTCATAAGGCAGTGGCAGAAGGCGATAACATGGACGCCAGAGCAGATGTGGCACTTGCCAATACTCTTGCAGGAATGGTAGAATCCACCTCTTCCTGTACGTCAGAACACAGTATTGCCCATGCTATCAGCGCATATCATCCGGACTTTGTACACGGCGAAGCTTTAATCGCAATCAGTAAAGCATATTATACACATTTTGCAAAAACAAATCAGTGTGAAGAACGAATGGTTCAGATGGCGAAAGCCCTTGGAAAAACAGATGCAAAAACTGCAATGGATTTTGTGGATGCCCTGACAGAGCTGCAAAAGGTCTGCGGAGTTGATGATATTAAAATGAGCAGCCATGGCATGAAAAAAGAAGAACTGAAAAAATATGCAGATAATGCAAGAGCCACCATGGGTGGACTCTATGCAGGTGATCCGGTTCAGCTGAGTGATGAAGATGTGCTGAAAATTTTAGAAGAATCTTATAAATAAGAACAACTTAAATACTGTTTAGTAGACATACATGCCTTTCTGGCGGAAAGTATCCAGCATTTTATTTAACATGCTCTTACTTTTCGACAGGAGGGCTTTTGAATTTATATTTACAATATAACCACGTCTCAGGGCACTGATTGCGGTCTTATAAACGCAGGCAGATGCATCCAGTCCGACAATCGTCAGGGTGTTAATTTCATGATCCGTAAGAAGGCGGGAAAGGGCTTTGCAGGAAAACGCATCCTGCTGGTGCTTGATAAACTGATGATCACTAATGATATCTAATCCCGTTACAAAATCACTTCCATGATCCCAGCCGGAAAGCCTACCGCCCATTGCAAGGCAGCCAAAAATATTGTCCAGGGAAGAAAATACCTGTCTTACATATATAACCATGTCTCCATCAGCTCTGGCTTTCTCTATCGTGTCATTCACCGCTTTCAAAAAAGGTTCTTTGTTAGAGTAGGAGCCTCTTTGTCCGCATAATCCTTCCTGCAGATCAATTACCAGCAGCGCCCTTTTTGATTCTGTCCGGAAACGAATTCGATCCCCGGTGGAAGGTATGAGAAAAATAACAATTCTTGCCAGCAGCAGAAGCAGAATGACATAGGCTGCCAGGGACGGGGTTATGATGCACAGGGTAAAGAATATGGCGATGCTGATAATGTGGATGAATACATATTTTAGTTTTTGCATAATGAGATATACCTCCCAGGTAGTATTCTATATATTGATTAATATGAGTATAGCATAGTCTTTTGGGAAATCACAGTATCAAAACGAAGAGATACAAATTTTCAGGGGTGACTTTTGGATAACTTTAAAGTTTTATTTGACAAAGTTTTAAACGTTGAATATAATATGATTAACAAGACAGCCGGAGGATAGCTGGTACCTATCCGTTCTGGTAATTATATGTTATAAAAAATAACGCATGCTTTCCAGAGTGGGGGCGTTATTTTTTATGCTTCTTTTTGATAGTTATAACTAAGGTTATAACAGATGTAAGCATGATTACGAAGGTGAACAAATCACTGTATGTAACGTACATCGGCACCACCCCATTTCTGACAAGACTCAGAACGGATGGCACAACGCCCTGCCGGCTGCCCGGTTAAATATATTATTGTCGAAGTTGAAAGTTCGAAATCATTTGCTAAAATTAAAAAAGAGTGTGTGTGGCATAGTAAGTTGTCCTAAAGCGTGTTTTAAAATTGCTTTCTGGCAGCTGTGCATCCCAGTTTGTGGGAGATTTGTCCCGGATGAAGGGCGGCAAGCGTGCTATGTAACCTGAATAATATACAATAAGAGAGAAAAAAAGAGAGACTTAATTTAAAGCTTTTATTTGACAAATATCTAAACATTGACTATAATATGCTTAACAAGACAGCCGGAGGATAGTCGTGACCTATCCGTTCTGGTAATAATGGACTAAAAATAACGCCTTATCTTATCAGGACGAGGGCGTTATTTTTTATGCTTCTTTATGATAGTTATAACTAAGGTTATAACGGATGTAAGCATAATTACAAAAGCGAATAAATCACTGTATGTAACGTACATCGGCACCACCCCATTTCTGACAAGACTCAGAACGGATGGCACAACGCCCTGTCGGCTGCCCGGTTAAATATATTATTGTAGAAGCTGAAAGTTCGAAATCATTTACTAAAATTAAAAAAGAGTGTGGGTGGTATAATAAGAATGAGTTACCGTGTTATTCAGGTTGTGGAATTAAAGATGTTGTAAATGCTTAATATAAGAATTTATGAAGAATAAGTAATGTGGATGTCATAGAACAGGATTAGCATATTTATCCACTCTTACTAAGAAAGACTGTAAATGGTGAATTAAAAATAGCGGAGACGGTGGGATTCGAACCCACGTGCCGGTTGCCCGACAACTTGATTTCGAGTCAAGCTCGTTATGGCCACTTCGATACGTCTCCGTGCACCTGTATAGTATATCACATTTTTTGAAAAATGCAAAAACTTTATTCAAGTTATTGTGATAAAAGTAAAAATAATATATAATGAACAAAGAGGCGTGTTTATCTGCCTGTTTGAAGAGAAATATAAGGAACAAAGTGGTTGGTATCACTTTGATTATAACAGGAAAGGTGTAGTGTCATATGATTAGAATTGGAATGTTAACAAGCGGTGGCGACTGTCAGGCTTTAAATGCAACAATGCGCGGTGTCGTAAAGGGGCTGAGCACCAATGCGGACGAGCTGGAAGTATACGGGTTCGCAAATGGATATAAAGGGCTTATTTATGGAGACTACAGAATGCTGACCAGCAAGGATTTTTCCGGTATTCTCACGAAAGGCGGGACGATTTTAGGAACTTCCAGACAGCCATTCAAGCTTATGCGCGTCCCGGATGAAAATGGACTGGACAAGGTAGAGGCGATGAAACAGACCTACTATAAACTCCGTCTGGACTGCCTGGTGATTCTGGGTGGAAATGGTACACAAAAGACAGCAAACCTGCTTCGGGAAGAAGGTTTGAATATCATACATCTGCCTAAGACTATTGACAATGATATCTGGGGAACAGACATGACTTTTGGCTTCCAGAGTGCTGCCAATATTGCTACAGATGCCATTGACTGCATTCATACCACTGCGGCATCACACAACCGTGTCTTCATCGTAGAAGTAATGGGACATAAGGTTGGATGGCTTACACTCCATGCGGGAATTGCCGGCGGGGCGGATATAATTTTACTGCCTGAGGTCCCATATGATATCAAGAAAGTGATTGAAGCCATTGACAAACGTTCCAGGGATGGAAAGGGATTTACCATTCTGGCTGTGGCAGAAGGTGCAATTTCAAAAGAAGATGCAAAACTGTCCAAGAAAGAATTGAAAGAAAAGTTAAAGAATAAGAGACATCCATCCGTTTCCTATGAAATTGCAGAGAAGATCCAGGCTGAAACAGGCATGGAGATTCGGATCACAGTTCCGGGACATACACAGAGAGGCGGAAGCCCATGTCCTTATGACCGTGTTCTGTCTACAAGACTGGGTGCAGAAGCAGCACAGTGTATTCTGGACAAGGAATATGGATACATGGTGGGAATCGTAAATGGCAAAGCTAAGAAGATTCCGCTGGAGGATGTAGCAGGCAAGTTGAAAATGGTATCGCCGGATGACCAGCTGATCAAGGAAGCAAAACTGATCGGCATAAGTTTCGGAGATTAATAGATTGGAGAGTAAAGCATGAGTTATACTGCTTTATACCGTAAATTCCGTCCAGACACTTTTGCAGATGTAAAAGGTCAGGATCATATAGTAACTACACTTAAAAATCAGATTATGGCAGACAGAATCGGACATGCGTACCTGTTTTGCGGAACCCGCGGAACAGGCAAGACTACCATTGCCAAGATTCTGGCTAAGGCAGTTAATTGTGAGCATCCAGTAGATGGCAATCCCTGCAACGAATGTGACACCTGTAAGGCAATCTCTGCAGGAAGCTCCATGAACGTGATCGAAATCGATGCGGCTTCCAATAACGGTGTGGACAATATTCGTGAGATTCGTGATGAAGTAGCGTACTCCCCAACCGAGGGGCGGTTCAAGGTATACATTATCGATGAGGTTCATATGCTGTCTATAGGTGCGTTTAATGCGCTTTTGAAGACTCTGGAGGAACCGCCTTCATATGTAATCTTTATCCTGGCGACTACAGAGGCACATAAGATACCGATCACAATTCTGTCCAGATGCCAGAGGTATGATTTTAAGAGAATCGCCCTGACTACGATCAGTTCCCATTTGAATAAATTAATGGAAGAAGAACAGGTGGAGGTAGAAGCGAAGGCAGCGAATTACATTGCGAAAAAGGCAGATGGTTCCATGCGTGATGCCCTGAGCCTCTTGGACCAGTGCATCGCTTTTTATCTGGGGCAGAAATTGACCTATGACAATGTACTGGAAGTACTTGGGGCAGTGGATACCGATGTGTTCAGTGACATTCTGCGTATGGTTCTCAGCCATGATGTGGCGGGAGCTATGGCAAAGCTGGAGGAGCTGGTCATGCAGGGAAGAGAGCTGACACAGTTTGTTGTAGACTTCACCTGGTATATGAGAAACTTGCTTCTTCTGAAAACTTCTGATAATATGGAAGATGTTCTGGATGTATCAACAGAAAATATGAAAAAACTTCAGGAAGAGGCGGGGATGATCAGGGAAGATACCCTGATGCGTTTCATCCGCATTTTTTCTGAGTTGTCCAATCAGATCAAGTATGCATCATCCAAGAGAATATTATTGGAGATTGCCCTGATTAAGCTTTGCAAGCCGGAAATGGAAAAGGATGAAATTTCACTGGTGGAGCGGATACGCCTTCTGGAAAAGAAGCTGGAAAGCGGGATAGCCGTACAGCAGGTTCAGCCACCCGGTTCTAATGGTGCGGCGGGTGTTCCAGGCGCTGCTTATAGTGCAGTTAACGCGGAAGCTCCGGCAGGACCCGTGAATACCGGGACAGCACCGGATGCTGGGCAGAATGTGAATGCCGGGATCCCGGCGCAAGGAAGAAAGTTTGAAAAGGCAGCGCCTCAGGATCTGCAGGAAGTCAAGAAGATCTGGAACAGCATTGTTGCCGAGACCGAGGGACGATTTAAGATCGTCTTATCCATGGCTGAGCCCAAATACAATGCCCAGGGGGAAGATGACAGGCTGTTTGTGTGCTTTAAGGATTTCCAGGGTGAACGTTATGCGGCAAGCGAGGAACGCAAAGAAGAGCTGGAGCGGATTATCGCCGGTAAGATTGGAAAAAAAGTAGAAGTGAAGATGATGCTGGAAGCAGACAGCCATCTGAATAAAGGCAACATTGTCAGCATCAGCGTTGATGATGCAATCAAAGAATTTATACACACAGATGTAGTAATTGAAGACTGATAAGAAATAGGAGGATTTATTAAAATGGCAAAACGTGGAGGATTTCCAGGAGGCGGAATGCCCGGCAACATGAATAATCTGATGAAGCAGGCTCAGAAAATGCAGAAGCAGATGGAAGAAAACCAGAAAGCATTAGAAGAAAAAGAATATACGGCAAGTGCAGGGGGCGGTGCTGTTGAAGTAACTGTTTCCGGTAAAAAGGAGATCACAAAGGTTTCCTTAAAAGAAGAAGTCGTTGATCCGGATGACATTGAAATGTTAGAAGACCTGATTATGGCAGCTACCAATGAAGCCCTTCGTAAAATGGAAGAAGAAGCAGGTGCTGCAATGGCGAAACTGACAGGCGGTCTCGGTGGAATGGGTGGAGGATTTCCGTTCTAATGGATTATTACAGCAGTCAGATTAGTAAATTAATCGAGGAATTATCTAAGCTGCCGGGTGTGGGGGCCAAATCGGCCCAGCGCTTGGCTTTTCACATTATTAACAGACCACTTGACGAGGTAAAGCGGCTTTCCGATGCTATTATTGAGGCAAAAGAAAATGTGCGTTACTGCAAACAGTGCTATACCCTTACAGACAGCGAACTCTGCCCAATCTGCAGAAATCCCAAAAGAGACCAGAACACTATTATGGTTGTAGAGAATACAAGGGATCTGGCTGCATATGAGAAAACCGGTAAATTTGAGGGCGTATATCACGTTCTACATGGTGCAATCTCACCTATGCTGGGGATCGGTCCAAATGACATTAAACTAAAGGAACTAATGCAGCGGCTGCAGCAGGATGTAAAAGAAGTGATTATTGCCACAAATTCCAGCCTGGAAGGTGAGACAACGGCAATGTATATCAGCAAGCTGATTAAGCCAACCGGCGTAAAGGTCAGCAGAATCGCCAGCGGAGTGCCGGTGGGCGGTGATCTGGAATACATCGATGAGGTGACTTTGTTAAGAGCGCTGGAAGGGCGCGTGGAATTATAAAATAGCTGCCACAAGGCAGCTATTTTCATGTAAATAATTATCAGGATAATAAACGGTACAGGGGTGTATGCCTCTATAATAAGATTCTGCATGTTTAACAGTGCAGATCCCGCCTCTTATGAAGATAAAAAGAAGCTAAAATACAAAGGAGTGCAAAGATTGCACAAATCAGCACATACACCCAGGAAAGTCCCTGGCTCAGGATTTCCTTCCCATCAAAATACTTAAATGGGGTAAGATATCCAATCCATTCAATCTTTTCACTGAAATCGGCAGCGATGGACATCAAAAATGTCACCAGTACAATTCCCATAGCAAGATTGCCGGCTGTCTTCATGCGGATACAAAGCATGGACATGAGTAGACCAAATCCAAAGAATACCAGCTGGATGAAGAACAGACCGGTCATCATTGGCAGAAAGTCGGAAACAATATTGTCATCAAAAATAATCTTTACGCTTACAATGGTTATGATAAAAGAAACGGCATTCAGTAAAATCAACTGGCAGAGCCCGCTTAAAAGCTTGCTGCCCAGGATCTGATTGCGGGTGCGTGCTTTTACATAGAGGAATTCAAAGGTTTTATCCCGTTCTTCTTTACCAAAGAGAGACACCCCCAGGGAAGCTGCATGAAAAGCGGCAATCAGAGCGATATAAGTAAATACAATTGCAAAAACTCCGATGGCAGTGGAATAGTCCACCACGCCTACGCCAAAGATTGTCTGGACGCTTTTGGGTAGCTGGGACAGAAGCTCCGTGACACCTGCGTCACCATGCCCCACCATAGAGGTTGTTTTTCCGGCACTTGCTAAAATCAGAAATATAATTCCGATGCACCAGAAGGAAAAAGTTTTCATATTTGATTTGCATTCACGAAGAAATAGATTCATAAGGTAGTCTCCTTCCAAGAGCCTGTAGTAAATTCAATGGTATGGTAAGCAATAACCCGGTTTAAGCACTGTGGATATCTTTGGTTCGGTAGCGCCAGAATCCAAGGAGTGTCAATAAAATAACAGCTGCAATCAGACAGATCAGCAAAGGGTAGTCATACTCCTGGTTTAAGGTAATGTAGGAGGGATTTACATAACTCATGGGAGAGATAAAATCCAATGCTCTTTCATCAAACATATTGGCTAACATCTGGAGTCCGAAGCAAAGAGCGCCAACTCCGATGCCAACGAATACAGGAGCTTTTGCCTTTTTTAAGAAGCAGCCGATGCAGAATCCCAGTGCGGTAAATAAAAGTCCGGTCAGGATAACGGAGGAAGAGAGCAGGTAAAAAATATTATGGTTGTAATCTCCGCCATAACGGTTTGCGAATAGAAAGCTCACACCAAAGTATATAAACCCGGAAATAATCATGCAGAGAACAACGGCAAGATATTTATTAGCCAGTATCCGGATTCTGCTGACCGGTTTGGTGAATAGAAAATCACAGGTCTTGCGGGCACTTTCTTTGCCGATTACCTGGATTCCGGTAATTAATCCCTGAATAGAGGAACAGAGAATTACGTACACCAGCACAAAACTGTAAAAGCCCTGAAAGCTGCCCAGACCGTCAGGTCCCAGTCCAAGCGCCTTTAATATTTCTGGGGGATATTGTTCCATCAGCTTATTAACTGCCTCCATATCTCCGGTAAAGGAAGGATACAGACAGATAAAAAAGATGCCTGCGCAGCTTAAAGACAGTGCCCAGATCAGCGTGGGCTTTAAATTCCACTTAAATTCCTGAATAAATATGTTCATACAAAGCTCCTTTCCAAACACGGTCAATTATAGTAGTGCATAAAGATTTCTTCCAGATCCGGTTCCTCAACGCTTAGATCCTGCAGGGAAAGTTCGCCTAGCAGATGTGTCATCCGGTTTACATTTCCCCGGTAGATAAAGGATGCATGGAGTTTCTCTATCTTCAGATTGGAGAGGCCTTTAATGTCAAAGGTTTCCGGTGTAAGTGGGACTTTAGATTCCAGTTCCACTTTTTTATAGCTGTCTTCTCTTATGGATGCCATAGTGTCCAGCTTAATGAGCTTTCCTTCTTTAATAAATCCCACCCGGTCACACATTTTCTGAACCTCTGACAATATATGGGAGGAAAAGAATACAGTGGCGCCGTTGCGGTTTTCCTTGCGGATCAGATCAAAGAATTTCTTCTGCATTAACGGATCCAGACCACTGGTGGGTTCATCCAGAATGATTAATTTCGGGCTATGTAACAATCCCTGTACAATACCGACTTTCTTGCGGTTACCAAAGGACAGGTCCTCAATCTTACGCCTGGTATCTAATTCCAGTACTTCACATAATTCCTGGATTTTTGATTTGCAGTCCTTTTTATAAAATGAAGCAGAGTAAAGAAGCAGATCCTTTACTTTCATATTGTCGTAGTAAAATACCTCGCTGGGCAGGTATCCGATTTCTTTTGCGATCTCACTGGCATTCCGGATGCAGTCCAAACCAAAAATGGATGCAGAGCCCTCGGTTGGATAAATCAGGGAAAGCAGGCAGCGGATTGTGGTGGATTTCCCGGCGCCATTGGGACCGATAAAACCAAAAATTTCCCCCTCCCGGATGGATAGGGTAATGTCTTCGATCCCCCGGTGCTTTCCATAAGTCTTTGTCAGGTTATTGATTTCGATAATGTTCTTCATAAGAACTCCTCCTTGTAGGATACCTTTTTTAATAAATTGGACCAGGTGATGTAGTGGTGCATAAGATCCGGTATCAGAACCGTTTCCTGAATCCGTTCTTTTTCATACATATAGCCTTCGGTCATCCAGATCAGCATATTATAAATCTCTTTAGGGTCAATCTCTTCTTTAAATTTCCCAAGATCAACATTTTTCATATATTTTTCAAAAGAAGAATTTATCTGGGAATGCATTTTATTCTGGACTTCATCAGAGGCAGTCTCATTTTGTGAATAGTAGCATTTGATAAAAAATGCCATAATATGAGGTGTTTTCGCCAGAATAACCGCCTTTTTCTCTGCGATATAATAAAGCACCTCAAAGAAATCGGTGATGTCTTCATAATTCATATCCATAATATAATTTTTCACAAGAGAAACGGTATAATCCAGCAGATAGAGATAAAAACTCTTCTTATTGTGGAAATAATGAAAAAGCAGACCTTTTGAAATGCAGGCTTTTCTTGCGATTTCATCTGTAGATGCCCGTTTATATTCATGGCTGGAAAACACTTCTATTCCGGCATTAATAATTCGCTGTTGTTTTTCTTCCGGCAGCCGAAAAAACATTTCATTCATATAAACCCTCCTTTGAAATAAGTATGCTTGAAACCTAGAGATCACCTGCGTGCCTGCGAATACCCGTTGACCAGGCGGGATTGACCGGACCGGTTAATCTTAATTATATGCGATTGACTATTTTTTACAAGGGGTAAGGGGCATTAAATTTGCATTAAAAAGTTACTTCAACTGATGTGGAAAAGTTACTGTCTTGCGTGGTATGATTTGGGTATGAAAAGAGACCTGCAGGAATCGAAGAACAATGAAATGGAATAAAAATCAGGAGGGAACACATGAAGAAAAAGTTAGTTAGTATTTTAATGGCAGCGGCAATGGTATTATCAATGACAGCATGCGGAGGCGGGAACAATACTGGCGAGAGTGCAAAATCGACGGAAGCAGCGGGGGCGGCAAATAGTACAGAAGCAGGTCAGGCAAAGAGTTCAGAAGCGGCGGATGAGACAAAATCAGGCATGGCAGAGATCGGCGAAACGGCTGCAAATCCAGGGGGAACTGCTGAGAGCAAGGAGACTCAGGATGCAGCGGATGAGGGAGATCCTGTAACCCTGTCACTCATGGTGACAACCAGACCGACTACGGATAACAAAGATTTTTACCTGGACTGGCTTCCGGAGCTGGTGAAGGAGAAATACCCCAATATTAATGTAGAGGTAGAGCAGCTTCCCACCGACCAGTATAAACAGACGGTAAGGCTTAAATTTGCCAGCGGACAGGGGCCGGATATCTTTACCTGGTGGGCAGGACTTCAGGCAAAGGATCTTGTGGATGCAGGTTATGTGAAAGACCTGTCCGGATTTTCCCAGTTAGGCAAGTTTAAAAAGGAAATCGCGGATTCTTATGTATTTGACGATAAAAATTATGGGATACCGTTAGGCTCCAGCTTTTTAACCACATGGTATAACAAAGAGGCATTTGAAAAGGCGGGGATCAGCCAGATGCCGGAAAATTGGAATCAATTCCTGGAATGTTGTGAAAAACTAAAGGCAGCGGGTTACACACCGATTACCATGGGCGACAAGCAGTCTTTCGTTGTACAATTTGGTGTGTACCAGATCGGAGCTTCCCAGATCTATGCAGATAATATGGACTTTGACAGCCAGTTATTCACCGGAGAGACGAAATTTACAGATGAATGCTGGGTAAATACCATAGACAAATACAAAACCTTATATGACAAAGGATATATCATCGAAAATTCCCTTGGACTGTCCCAGGAACAGAGCCGACAGGCATTTTTAGACGGCAGGGCAGCGATGATATTTGACGGAAGCTTCGGATACGATGCGCTGAATAAAAATGGTGCCCAGGAATTTGAAAAAGGCATGTTCTGCATGCCATCCAACGATGAAGGGAAGGAGTTTGTATATAATCTGACTCCGTCCAACGGTGTTTTTGCCAGTGCAAATTCAGCCAACCAGGAAGCAGTGGATCAGGTTCTGGAATATTGGTTTACAGAAGGTACCCCGCTGTTCGAAAAATGGGTAGAAACCAGTTCTGACATTTCCTGTTACGAAGGAACCTGGGATTCCAGGCCGCTGGTAAAAGAATATCTGGAGAAATATAAAGATGATCCCAGTATCTATAACCTGAACAATGCATGGCCTGAAGGTGTCAGCGATATGATGTGCACAAAATTCCAGGAAGTCATAGCGGGAAATGCAACGGCAGAAGATGTCTGCCAGGCGATGCAGGATAAATTTGACGAGCTGAACGGGAATTAAATTCATTCGTACAGCATTGTATTATCAATGCTGTACCGGAGAGGAAAGCGGTATGTTTGATAAAAAAAAGAGAAACGTGCTATTGCTGTTTATTGTTCCGGCATTGCTGATGTATGTAACATTCTGGATACTCCCCGTACTGATGTCTTTTTTCTATGGTGTCACAAACTGGAGCGGAATGGGTGAGTATAAGTTTATCGGATTGAATAATTTTAAGTATCTGCTCAAAGACGGGACAATGTTCAACTCTATGAAAAATACAGTGATATATGCCGTATTTGTTGTTACATATGGAAATATCCAGGCGCTCACGCTGGCACTGATTCTGAATAAAAAGTTAAAGGCAAAAGGATTTTTCCGCACGGTATTTTATCTGCCGGCGTTGTTTAGTACCATTGTGGTAGCATTTTTATGGAGCTATGTCTATGCTCCCTATTACGGAATGATCTCAGAAATATTTAATAAACTAGGGCTGGATGTGGTGCCAAATCTGCTTGGCCAAAAGGGAACTTCCCTTTTGGCATCCGCCTTTGTAGAAACCTGGAAAACTTCCGGTACAATGACCATTATTTATCTGGCGGGGTTACAGAATATCTCAGAAGAAGTCATTGAATCGGCAAAAATAGACGGGTGTACAGGCTGGCAGGTAATCCGCTTTGTCAAAATCCCCATGCTGTCCAATACCATAACGATCAATGTCATGCTGGGGCTGATTGGGGGATTCAAATCCTTCGACTATGTATTTGCCCTTACCGGGGGAGGTCCGGGAAATTCTTCTAGCACCTTAATGTATTCCATTTATAAAATGGCATTTGTGGAAAGCCAGTTTGGAAAGGCAGAAGCACTGGCTGCCGTGGCATTTCTATTCATCCTGATGGTATCTGTGATCGTACTTCGAATTATGAAACGAAAGGAGCTGGAAGCATAATGAAAAAGAATACCAGAAATGAAATTCTATGGACCCTTGGCATCACAGCCTTTTTCGTCATATTCTTATCGCCTCTGATTATTGCGCTGTCTGGCTCCTTTCGGGAAGTAAAAGACAGTACCTCTTATCTGAATTTATTCCATAGCATAAGCCTTCAAAGTTACGGGGCAGCCTTTGGAAAAATGAATTATTTCAGGGCACTTGGCAACAGCATACTGGTAACGGGAATCAGTGTCGTTATTCTGGTGGTTTTTTGTGCAATGGCTGGATATGCTATAGCAAGGTTAAAGGGGGTGCTGGGAGGATTTTTTCAGATCTTTTTCCTGGCGGGCATGATCGTATCTGCCCAGATGTCCATTATTCCCATGTACCGCATCGTAAATGCACTGCATATGGGGAATACCATCGCTGCGCCCATTGCATTATATGTTACTTCTGCACTGCCATTTTCAATCTTCTTGTATACAAATTTTATCAAGTCCTGTGTGCCCGGAGTTCTGGAGGAAGCAGCCAGGATTGACGGCGCCGGTACGGTGTATACCTTTGTGCGGATTGTGGCACCCCTCACCAAACCGGCACTTACTTCCATCGTCATAACCCAGGGAGTGCCGATCTGGAACGATTTCTTCTTTGGAATGCTGTTTTTATCGGCGCCGGAGAAAAAAACGC
Source organism: Clostridiales bacterium (assembly GCA_018365455.1). Classification (GTDB taxonomy): domain Bacteria; phylum Bacillota; class Clostridia; order Lachnospirales; family Lachnospiraceae; genus Robinsoniella. Next base: position 35,143 of record JAGZJZ010000037.1, read on the forward strand.
TGCCGCTCACCATGCTGAATTTTATCGGTGATATGGAAAATGCTACCCAGTGGAATATGCTGTTTGCCGCCTGTTTCTTAAGTGCAATTCCCATTCTGATTATTTATATGTTCCTGCAGCGGTATTTCGTAAGCGGGCTTACGGTAGGAGCTGTCAAAGGCTGAATTGTATTTTGTACATAAATTGGGTAAAATATTTGTAATTGTTTGGTACAGGACTGTGCATTTACTGCACAGTCCGTGTGAAAACGTTGGATATGCGATAGCAAGCCCCATCGCCAAGGGCGATTTTCATGGGCTTGCGGTGTATCTGTTCATGGTTTTGGACAGATACAATATTTTGTATAAAACACGCCCTGGAGGTAGCTTGATGAAAATATTAAAAAGTATCCGATTTAAGTTTTTATTTTGTCTTCTTGGAATATCCATTTTACCCATTCTTATCTTGTTCGGGGTGATTCTGAAAAATAACATGGAGTATTACAACAGTCAGATCTCAGCGGCAAGTGACAGTGAAGTACAAAAAATGGTTACAAGCATTAACAGTACTTTTGTGAACCTGAATGACCTTATGACTTCGCTGATTTTCAGCCAGTACGACAATGACAGCTGTATGCTGTCCATCTGTGAACAAGAGGGGGCAGACAAAGAGCCGACCCCAATGGAACGGCTTACAAATTACCGCAGATTCGAGTATGTGAGCAGTAATCTGATCGGAAATAATACCTATGCCAGCGGGGTTTACCTGTTTACGGAAAGCGGCTACACCTATTCCTTTGTAAAAAACAAAGAGTTTTACTTAGAAGAGGATTATCAAAATGCATCCTGGTATAGAAGCCTGCAGAGCAGCAGCGAATTTCAGATTATCGAAACTTATCAGAGCAAACAAAGCAAAAATCAGTCCATTCTGCTGGCAAGGCGGTTTACCGATGTGAAAGGAAAACATACCGGGGTACTGGCGGTAGTGTGCACAAATCAGATGTTTGATGCGTTAGGAGAAAGCACGCTGCCCTGGGGGGAAAGTTTTTTGATGGATGCAGACGGGGAAATTATACCGGCCAGGGGCAAACCGGATCGAAACGCATACGGATCCAGCCGGAATCTGCCCCGGACAGAAACCACGCTGCCAGCCGGAGATTCTTTGGCTGACCGGAACCGGCAGGAAGAGGGATTGATGCGGGAAGAAATCCGCCAGATTACGGAGAATAACAAAGGCATTATTTTTCGTAAAGATACCAATGATGCCTATATCTATGGTACCCTTGATATCAACGACTGGAAGATCGTCTCGGAGATATCCTTTGACAGCCAAAAGCAGCTGTACATACAGAATATGAAGTACCTGATACTTTTGATAATGGTAATTATTTTATTTGTGGTGATACTGGGATATTTGCTGGAGCGGATGTTTATCCGTCCGCTGGTGGAACTGTCAAGGAGCATGAATGAGACGCCCCTTACCGATCTGACCTTTCACCACAATTACCAGGAGAGAAAAGATGAAATAGGATCTTTGTACCGGCATTTTGATAAGATGATGAAGAAAATTAACTGCCTGATTGAGGACACCTATGTGGCTGAGATTAAATTTTTAAAGTCCAGGCTTCGGAATCTGATGTCCCAGATCAATGCGCATTTTATCTTTAATACATTGGAGAATATCAACTGTCTGGCTAAAATTGAAAAGAATAACCAGATTGCAGTCATGTCAAAATCTCTGGGAGATATGCTGCGATACAGTATGGAATACGAAACAGATGAAGAGACACTGGCTACTGAAATTTCCCATATCCGGGATTATCTGAATATACAGGAGATCCGGTTTGGAAGTCCGATTCAGCTTAAAACAGAATGCCCGGAAGAAATACTGGAAAGCCGGGTACTGAAATTTCTGCTGCAGCCGGTGATTGAGAACGCGATTGAACACGGGCTTGCAGGAGAGGAACCGCCATGGATTATAACAGTTCGTGCTTATCAGCAGGAAGAAAAGATTATCATAACTGTGGAGGACAATGGGATCGGGGTAGAGGAGGAAACCTTACGGGAGGTCCGCAGGAGAATTTACCATTCGGAACACCTGCCAGAGGATGCAAGGTATGCCAGCATCGGACTGTCCAATATTTATAAAAGAATTCAACTGCTGTATGGGGAAGGGTATGGACTGGAAATTGATAACCTGGCGGGAAGCGGCGTGGTAGTAAAGGTATGCCTGCCATTTCAGACATGCTTCGGAAAAGAGGTGGATCAGTAATGGAATACCGCTATATTATTGTGGATGATGAAGTTCTAATCCGAAAAGGATTAATCAGTAAGATTGATGAAATTACATCATTAAAAGCTCTTTGTGTGGGGGAAGCGGCAAATGGGATGGAGGGTCTTCGGGTCATCGGGGAAACAAATCCGGATATTATTATTACGGATATGAAGATGAAAAAAATGGATGGTGTAGAATTTCTGGAACGAATCAGCGAGCAATTTCCGGATAAGCCTATTATCGTAATCAGCGGGTATAAGGCATTTGATTACATGAATAAAGCAATTGAAAAAAGAGTGATTGGGTATGTTCTCAAGCCGTTTTCTTCAGAAGAAATAGAAAGGCAGTTACAAAAGGCAATTGAACAGATTGAGAAGCAGAAGAATTTCTTTATTTTACAGGAAAAAGCCAAGTCATTGGATCAGCGTAAAATACAGGACATTCTTTTAAGTGCCATTTTAGAGCCCTGGAACGAGGCTCTGGAGGAAGAACTGCGGCAGAAAGGATGGGGCCTGGATCACTATTATCTGTTAATGTCTGTCTATACAACGGATCGGAAGAATGCGGAGCATACAGAACAGCTCTGCCGTACCTCTTTAAGTGATATCAGGTATGAATTTCTGCCGAACGGCTTTGGAAGCAGCAACGGTTTTTTGCTGCTTAGCTGCCGGGAAGAAAAACTGGTTGCCAAGATGGAAGTGAAAGCAGGGCATATAGCAGGACACATGATGAAAGGAGCCTTAGAAAAAATTTTCATCTGTATCGGAAAAGGGAAACAAGGATTTGGAGAGATTCATAAGAGTTACGTAAAAAATGAAAAGCTAGTCTGTAATATCAGAATGGAGGATCAGAAAAGACTGTTTTATGAAAAGGATGAAGAATGGGATGAGATTTATACCCGGGAATATGTGAAAGATGTTTTTTTGAATATGAAATACCATCCGAAACAGGCGAGAGAGATTATGGAAGCATATTTTGACCGGATGGATTTGAAAAGATATTCCCTCAGAGCGATTGGAAATGCCTGTGAGAGCATTGTCTCTATGGTAAACCAGTATGCCGTGGGGATGGGAGTGGATACCGATGATATTATGAGCGTTTTTTATAAGCGGTATCTTTATTGTAATGACCTGGATAAGATGAAAAAGGAAATATCAGGATATATTACCCTGATACTAAGCTCTATTCAAATGAAAAGCCCTGACCAGAATCAGTTGTTTCATTCTATTCAGGAGTATATCAGGAAAAATTATCACCAGAAACTGACCCTTCAGATGATTTCTTCTGAATTTTACGTAACCCCGGCATATTGCAGCAGCCTGTTAAAGGAAAAGCTGGATCAGAGCTTTAATGAATATCTGGGAGAAATCAGGCTGGAAAAAGCAAAACAGTTACTTAGAGAAACGGATTTAAGTGCTGACCGGATTTCGGATGAAATCGGCTATTCCAACCCCAAATACTTTTTTAAGGTTTTCAAAAAACTAACAGGTTTCACACCTTTGGAATACCGGATAAAGGAGAAGAAAAAGGATGCTTTATAAATCAAAAACAGAGCCGCTTAGCAGAGAACAGTTTCAAAACCCCCCAAGTGAATACCGGGGAGCACCGTTCTGGGCGTGGAATTGCAGGCTGGATCGGGAACAATTGCTAAAACAGATTTCTTGTTTTAAAGAGATGGGGATGGGAGGATTCCATATCCACTGCCGTGCAGGGCTGGACACCCGGTATATGGGCAGAGAATTTTTGGAGGATGTAAAAGCCTGCAAAGAGGAGGCAAAAAAACAGGATTTGCTATGCTGGCTCTACGATGAAGACCGGTGGCCCTCCGGAAGTGCGGGGGGAATGGTGACCAGCCAGGAAGAATACCGTTCCAGATTTCTGGTGTTCCAGCCGGAAAACTGGTCGGATCTTACAGAAGAGATGCCCATGTCTGCAGCAAAAGCAGTTCGCAGTAATCGAAAAAGGATACTTGCCAGATATGAGGTTGAACTGGATGCAGAGGGATATTTAAAAGGCAGCCGAAGATTGAGCCTGGTGGATGATGCATCGAGTTGTTCTGATGGATCGCATTGTTCTGACAGACCGAGTTGTTCTGGCGAATCGCATCCTTCTGACGAATCGAGTTGTTCTGACGGATCGCATTGTTCTGACGGATCGCATTGTTCTGGTGGATCAAGTGTCCGCCATCATGTCCCGCAGATGGGAACAGCGGTCCCGGAACCGGCAGATTGGGGTGCCGCAGATTCGAAAGAAGAGAGAATCAGCATATGGACAGCCAGTCTGGAGATCTCAGGTGATACACCGTGGTTTAACAATCAGGCTTACGTAAATACGCTGGACAAGAAGGCAATTGACCGTTTCATTCAATTGACCCATGAAGTCTATTACAGTGAGCTGGGAGAAGACTTTGGAGGACAGATCCCGGCGATCTTTACGGATGAGCCTCAGACCAGCCACAAGGAAGTGCTGGATACACCTTTTACATATAAGCCTGTAATTCTGCCGTTTACGGATGATTTTGAAGATACATTTTACAAAAGCTTCGGCACTTCCATTCTGGATCATCTTCCGGAACTGATCTGGGAGCCGGGAGAGGGAAAGGTTTCCAGGATAAGATATCAATATCATCTGCATGTGTGCCAGCGGTTCTCCGAAGCTTTTGGAGATAATGTTGGAAGGTGGTGCCAGGATCACGGGATTGCTTTGACCGGTCATATGATGAACGAATGGACACTTCATTCCCAGACTATGGCTGCGGGGGAAGTGATGCGCCCCATGAAAGAATTCGGGCTTCCCGGAATTGACATGCTGTGCGACAGACGGGAGCTTTCCACTGCAAAACAGGCGCAGAGCGTGGCACACCAGTTTGGGCGGGAAGGAGTAATGAGCGAAATCTACGGCGTAACCGGGTGGGATTTTGATTTCCGCAATCACAAGCTTGCAGGAGACTGGCAGGCAGCCCTTGGAGTAACGGTCCGGGTGCCTCATCTGACCTGGGTCTCCATGGAAGGAGAAGGAAAGCGGGATTACCCGGCTAGCATCGGATACCAGTCGCCGTGGTATCAGGAATATTCTTATATTGAAAACCATTTTGCAAGGCTTGCAGCGGTGTTGACAAGAGGTGTGCCGGTGGTACGCATCGGTGTGATACATCCTGTAGAATCTTACTGGCTGTACTGGGGGAACCAGAAGCAGACTGCTGCCATCCGGCAGGAGTTAGAATATCATTTTTCCAGGGTGATCGACTGGCTGCTTTATGGGCTGCTGGATTTTGACTTTATTTCAGAGTCGCTTTTAAGTGAGTCTTCACAATACGGGGAAAAGTTCTGCATGGGGGAAATGAACTATGAGGTGGTAGTTGTCCCAGGATGCCGCACAATGCGAGCCACAACTGTGGATAAGTTAGATAAATTCATCGCCCATGGTGGAAAAGTCATATTCATGGGTAATATTCCACAGTATGTGGATGCTGTGGAAAGTGAAGCGGTAGTGCGCCTCGCAAATCAATGTGAAAAAATCCAGTATTCATCATCCCAGCTGCTGGAGGTATTAAAGCCCTGGAGAGATATTGATATCTGTGTGGAAAATACAGAAGGAAAAGACCCAACCCGGATGGAACACATCGAAACGGGAATACGTGCATCCAATATGTTCTATCAGCTCCGGGAAGAAGACGGACGGAAATGGCTGTTTGTCTGCCATGTCAACAAGCCCCGGAATGAACACATTACCCATATGGAAAAGTGGGAAATATGGGTGGAGGGAATTTACAGCCCTGTGGTCTACGATACCTTAAGCGGCGGCATACGGGAGCTCCATGCGGAATATGAGGGGAATAAAACAAAAATAATCTATTTTGGTTCACAGCATGACAGCCTTCTGCTGGAGCTGAAAAAAGAAAGGCTGGCAGAACCGGTGGCAGGCACTCAGTTTGGGCAAAATGGGGTGTGTATGAGATGTCCAGGGGAAATCGGACAAGATATAGACTTCTATCCCATGGTAAGAGATAAAAAATATCTGCCCAAGCCCGAAGCATATCGCCTGTCGGAACCCAATGTTTGTCTGCTGGATATGGCGGAATACGCTTTTGATGATGGAGAATTTATGCCGGAGGAAGAAATCCTTCGCATTGATAATCTTTTTCGGAGTAAGCTGGGTTATCCGCTTCGCATGGAAGCCCTGGCACAGCCCTGGACGCAGAAAGCAGAAGAAACACCCTGCCATATGTTAAAATTGAGATTTACTATTTATTCAGAAATCGAAGTGGACCGGGCTGAACTTGCCATGGAACATCCTGAAAATGTCCGGATGGAGTGGAACGGTGAACGCATACCGGATGAGGACTCCGGCTGGTATGTAGATGCGTGTATCCGTAAGAGAATTCTGGGGCGGATCAAAAAGGGTGAAAACCAGTTGGTGATGGAGATTGCGTTTCAGGCGAAGACAAACGTGGAATGGTGCTATTTGCTCGGTGACTTTGGTGTACAGGTGTCAGGCAGGAATAAGAAGCTGATAAACATACCCCGGGAGATCTGTTATGGAAATTTTGTAAATCAGGGATTCCCATTTTATGCGGGGAATATGGATTACGAAGTGCCGGTCTATTGTAAGTCGGGCAGGCTTTATTTGGAGACATCCCATTACCGTGGGGCACTTATTTCTGTAGACCTAGTGACGCCCGGCGTAAATACGCCACTAGATAGTAAGAGAGGCGGAATCATTGCACTTGCTCCTTATGTTCTGGACCTGGGAGAGGTAAAAGAAGGCTGGCATAGACTTACTCTGCGCCTGTACGGGAACCGCATCAATGCGTTTGGAGCAGTCCATAACGCAGATGCAAAGGAAGAGTGGTATGGACCGAATCTCTGGAGGACTTCAGGCAATAAATGGAGTTATGAATACCAGCTAAAGGAAATGGGGATTTTAACCACCCCCCAATATTGGATTGCAGAAAAGGAGAAAGTTGATGGAGAAGAAATTTAAGGATGGCGTATATCCGGTAATGCTTACGCCGTTTACAGAGGACGATCAGGTTGATTATGAAGCATTGGGAAAGCTGGTGGACTGGTATATAGACGCCGGGGCAGCAGGGCTGTTTGCAGTCTGCCAGTCCAGTGAAATGTTCTGTTTATCCAGAGAGGAGAGGGTATCCATTGCCAGGTTTGTGGCTGAGAGCGCAGATAAAAGGGCTGCGGTCATAGCTTCCGGGCATATCTCTGATTCCCTGGATGATCAGGCAGAGGAATTAAACGCCATAGCAGAGACAGGCGCAGATGCAGTTATTTTGTTAACGAACCGGTTGGCAGAGGAATCACAAAGCGATGAAATCTGGCTGGAAAATCTGAAGTATCTGCTGGAGCGGCTTCCAAAAGACATCCCTCTTGGATTTTATGAGTGCCCTTATCCATATAAACGCATCCTGTCCCCTAAGCTGTTAAAGTGGTGCGCGGACACCGGACGGTTCTATTTCCTGAAAGACACCAGCTGTGATATCACAGATATAAAGGAGAAATTAAAGGTAATCCACGGAACACAATTAAAGCTGTTTAATGCAAATTCGGCAACTCTGCTGGAATCCCTGGAACTGGGAGCAAGCGGATACAGTGGGGTAATGGCGAACTTCCATCCCGAAATTTACTCCTGGCTCACAGATCATTTCCGGGATCAGCCCCAAAGGGCAAGACTATGGAATGATTTCCTCACTGTGGCTTCCTTTATTGAATGCAGGGCATATCCGGTCAATGCAAAATATTATCAAATGGAGATCGGAAATTTTAATTCCCTCCAGACGAGAACTAAAAGCAAGGATTTGTTGGATGACACAGGGAGAAAAGAAGTGGAACAGCTGGACCGCCTGACAACATGGTTTAAAAAAACTTTGGCAATGCAGAGCTGTCAGAAAGAAACTTCTACATCCGCTCCTGGAAAGGCGTAAATAATGAAAAAGGTACTGGTAACTGCTACAAACTATTCCCTTTACTGTGGTCCAGGTAAAAAATTACTGACGGATTATGGATGTCAGATTACAGAGAATCCCCATCAAAGGCCTTTTCGGTTCGAAGAATTAAAAGACTTAATCATAGATGCAGATGGCGTTATCGCAGGCGTTGATACCTTTAATGAAGGACTATTTCGATTGTCATCCCGCTTAAAAGGAATAGCAAGATTCGGGGCAGGTGTGGATAATATTGATCTGATAGGAGCAAAAGCCTGTGGGATCACCGTTACAAACTGTCCGGGTGTGAATGCCTCTGCAGTTGCAGAACAGACGGTGAGCCTGATGTTGTGTCTGACCAGGCAGATCCCCCGTCTGAACAATAGTATAAGAGAGGGAAAATGGGATAGGATCATGTCACACGAGCTGGGAAAATGTACGGTGGGACTTCTTGGATTTGGTGCAATCGCCAGAAATGTGGCGAGAAGACTACAGGGCTTTGGACCCAGGATCATTGCCTGTGATAAATTCCCGGATTACAGACAAGCAGAGATATACGGAGTAGAATTAGCCACCATGGAGGAGGTGCTTAAATACAGCGACATCATTTCGCTGCATCTGCCTGCAAACGAAGAAACCAGGCATATAATCAATAAAGGGTCTATTTCAAAAATGAAAGACGGAGTTCTGCTGGTGAATACGGCACGAGGAAGCCTGGTAGACGAGAAGGCGCTGGCGGAAGCGCTCAGATCGGGTAAAGCTGCCGGGATGGGGACGGATGTATTTGAACAGGAACCGGCAGATCCGGCTAATCCGCTGTTTTCCTTTCCTCAATACATAGCCACTCCCCATACATCGGCAGAGACTTATGAGAACTACGAAGCGACCTCATTGGTGACGGCACAGGCGCTGATAGATATATTTGAGGGCAGAGAGCCGGAAAATAAGCTGGTGGTATTCGAATGATTAGATAGAGTGATAATTACATCTAGCAGAAAATACGTATAGCAGAGACCGGGGCAGCGGGCGTTAAGGATATTCTTAGCGCCTGCTGCTCTTGCATGAATAAAAGAGTGAATTTATGGTTGACAGAGTTTCCACATCATGTTAATATCTCTAAAAGAGATATATCTATTAGAGATACTGTAAAGAGACAAGGAGGAATAGAGCAGCAGATGGATAAAATTATTTTAGGATTATTAATGATGCGGGATATGACCGGATATGAGATGAGAAGCCGAATCAAAAATCATTTTTCATTAATGTGCTCAGACAGTGCGGGCAGCCTTCAGGCTGCACTGCAGAAATTATTGACAGCCGGAATGATTACCAGTGAGGAATATGTTGAAAACGGAGTAAATAAAAAAATGTATTCCATTACAGATAAAGGGCGCAGTGCTTTTTATGATTGGGAAGAACAGCCAATGAATCACAAAAAGGCCAAGAACATGGAACTTGCAAAGCTGTTTTTTCTGGGACAGGTGGACAAGGAAAAAAGAGCCCCATTACTAAACACCTATCTGGAGCAGATAACCCAGGAGCAGCAGTCCCTGGTTAAATTAAAAGAAAACATTATGCAATCCATTGCGCCTCAGATGGAGCAATATACAGAGGATCAGGGGGCAATGGACCGGTTTCAATATCAGATAGCGACATTAGACTATGGAATAGCGGTATTTAACTTTGAGATTCAGTGGTATCGGCAGTTTTTAAAAGGCATGGAGGAGAACGAATATTGAACGGCATACAAATACGGAAAATGGAAAAAGAAGAAGCGGAACTAGTATGGAAAACCGGCAGGCAAAGCTTTGGAATCGTGGAAGGCCTCGCATTTCAAAAACCGCAAAATGCATTTTTAGCAATTGTGGATAACGAGATTGCCGGTATGGCTTCCTATAAAGTATTTTCGGCTAAAAATAATCAGAAAATAGGGTATGTGGAAACCTGTTTTGTAAAAAATAAATATGCCGGAAAGGGAGTAGGAACCCAGCTTTATCAAAAAGCAACGCAGTTTTTAAAAGAACAGGGATGTGAGACGGCGGCTGCCACTGTAAAAGATGACAACGTAGCTTCCTGGAAGCTATTTGAAAACAATGGCTATCATATAACGGGGTATATGCAAATGCTGAAGCACTATGGGATCACCGGCACAATACGCCTGTGGTTTCAAAGTACCCTCGCCATCGCAACCGGATTTGATATTTGGACTACGATACCTGTAAAAAGAAGCTCAGTATCTATGCAGATTTTCATTTTTGCACTTTTAAATCTGCTGATTTTATTACCGTCTTTATTATTTGGGGGTGGAATTACAGATTTGGGAGTAAAAGCAGCAGCAGTTACCGTTTTACTGGCATCTTCTTTGGCGGGAGGACTGTTATTTGTTTTACTGTCAAGGGAAAAATGGCATTTCCGAGTGACCAGAGGCGGACTATTGATTTCAGTGCTTGTCACGGGACTGGGCGGTTATTGGCCAATGGCAGGTCGTTTTTATCCTGAGAAATACCAGCGTACTTCAAAGTTTTCCAGAAGTATGGGATTGGAGGGACTGTTTGAATGGCTGGCGATACTACTGCTGGTTGGAGCAGGAGCTGCATGGCAGGATCAATCCGTATTCTGGCAGGAAGTATGCGCTCTGGGAACAACGCTTCTCCTGCTTCATTCTCTTCCAATGTATCCTTTCGCATGTTTTGGAGGGAATCGGATTTGGAAATATAGTAAGATCTTGTCGGTGGGGACGATGATTATTTCTGTGGTGGGGATATTAATATAAAAATAGCTGGCAGTTAGAATGAGTCTGACTGCCAGCTATTTTTATATTGTTAAATGAATGGAATAAGCATGGTAAAAATAACCATTGTCCTAAAGTATATTATTGAAATACAATTAATGGTGTGCTGAAAATTACAGTATTGTGTGTTTGTTTATCCATATAATTTACCGGCACAAGCTGTTATGATAGAGAAGAAAAAGTTAAGAGAGGCTGTATATGTATAAAATAATTATTGCAGAAGATGAACCATTAGCACTTCGTACTCTGAAAAATATGATTGACCGCCATTATCCGGATATGCAGGTGGTGGGAGAGGCACGGTCTGGTGAAGAGGCACTTTCTTTAATTGAAGAAAAATGCCCGGATATGGTATTTTCAGATATTCGAATGCCGGTTATGGATGGTATTGAGCTCATTCGGCAGATCAGGGAGCGCAATCTGGATATAGAACTTGTCATTATCAGCGGATATCAGGATTTTCAGTTTGCCCAAAGTGCGATTCGCTATGGTGTCGTAGAGTATTTATTAAAACCAATCAGTTTAAACAAGATAAATACACTCATGGATAAACTAAGAGATACGTTAAATGGAAAGTATCAAAAGAAACAGTACGACTGTTTTCGAAATTTAATTGTAAAAAATGATTACACAGTTTCGGATATAAACAGATATCTAATGAATGACAGATATTACGTAGGGGTAATTCGTAAAAAAGGTATTCCATTTCGCTATGGCATGCAGATAAATGAACTGGAAATAAATTTTGATATGAATACCGGGGGACATTATTGGGTATTGGCATGCAGAGATGAATCCGAGGTTATTTTGATTGCAGACAGGGATATCGTTACAAAAATGAAAGAGTTTACCCGGGTCTGGTGCGGGGGAGAATATTATACTGCTGTTTATTCAGCAAAAAAAATTATGCTTCAGGACTTTGCAGATACGGTACATAATCTGATAAAAGAAATAAATGCAAGAATAATAGTATCAAAAACAGTATTTATTGAGATCAGCAGTTTAGAGCCTCAGGAAGATTTGGCAGTAGTCCTCTCAGACACAGTGGTTGATCAGATGACTCATTATATAAAGGATTATAAGGTTGAGGAACTGAAAAGAGCTACAATCAGGTTATTCAGTGAGTGGGAAAGAAATGAATGTCCCCTTATTCATGTTGAGAAAAGCCTGCGGACAATTCTTTATTTTGCATCCAAATATATCCATACAGATACTCTGGAAGACAGTATGCTGCTGGAAGAGGCGGTTTGTTATGCCAACAATATGGGGGAATTAATGGAGAGTTTCTGGTTTATTCTGCATAGAAGTATCTCTCAGGGAAAGCCGGAAACAGAAAAAACAGGTAAAGAAATCTTTCTGGATTCCATAGAAGATTATCTGAATAATCATATAAATGAAGTTCTGAGCATGGAGATGGTCTGTGATTACTTTGGAATTTCACAGACATATTTTAGCAGACTGTTCCGAACTTATAAGAAAACTTCATTTAAAGAATATTTTATGAAGATGAAAATAGATAAAGCAAAGGAGGTCATGCGCGCACAACCTGATTTACGGTTATGGGAAATTGCTAAATTAGTAGGATATGAAGATGCAGCTTACTTTAGCCGTGTCTTTAAAAATATTACAGGAGAACTTCCATCTGATTTTCAAAGAAAATAAAATTAATTATGGGGAGGATTATAGAGATGCTGACAGGTGCAGAATGGATTTGGGAAGAGAATAATCGCCTGGATAATGACTGGGTATATTTTAAAAAGGTTTTTAAGGTGGAAAAAGAAGGGGATTATATTCTTTGTATATCAGCAGATACCAGATATTTCTTATCTATAAACCGGAAGTTATGCGTATTGGATGGAGGACTGTTCCGGGACGCATATGGGAAAAACAGTGGGTATGTGGATAAGGTTGTCATTTCGGATTTTATAAAAGCAGGGCAGAATGTTATGGAAGTTCTTGTATGGCATTATGGGAATGGAGGAAGGAACAATGTGCCGCTTAAATCGGCAGGTCTGATATTTGCGTGTGAAGAGTTGGGCATATACAGTGACTCCTCAACGAAGTGTCTGCGTCATCCAGGTTTCTTTGAGACAGCCCTGCCGGAACCATCCTATTTATACGGAGGTTTCAATATTGGATATAATGCAAATGATGAGATAAATGATGAAATGCTTAAAGATGCCGTTACCCACTGTAGGGAAGATTTTGGGAGTCTTTATGAGCGTCCGGTACCGCTGCTTACTTTTTCACCTGTCATTTCCGTAGATTATAGGAAAACAGATGGCAGATATGTCGTAAAGCTTCCTACAGCCCTGCATGTTATGGCTTATATGGAGGTGGAAGCAGAGGGGAACGAAACCATAGAGATCAGAAATGACCGTTATACAGTAAATGGAGGACCCGGCGATGAGATGCATCAATATGCCGGACACAGGACGGAATACATATGTAAAAAAGGTTATAACCAATACTTAAATTATGATTATATGGCTTGTGAGGAACTCCATTTTTATATCCCGGATAGTGTTGCCATTATAAGGCTTGGATACCGTATCTGTGAGTATGATACGGAATTTATGAGTCTCATGCACACCGATAATGAGGAAGTCAACATCTTAATTAAAAAATGTGCCAGAACATTAAAATTTTGTATGAGGGATAATTTTATGGACTGTCCTGACCGGGAGCGGGGACAATGGATTGGGGATGTCTCCGTCCAGGCACCTCAGATCTTTTATACCTTGGATCAGAATGCGGTTTTACTGCTTAAGAAAGCGATACATAACTTCATATCATTAAGAAAAGGGGATTGTCTGGTGGGTAATGTACCAGGAATCAATTTTAGCGAACTTCCCTCACAAAGTTTAAATGCAATCAGTGAATTAGGGATGATATCTGTCTACTATGAATTTACCGGGGATGCAGAGATTCTGGAAATGGCTTTTGAGCCTATGGTTCGTTACCTCAGGCTGTGGAGCATGAATGAAGTGGGGCTCATAGAGAGCAGATCTGGTGACTGGTATTGGTTTGACCATCTGTATAACCAGGATAAGACTGTGCTGGAAAATGCCTGGTATTATATGGCACTTTCATTTGCAAAACGTGCGGGGGAATGCCTGTCCAGGCTGGAGCATCATGATTTCCTTACAAATCGTATGGCATCCATAGAGCAGAAATTTGAAGAGCATTTTTGGAAAGGCAATTATTACGGATCGGGTGAAATCGTAGATGAAAGAGCAAATGCATTGGCAGTTCTCAGCGGATTAGCTAAGGAGGATCACTTTGAGGATATTAAGAAAATTCTGATAACAACTTATAATTGTACCCCTTATATGGAGGTCTATGTAAGTGAAGCACTTTTTAAGATGGGATATACCAGGAGTGCGTTTAACAGAATTATGAACAGATACATGCCTCTGATTCGAAATGAAAATGCAACCTTGTGGGAAGATTTTGCGATTCTGGGTACCAGAAACCATGCATGGAGCGGTGGTCCTTTGACGCTGTTTTATCGGTATTTGGCGGGCGTCAGGATTGATTGCGGTGAAAAGGCCGTTATTTTGTGTCCCGACTTTACCATACTCAGGGTACAGGAATACTCGATGCAGGTTGCCGGTGGAATGCTGCAAGTTGCAATGAAATGCGAGGAAGATGCGCTTCAGATAAAGATAGATAATAAAACCCCTTATCAGGTTCGGTTAGAAAAAGTAAATTTGCCGGAAGGGATGGAAGCAGGAGATATTCTGCCTCAATTGCCAATGATATTTTAAAGAGTGCTGAAAAATCCGGTTTGCTGTGTGAGTTTGTCTATACAATTGATTTTACAGTCATGTTAGTATACTTTTACAAACAATCGTTAGGAGGAAAAGAATATGATGAAGAGAAGTAAAGGGATAGCATTAGGAGTAAGTGCAGCGATTCTTATGATGTCGCTTGCCGGATGCGGCGGTGGTACCGGCGGAGAAAGCAATGCAGCAAAAGGTACGGATACCGTTACATCAGCAGCCGGAATATCTGAAGCCACAGATACCCAGGGGACAAAAGGGGAAGATAGTAATGAACAGCAGACTGTTACATTATTGATGGATCGTGAGACTCCTCACGAAGGGTTAAATGCAGTCATCGCTGCGATAGAAGAAAAGTATAACATTGTGACCGAAGTGGAAGATATACCAAGTGGAACTGAGGGGCAAAATATAAGGCAGACCAGATTTGCTACAGGAGATATGTCCGATATTACTTTTTTTAATTCCGGTTCCTTATTAACCACGATGGATCCTGCTAAAAACTTTCTGGATCTCACAAATGAATCATATATCAGCAACATAGATGAAAGCTATCTAAAGACCGTGACGGTAGAGGGAAAAATCTATGGGGTACCGGCGAACTCCACACAGGCTGGTGCATGGATGTATAATAAAAAAGTTTATGAAGAACTGGGACTTACCGTGCCAAAGACCTGGGATGAACTACTGGCAAACTGTGAAAAGATTAAAGAAGCAGGCAAGACACCTGTAATCGGAGCATATGCAAGTCCCGGATGGGCTCAGCTGATCCTGCTCTCTGACTTCTACAATGTGCAGGCACAAATGTCGGATTTTGCAGCAAAGTATTCTGCTAATAAAGCAAACTTTGCAGAAACACCAATTGCATTAAGAGGTTTTGAGAAACTTTATGAAATTGGGGAAAAGGGTTATTTCAATGAGGACTTTCTGGCTGCAACGCCGGAAGATGCGTATAAAATGCTGGCACAAGGCAGTGGTGTCATGTTCCCAATGCTGTCTGGGGCGCTGGCGTCTATTGCAGCATCTTATCCTGACCAGATAAATGATATCGGCATGTTTGCACAGCCGGGGGATTCAGCTGAGCCAAATGGTCTTACTGTATGGCAGCCGAATGCTTATTATATCAACAAAAATGCCGAAAATCTGGATGCAGCAAAGAAATGGATTGAATTTTTTGTATCAAAAGAAGGGGTAGAAATATTTGCAAAAGCAGAGAAACCTTTAGGTCCTTATGTTGTAAAAGGTGTTGAATTACCTGATGACGTCTATCCTGCAGTCAAAGATCTGCTTCCTTATTTTGAATCCGGGAAAATTGCTTCTGCGCTGGAATTTGAGTCGCCTGTAAAAGGACCTAATCTGCCGCAGATATGTGTAGAGTGTGCAAGCAATATGACAGATGCAAAGAAATGTGCAGAAACTTATGATCAGGACGTAATCAAACAGGCAAAGCAGTTGGGACTTGAAGGCTGGTAAAAATTATTTAAGCAGGTCTGCAGATGTCTTGCAGATCTGTTTTTATAAATGATGATGGAGGTAATGATGAATAAAAAATTTTACTCTTACTTATTTTTGGCACCGGCTGGGATTATTTTTGTAATCATCTTTCTGATTCCAATGCTGTCTTCCTTTTTCTTTTGTTTCACCAGGTGGACGTTAACAGAATGGCAGTTCATAGGGCTTGATAACTTTAAAACATTTTTAATGGAGCCGTCTTTATCGATTGGATTTAAGAACACATTTATTTATGCTTTCGTAACATCTGGTTCAAAGGTTGTACTGGGACTTTTACTGGCTAACTTTTTGTGTTCCAAGTTAAAGACCAAGAATTTTGTCAGAACAATTGTGTATTTTCCAAATCTTATCAGCGGGTTGGCAGTGGGAATAACGTTTTTGAGTTTAATGCACCCCACACGGGGACTGATTAACCAGGCTCTAAATGCTTTGCACCTTCCATCGGTAGACTGGCTGGGAAATCCGGGACTGGCACTTCTGTCCGTAGCTTTTGTGGATGTCTGGAAAGGAGTTGGAGTTGCAACCGTTATCTATATATCGGGAATTATGGCAATACCCCAGGAATACAATGAAGCACTTATGGCAGACGGTGGGAATGCATGGGATAAATTCTGGAATATTACGGTTCCCCTGTCCTGTTCTTCCAGAAATACAGTAATCCTGTTATCTTTAATCGGAGGGCTGAAAAGCTTTGAACTAGTCTGGGCGATGACTAAAGGAGGACCAGGATTTGCCAGTGACCAGCTGGCATCAATTATATACAAACAGTATTCCGCCGGGTTTTATGGTATTTCCACTGCGGGAAATGTCATTTTATTCCTGTTAATTTCAATAGTAATTGTTCCGTTATATATAAGCCTGACTAAAAAGGAGGTGGAATTATAGTGAAACGGATCCGTTGTATATTAATAGAAGCATCGGCAGTTCTGCTGTCCCTTGTCATCTTTGGAGTTCCATTTCTCTTCGTACTGCTTACATCCTTTAAGGATAAGATGGAGGCAGGAGAAATGAACATGAGTCTGCCTCAGTCATTACATATCGCAGAAAATTATTTAACGGTACTGCAGACAAAGCATGGGATGATTATAAGAGGATTTTACAATAGTGCGCTGATTACTTTTTTCTCACTTGCAATCATGATCATCGTATGTTCCATGGCTGCATTTGTACTGCAGAGACGTAAAGGCAAGCCGGTAACAATCATTAATCTGCTGTTTATGCTTGGGCTCATGATGCCTCCGGCTATTGTTCCTACCATATGGGTGCTGAGCGGGCTTGGCTTGTTTAAAACACTGATTGGCATTATATTAGTAGAAGTAGCACTGTTTACACCATTTTCCATAATGGTTTACAAAGGTTACATTGCTACAATTCCAAAGGAATTAGATGAGGCAGCACTAATGGATGGATGCGGACGAATACGGTTTTTTGTTAATATTATCTTTCCTTTATTAAAACCGGTAACATCCACTGTAATTATTCTGGTATCCGTTAATATTTTTAATGACTTTGTGAATCCTTTATACTTTTTTCCGGGGGCGAAAAATGTCACCGTGCAGACATCAATTTACAATTTTATGGGACAGTATGCAAGTTCCTGGAACTTAGTATTTGCAGACGTGGTTTTGATTACAATCCCGCCGCTGATTTTATTTCTTATATTTAATAAGAAGATAATTGGTGGAATGACGTCTGGTGCAGTCAAGGGATGATCTAAAGCAAAGAAAGGCATTCGTATGAGCTTTCGTAATAAAATTTTTGCAGCATTCTCCATCGTTACTATTGTATTAATTATGGCAATCAGTTTTGTTTTCTATTACTACAGTTCAGAAACACTGGAAAAAAACAGTAAAGAGAATTTAAAGGTCATGACAGATAAACTGGCAAATCAACTGAGTCAATTGTTAAAACCCATGGAATTTATTTCATGGGATTTTATTGCGAGCAGGGAGTTTATGGAGGAAATGGCCACCATTACTTACATTAAACCTGATACGATAGAAGATGCATATGACATTAATAAAGCCAGAGTTAATATTAATCAAATTATACACCGGGATTCACTGTCCCAGAATTTTTATGGGGTAAATGTATTTAATAAAAAAGGAGATTTTTTTACCAGTAATAACAATAATTATGTCAAACCACAAAACAGTAAGAGTATTGTAAATCAACTGCCGTGGGCAGAACAGGCGCAGCGGGCCCAGGGGAAAAGTATTTTGATTGCACCCTATGATGATCCCTGGGAAAATTCACACCAGAAAGTCTTTGGTCTGGCAAGAGTGTTAAGAGGCCACAATATTGACATGGGGTATATTGAAGTACAGGTAAAAAACGAAGAGTTTGAAAATATATTTATTCTGCCCCAGCAGGAAGATTATCGTATTGTTGTTTTAAATGGAGATCAGGTATTATATCAAAAAAATGTAGAAGATACAAGATTGCTGGAGTATTATCAGGAAGTTGCTAAGAAGGACGCTAAGAAGGAAAAGGATCAGGTTACGGACTATGAAAATCCCCAATTGAATAATAAAGAGATATTTGGTAAAAAAATAATTCACGATTGGGATATTACAATATTACTTGTACAGGATTACAGTAAATTAATGAGTCCGGTATACGATATGCGCAGGATTGTCATTGCGATTGGGTTAATCAGTGCTTTTATTGCCTTTATTGGTATGAGTGTTTTTTCAAAGTATCTGACAAGACCTATCCGGGAACTGCAGCAGTGTATGGAGTCAATAGAGATTCGTAATCTGCCGGAACAGATTGTGTTAAAAAATAAAGGCGATGAGATTGAGTCGCTGAATCAGTCTTTTCAGGATCTGAGAACCAGACTGAATGATTCCATTGAGCGTGAGATACAGAATCATTCTCTGGTACTGCAGGCAAATCTGGATATGTTGCAGGCACAGATTAACCCGCATTTCCTGTTTAATGTACTTAATATGATCTCTAATAAAGGAATGGAGCAGGAAAATTATGAAATTGGAGAAATCTGTGAGGCAATTGCAAGTCTTCTGCGTTACTCCACTTCTACAGCACAGAAGACGGTTACTTTAAGTGATGAAATTGACTATACAAAAAATTATTTGATGTTAATGGAAAAAAGGTTTGAGGACAGACTAAAGTGTGTGGTAGAGGTAGATGATGAATTGCTCAAAATGGAAATGCCCAAAATGATCCTGCAGCCCCTGGTAGAAAATGCTCTGAATCATGGATATAGAAATACGACCAGAACCATGTACGTTTCCATTTATGGTATCCGAAAAGAAAACGAATGGAAGATCACAGTAAAGGACAGTGGGGAAGGTTTTGATGCGGATGTTTTATCGGAGATCAAGAGTCAGATGAGCCGGGTACGAAACAAATTATTTGTAGAAAAGGAATCATTGGAATTGGAAATAGGTGGAATGGGCATTGTTAACACCTATCTTCGGCTGATGCTCTGCTATGGAGAATGTGCAGACCTTGAGATTAGTAATAAGGAGCAGGGGGCAGAGGTGGTGATATCAGCGCCGTGGGGCAGCATTTAAATATCCATTTATCTTGGTGTTCATGAAGCTAGCTAAAAAGAAAACACTACTTTGTGTTAAAATGTTTTAGGCGACCAAACCCAATATGGACGTTCAAGGTTAACCCTGTACAGAAAAAAATATCAAAACTTCAAAAAATGTATACGGAGGATTCTTGTCGATTAAAGAAAGTTATGCTAGAATGATATAGAGCAACCGTGTGCAGGGAGTTTGACCTCTATTCTTTTGGAATGGAGGTGGTGCCTATGAAGAATCAGAATAATAAACATTTTGATTTTAAGGATTTAATGACCTTTGGTATATTCCTTTTGGCATTACTTACATTCGTTTTTACGTTTTGTAGGTAATCCTTACATAGAAAAACCACCCTGACCTTGACCGAGATGGGTGGTTTTTCTATCACTTTGAGGTCAACCACCATGTGGGCGGTTGTTTCTTTAATGTTATTATATCATGTATTTCAATAAAAGTTAAGCCCCTTTTTATTGCTTTTGTAAGCTTTTTATAGTAAAGAATTTTGAAAGAGAAAAGAAGATATCTGCACAGTCTGTGCTGCAGAATTATATGCTGGAGGGCTTCTTATAGCGGGTTTCGGTCTATGACTATCAGGACAACTTTATTATAAAAGGGGTTTTTGACCCTCGCGGCAGTCGCCAATTTGTGCCAGCGTGTCCGTTTGGCTCGTTGCTCGTGGGAATAAATTAATCAGGATGGAAAAAGGTTATGTAATGATGTTATGGATGCAAACTTCATATTTTGTAAATAGGGATTGTCACTGTTAAAAAGATCTGAACCATTCCAGATCGTTTAAACAGTGTCATTCCTTTTTTTGATTTTATAAATATATTACAGCCACCCCACCGCCTAATAGAGTTGTACAAACCCCCGCAACCATATATAATATAATCAATATATCCATAATAATAAAATAAATTAACATTCATCTAACACGCTATAGGGGGGCATGCTGTTGAAATTCAATGATCTGTCTATCAAGAAAAAGTTTTTTCTGATATTGCTGGTGTTTATCATACTGCCTTTTTGCTGCATCAGTTTCTGGCTGTACAATATGATTACCAGCAGCTGGCTGCAAAAAGAGTATGAGAGCCAGTATAATCAATTATCGGTGGTATCAAAGGCAGCCGAAATCCAGCTAAAAGAATACGAGAGAATTATCGGCACGATTTATAATGATGAAGATATTTTGAAGAATTTGAATAAAGACCAGAAGATCCCGATTGATTATGTAGAGATTACGGAATTTTTGCGCAATCTGCTTAAAAGTGCAGATCATATTGACGGGGCTTACTTTTTTGCGGCAAATGGAGAAACCTATTTTCAAGACAGCTATTCCGGGGCGTCTTATATTGACATTTACCGATCACACCCGGAATGGATGGAGAAAATAGATGAACTTGACGGGAGGCTGGGGTGGATATCTACCTTTCAGGTGAAGCCAAAGGGGAGCAGCAAAGAGGAAATGAGTTACATATCCTGTGCCATGCTGGTAAAAGATATCAGTCATAACTGGGCAAATCGGGGAGAATTTATACTGAACATCAACATTGATTTATTTGATGAGTTATTTGAAAAACTGGAAGTGAAGGATCAGTCAACATTACTAATTGCAGACAATATGGGGAATATCATCTGGAGTAATGATGCATCTTTGGCGGATTCCCTGGATGCAAAGATTCTGTCTGATATCCTGAAATCGGATGAAAGCTATACGGAACAAAATTACAGAGACGATCACTACATCGTTGTAAAGCAGGCATCCGGTTATAATGACTGGAATTATATCTCTATGATTAAAAAAGATGAGGTGCTGAAAACGAGGGAGTGGGTCGTATCCGTTGTGGCGGCACAGATTCTGCTGGTGCTCCTCTTCTGTGTCTTTGGAGCAGCAGCAATACAGGTGTATATTATCAAACCCATCCAGAAGATGGTGGTTGTAATGAATACGCCTGATCCGGATTTCATGAAGAACAAATTATATATTGACCAGAAGGATGAGGTGGGAAGCCTGTATCGGAGCTTCAATGATATGAACGGCCGTATCCTGAATCTGATTGAGAAGAATAATGAGGCAAATAAAAAAGAGAAGGAATATCATATTCAGGCGCTGAACGCCCAGATAAATCCCCATTTCATGTATAATACACTGGATACCATTAACTGGATGGCGAAGGATTTAAAGGCGAAGGATATCAGTAAAATGATTACCTCCCTGTCCAGAATCCTGCGATATTCCATCAGTAAAAAAGAGGATATTGTAACGCTGGAGGAAGAAATCAACTGTATTAAAAATTATCTGAATATCTATGAGGAGCGCTATGAAAAGGCATTTACTTCTGAATTCCGGATCGATGCCGACATCCTGGAGTACAAAACCTTTAAAATGCTGCTTCAGCCCCTGGTAGAAAACTGTCTGACCCACGGATTTTCCAGGCAGATGAAAGGTGGACATATCCTCATTACCGGGGAAAAAGAAGGAGAAGATGCGGTGCTTCGGATTCGCGATAATGGAGAAGGGATGACCAGGGAAAGAATCTTTTACGTCTTATCACAGGATAGTGACAGAATTGGACTTAGTAACATCAACCAAAGACTGAAGCTGCTGTATGGGGAAAAATATGGTTTAGTAATTGAAAGCACACCGGGAGAAGGGACCATGATTATCATACATTTCCCGCCTGGAGCGTGTTTGAAAACTACTGGGAAAGATTAATAAGATTAAGGGGGAACCGAGATGTTAAAAATACTGGTTGTTGATGATGAACCGAGAGTAAGGAGAGGGATCTCCAGCCTGATAGAGGAATACAGTGATAAATATGAACTGGCTGGCTGCTGTGAATCGGCTGCAGATGCCATTGAGCTTTTTACCAGGGAAGTGCCGGATGTGGTGGTTACAGATATCAAAATGCCCCATATGGATGGACTGGAACTGATCAATTATCTGAAACACCGTTACCAGAATCTGGAGTTTGTGATCTTAAGCGGTTATGGAGATTTTGAATATGCGAAGAAAGCGCTGCAGTATCAGGTCTATGATTTTTTATTAAAGCCTGTGGAGGAGGAAGAATTTTATCAGGTATTGGATGCCATTGCAAAAAAGAGGGCTGAGAAACGAAAAGAAAATGAGGAGAGTGCAGAGGATAATCATTTCTTTAATCTGCTGAAAACAAGTGTTAAGGATGAGGAACTGCATTATTTAAAGGTGCTGGGGTTTACCGAAAAAGAAGAGCGGTACAGGGTCATGATCATTGAAACGCAGTATGTAAATGCCGCTGCCCTGAAATCAGCCGGCGGTATGAAGCGTCTGTTAAAACAGGAGTTATCTGAGGACCTTAATATTTATAACTGCTTTGATAAGCAGTCGGTATTGATCTGGAACCGGGAATGGGAGCCGGAAGAATTTGCAAAGATAGCAGAACGGCTCCTGATTCATTACAATTGTAAAATTCTTGCCGGAATCAGTGGGGAAACAGATGACTATCTGCTTGTAAAAGAACAGTATATGCAGGCGCTGATTGCCCTGAAGAACTGCATTTATGAGCGATTCCAGACCATTTTTACATATGACAGGGACCAGATGGACCAGGAAATCCGTTTTCCAAAAGAGATTATGGAACGGATGGTAAATGCGATGAAAAGTCTGAATGAAGAAGGTCTTTGTGCACATATTAAAGACCTGATGAAAGTTTATAAGGAAAGCAGCTGCAGCATACTGCGTCTTAAAAATCATATGATGTTTCTGGGGACCAATTTAGACAGACTGTGTGAATCCTTTGGCATAGATGGCGTGTATAGTAAGAATATCCTGACATTTGTCTCAAACATTGAAGAAATGAAAACTTTTTCTGAGCTGGAAGAAGTATTAACCAGCAATATATCGGAGATATCGGCAGGAATCCGCCAGATGAAGGAGTATAAAACAAAATCTTACCGGATGAACAATATTATGAAGTACGTGGATGATAATTTCACCCGGGATATATCATTGCAGGAAGTGGCGGAGTATGCAAATTTATCCGTAGGGTATCTGAGTAATTATTTTAAGTCAGAGGCGGGAATGAACTTTGTGGAGTACATTACCTACAGGCGGATGGAACGGGCAAAGGAGCTGCTGGTCAGCACGAATGAGAAGGTCTATCATATTGCAGAACAGGTTGGTTACACCAATTCTCAGTATTTTACAACTTTGTTTAAAAAGCAGGTGGGAGTGACGCCGGCTGAATACAGGCAGTATTTGTAAGGTTCATTATCATGGGATAAAAAATGTGGGGGCAGAACCAATACGGTTTTTGCAGCCACTTTTTTTATTACTGCGGGCGACGAGTCAGACGGGTTTGCAGTCAGGTTCACCTGGCGGCTGCCGCGAGGGGCAAATATACCGCAAAGTGGGGCGTGCAGATGGCTGGAATGAATTTTAAAACACGCTATAGAGCCGCCTTCATCAATAATTATCTAAAATATGAAAAAAACAAACCGAATGTAAAATATTTAAAATAGTAATTAAAATACAGAAAAGCTATAATACAAATGTAAAGAAAAGCAGGGAACTGGAAAGACGTCGCCAGTCATTGCAGAATGCCGAGAGATTAGGAGGATTCTTATGAAGAAGAGAAGCAGAGTATTATGTGGTGTATTGGCTTTGACAATGGTGGCAGGGATGCTGTCCGGATGTGGCAAAGGAATGGGGAAAGAGCCGGGAAAGGAAACCGGTGATACACAGGGGAAAACCGCAGCATCTGACAATGAAACCAAATCAGCAGATGCCAAAGAGATTACATTCTGGATGTTCCAGGAAAATGCGGAATACGATTTCTTTAAGAAATACGTAGATCTGTACAATGAAGAAAATCCTGATGTCCACGTTAAAATGGAACAGATTCCCTGGGAAGATTATAACGGGACAAAGATGGCTACCGCATTTGCCTCCGGTACAGGACCGGATGTCTTTCTGGTAGCGCCGGGATTATTTTTGAAATATGCAAACTCTGATATTCTGGCAATTCCTTTTGAAATGGAATTTTTGGGATTGTATTATAATAAGCAGGCTTTGGAAGAAGTAAATATGGAGGCGCCCAAGACCTGGAATGAGATGTATGATGCAGCAAAAGCATTAACAACGGATACCAGATCGGGACTTACGTTTGAAACCGTGAAGGGAACCCATCAGTTATTTGAATGGTATCCATTCCTGTGGCAGACCGATAACGATGTATTTAATGAGGAGAAGACAGCCGCCAAGCTGAATCAGCCGGGCGTGATTGAAAACTTGGAATTGAAACGGAAAATGCTGGAAGAGGGATCTGCAAATCTGAAGCCTAGCCGGAATAATACGGAGATTGGTATCCTGGCAGACGGAGAGACGGCAATGCAGATCAATGGTTCCTGGGCAATTACAAAGCTGGAACAGGAATATCCCGACTTTATTGATCATGTTGGACTTGTTCCGCTTCCGGTTCCGGAAGGCGGTCATGCATCTACCGTAGCCGGCGGCTGGAAAGTATGTGCCAATGCTAATTCAAAATATCCAAAAGAAGCTGCTAAATTTGCTGCCTGGCTGTTTGCAGATGACGCATCCCATGCAGAAGAATGGTGTACCGAAGTAAAATTTGCCTACTCACCAAGAAAATCAGTTGTTGAAAACAACAGTGATATTTACCAGAAAGGTCTGCGATCTGTATTTACCAATGAGATCTTCGGAACGGAGAAAGCAGAGAAAAGGCTTCCAGCGGAGATATCAACTATATTGCAGGATCTGCTCCAGGCAGCATATTTTGACACCAGTACGGATATTACAGAGGAAGTAATCAAGGCTGAGAATAAAATTAATGAATTCCTTGCCGGGTATGATGGAGAATTGTAATACGACCACATATATAGATTGGCTGATACAGGGTGCAAACACTGTATCAGCGGTACAGAAAAGAGGGGTGGCATGAAAAAACGTAAAATTAATAAAGGAGAAGCAATCACGGCATATGCTATGCTTCTGCCGGATGTTCTGGGACTTTTGGTCTTTGTCTTTATTCCGATTCTGTATGCTTTTTATATCAGCCTGCACGACTGGACGGGGCTGTCCGCAATGACCTTTGCAGGGCTGAAAAATTATAAAAAGTTACTGAGTGATGATTTGTTCCTGAAAAGTCTGTGGGTAACTGTGAAATATACCTTCATGTATGTACCAGCTGTCTTTTGCTTAAGCCTGTTGGTTGCAAGCCTGTTAAACAGCCTGAACAAAAGAGTACAGTCTTTTTTTCGAACAGCATTCTTTGTTCCCTATGCAATTTCCACGGTTATCGCCGGTCTGATGTGGTCCTTTATGTATGATCCCATGAAAGGATTCTTAAATCAGATTATCCGTTTCTGCGGAGGTGAAAATCAAAAGTTCCTGGCATCCACCACCCAGGCATTGCCTTCAGTAGTGGTAGTTGGTGTTTGGCTGGTATTGGGGTATAATGCCATATTATTTTTGTCAGCCATGAAAGATATACCGGCAGAATATTATGAAGCGGCAGATATTGACGGGGCAGGCAGTATCCGTAAATTTTTCACCATAACACTTCCACTGCTGAAGGATACTACCGTATTCGTAGTGGTCATGTGCGCAATCGCATCCTTTCAGGCGTTCGACCAGATCAAAGTTATGACGGCAGGAGGACCGGCAAATGCGACCACTACGTCGGTTTTATACACCTACAGGCAGGCATTTGAGACAAACCAGATGGGCTATTCCTCTGCACTGGCATTCGTATTATTCCTGGTTATTATGGTATTTACCTTACTTCAAATGAGAATTTTAAAAGGCGGGGAAGATTAGTTTAAGGTCTGCACAGGCAGGCGGATGGGAGATTATCATGAAAAAAAAGACCAGGCAGCAGATTATTCTGATTGTGATAGCTGCCATCATAGCGATTATTATTGTATTTCCGATATATTTTCTGGTTATCAGCTCGTTTAAACCCTTAGGGGATATTTTTAATATGGATATTCTGCCCGATTTATCCACATTATCACTGGATAATTACAGGACGGTATTTCAGGAAGAAAGCTTTGGGGGATATATCTACAACTCCTTTTTTGTAGCAACCATTGTAACGGTTGCAGCTCTTATATTTCATGCAATGTCAGCGTATGCACTGGCAAGATTGAACTTCATGGGGAAGAATGTAATTTTTACATGGATTCTCAGCACATTGATGATTCCGTTTTCTGTTATTATGATACCGCTGTTTATCATCGTACAGAAAATGCATCTTATTAATAATCTGTGGGGGGGTAATAATTCCCATGATCCCCAATGCTTATGGCATCTTCCTGTTCCGACAGTTCTTCCTGGGGATTCCAAAGGAGCTGGAGGAGGCGGCAAAAATAGATGGAGCATCCTACTTTGGAGTTTTTTGGCGTGTGATTCTTCCTCTGTCAAAGCCCATAGCAGTAAAAGTTGGTATTTGATTCTTTTTGGGAAAGTGTTT
>JAGZJZ010000110.1 GCA_018365455.1 Clostridiales bacterium
CTCAACATATTAAACACCCCTTTTTCTTTATTTTACCATAAAATGGGGATGCAAAACATTTGTTTTGTGCAACTTTTAATTTTCAAACACGCTCTAGTGTCTCCCCGCTTATTTTCTTCCATATTTCTTCCGGCTTATATTCTTTTAATCGATGGTATCGGGTACCCGGAATCCGCACGTCAAATCCGCAGATTTCCCTATAAATACAGTAATCACAGGCTGTTTTATCCTTTCGTTCATAGGGAAGTGCTTCCATATGTCCGTCTACAATCTGTTTCCCGATCTCCGCAATTTTTTCATTCACAAATCTGGAGATCTGGTTAAACTGTTCCCGGGATGCAGTACTGGATGACTTTGACGGTGTGCCATCCTTATTATAGGAAACCGGAATCACGCAGGAATCTTTTCCCATACCCGTATCCAGATTTTCGATCACCCGTTTATTATCATTGACAAGTCCGTCCAGGCGGAGCTTCTTCAGGATTTTCTGGTTAATGATCTCCTGTGTATCGCCCTCCTCCCGGTCCAGCATGGGGTCCTGCATATTATAATAGAAGATACCGGCAGGCACTATTTCCTTATCGGGGTAAATCCGCTGTTCCAGTTCCATAGCCGCGTTGAGATATACCACCAGCTGAAGCTGAAGCCCATAATACAGTGCCACCAGGTCAAAGCTTGTATTCCCTGATTTGTAATCGATGACCTTTACAAAGACTTCGTCCTCTTCCACCCGTACATCGGTCCGGTCAATTCTCCCCCGCAGCTTCATCTTATCTTCTTCTGTCAGCGCAATATTTACCGCTTCCAGATCCTCTACCATTGAAAATGATACTTCATAATTACTGGGTATAAAAGTTCCCGCTTTGATCTGTTCATGCAGCGCCCAGACAGTACGGCGCATAATGCGCTTCATCCGCTCTATGGCATATTCATTTCGTGCCGAACTGTAGAGAATCTTTGCCCCGTATTCGGAAGATACTTCCTCCACCGTTTCCTCGATGAAAGAATCCCGGATTTCCTCCGGCAGGCTGAACCAGTTGTATTGGCTGTGTTCCACCTTTTTAGAAAACAGTTCGATGACCCGGTGGAAGATATTTCCCATATCCATGGGCCGGAACAGATAGGTTTCCCGCTCCTTTAAATCCAGTCCATACATCAGAAAATGCGAAAATGCACAGGCTGCAAACCGCTCCAGCCTGGTCACGCTGTTTTCCAGCATACTTCCATAGAGGGAGGAAGCCACTGCCTTTGGAAGCCCTTCATCATTGCGCTTGTAAAAGGCAGCGTCCACCAGCCCTTCTATCTTCTTCTGATAATCTTTATTCTGGTTATACCAGTCAAACATCACCATCCATTCATCCACGGGCATGGGGCGCCCTTCCCGGATGTTACGAAGCCCCTCTATCAGATAGGGAATTCCGCTGCCCGGTGAAGCCACTCGTTCCAGCATACTGTCATACAGGTCTTCATCCGTTTGGGACACCGCCGGAAACAGCCTTGCCATATCATGCACGACATAGGAAGGCCTAAGCGTCTTGCCGTCGGAATCCACTTTACTGTAAGACAGATACAGACGGGTGGATGGCTTCGTCAGATTCAGGTACAGATAAAACTTCTGGGTATACATATTTTCCCTGGCTGTAGGTGCCAGTTCCACACCGCTGGACTCCAGTGCGGTCCGTTCCAGGTCAGACAATATGCCTCCTGTACCTCCCGCCTTTGGCACCCAGCCGTCGTTAAGTCCTACAAAAAAGAGCGCCTTGATGGATTTTAACCTGGTCCGCTGGATATCTCCCACCACCACCTGGTCAACCGTCGGCGGGATAATCCCTACTTTGGCTTCTTCAAAACCCGCATCCAGTATCTGGGCATAATCCTTTACGGGCAGACATTCCTCACCCAGAAGTTCCACTAATTTGTCCAAAAGACTCATGACGATCCCATAGATCTGGCTGTACTCTTTTGCCATATCCAGGCGGTTCTGCTCTTTAAACGCTTCTTCATAGACTGTCAGCTTGCGCTGAATATCACAGGACACTATAAACTCATACAGGGCAGCTGTGTATTTGGAAACGGATGCATTTTTATTTTTCAGCACTTTCGTAAAGGGCACCAGCTTCTCCATAAGAGCACCCCGTATTTCGTTGCACTGTTCTAAGACTTGTTCATCATTGCGCTGGGTGACTTTTTCAAAAGGTTTCTGCCATTTACTGTAGCCCCGCACGCCTGCTGCCAGAATATAATTTTCCAAAAGATCTGTTTCTTCCCGTGTCACATCGCAAAGCCCGGTCCGCAGCAGCCGGAACATGCTTTCATAGGAATAGTTTTTCTGCACCAGCTCCAGTGCAGCGCGGATAAATTCTATAAAGGGGTTCAGCAAAATGGTTTTTGTCTCATCAATAAAGCAGGGAATTTTGCAGGATTCAAAAACTTTGCGGATATAACTGCTGTAAGCCGCCATATCTCCCGTGATCACCGCAATGTCCTGATAGCGGTAGCCTGTTTTTGTAAGCTGCTTAATTGTACGCGCCACAAAATAAGCCTCTTCCGTTGGATTCTTGGCATTGTGAATGGAAATTTCCTGGATGGGGAACTCGTATTTCCCTCTTCTTCTCCGGAAAAGATTCTGCTCCAGAAATCCCAGAACCGGCGCATCTTTAAAGCGGTAAACCTGTCCTTTTCCCAGGATAACCGGGTCCTTTATCACCACATGCTTTTCTTTCGCAATGTTTGTCAGACTGCGGATGGTTTTCTTACTTAAATAAAAAAGTTCATGCTCTCCATAAATTTTAAATGGATATTCATTGGCATCTATGGTTACGGTTACCATGACCCTCTTTGCCAGCACCATGAGTTTCTCTAACAATTTTTGCTGTATTGGGGTAAATCCCGTAAAACCGTCTAAAGCCAGAACGCTGCCCTTTAAAATCTCAGACCGGTCAGCTGCCTGGCACAGAGCTTCCAACACTTCTTCTGCCGTAATATACTGATCCCGGAGCTTATCCCGGAACCCGGCATATAATACGCTCACATCCTTTAATTTATAATACAACTGCTTTTTTTCCCCAGCGCTTTCAATCATCTGATCCAGTTTATCCATAGTCACATCGTACTGGGTAAGTTCGGATATCATGGATTTCATCTGTGTGATATATCCCAGTTTATTTAAATGGGCGCCCAGTACCTGCAGCTCCTCTTTTTTTTCAATTGCCACTTTACGCAGCAGCAGGTTCTTCCCTGTCTCTTCCAGCACCGTTCGCTTATCTGCCCCCAGTTCCTCAAACACCCGGTACGCGAGCCTCCCAAAGCTAAGTACATCGATATTTAAAATGCCTTTTCTGGGATGGAGACTAACCAGTTCTTTCTGAGTCTGCATGGTAAACTGTTCCGGTACAATCACGATAAAATGCCCCTTCGGATCAGCGATAGAAGCTTCAATTACTCTATTATACAGTTCAAAGGATTTTCCGCTGCCGGAATTTCCCAGAATTAATTGTAATGACATAAATTACCCTCCAAGTTTCATTTCCGGGACATTTTCAACATGCTCCAGTCGGACCTGCTTGTATGTCCGTCCGGCGGCTGTCCCTGAGATCAAATACCCCGGCACTTGCGGCGGGGCATTTGGCTTACAGTCAATTCTAACCCGTAGAGCCGGTATTTGGCAACCTTTTTTCGCATACCGGTAAAATGTCACTTTTTTGTCACTTAACACGGATATTATGATATCATTAATACGAAGGGAGTTCTATAAATGGAAATACTGCGATGCAATAAATTAACAAAAACCTATGGAAACGGTTCAAATAAGATCACTGCTCTGGATCAGGTGAGCCTGTCGCTGGAAAAAGGAAGCTTTACGGCTATTATCGGGGCATCCGGCTCCGGAAAATCTACACTTTTACACATGCTGGGAGGGGTTGATCGTCCTACCAGCGGAAATATCTACATTGAAGATACGGATATCGCTACCCTGAGCATGGAGCATCTGGCGGTCTTCAGACGGCGCAAGGTGGGTCTGGTCTATCAGTTTTATAACCTGATTCCAACACTGAATGTAAGGAAAAATATTCTGCTGCCAATTCTGCTGGACGGAAAAAAACCGGATGAAAGCAGATTCAAACAGATTGTTTCCTCTCTGGGCTTAACCGACCGGCTCACCCACCTGCCCCAGGAATTGTCCGGCGGGCAGCAGCAGCGTGTAGCGATTGCAAGAAGCCTGATCTACCAGCCGGCGATTCTTCTGGCTGATGAGCCTACCGGGAACCTGGACCGCAAAACTTCAGAAGAAACCATTGAATTGCTGAAGCTCTCCAACAGACGCTATGACCAGACAATTTTACTCATT
This sequence comes from Clostridiales bacterium, assembly GCA_018365455.1. Taxonomy (GTDB): domain Bacteria; phylum Bacillota; class Clostridia; order Lachnospirales; family Lachnospiraceae; genus Robinsoniella. Next base: position 4,349 of record JAGZJZ010000110.1, read on the forward strand.
ACCCATGACGAAAAAACTGCCCTGCAGGCAGACCGGATCATCACCCTGGAGGATGGTAAAATCTTACATGATGAGGTGGTGTCCTGATGAAAATATTGCGAGAGTACGTCTGGGATACGGTGCGTAAGAACAAGCGCACCAGCCTGGCTATTATCATTGCCCTGTTCTTAATGACCACACTTATGTCCTGCGTCTGCGGCTTCTTCTATACGATGTGGACCGATGGGATACGGATGAGCAAATGGGAGAACGGGGACTGGCACGGGGAACTTTTTGATAACACTTCTGGAAAAGATTTAGAACATATTAAGAATTATGCTTCCGTATCCGCTGTTATGATAAAAGGAAACTGGGAAGTTGCCCGACTGGATGAAACCGGGAAACGCAGCTATCTCATATCCCGGGGTGCCAACGATGAATATTGGAATTCCATGCCGGAAAAAGACATCATTCTCCAGGGGCAGCGGCCCCGGAAGGAAAATGAAATCGCCCTATCCAAACAATATTTCGACAATCACCCGGATATAAAAATTGGTGATACCCTTACTCTGCCCATTGGCAAACGTATGCTGGAGGGAAAGGTCCGGGTTGAAACGGAAGGTTTTCACGAGGATGAAACTTTCCGGCAGACCGGCACAAAGACCTATACAATCGTAGGCGAGATGGATATGACCACATCCTCTTCTGTTCCTGCTTATACGGGCATTGGTTATCTGGATGAAAATAGCATACAGCCGGAAGATGATATTACTGTATATCTGCGGTTTGACCCAATGAGAAGCACTTACAAGGAGCTTCCGGCACTTGCTGCTTCCATCGGATACGAAAAGGACGAATATGGAAACTATAATCTACGGTATAATTCCGAGCTGTTATCCAAATACGCCATCTTTTCCAGTCAGCAGTTAAGCGCGATGAATCAGCTGAGTGCACTGGTCTTTCCCCTGATGATTCTGGTAATCGCCATAATGTTAGTGGCTTTATTTGTTCTGGTTATCCACAATGCATTTGCACTTTCCGCAAATGAGAAGCTTGCCCAGCTTGGAACCCTTGCTGGCATCGGGGCATCTCCCCGCCAGATTAAGTCTGCCGTCATTTCAGAAGCGCTGATTCTCACCATCCTGCCGCTGCCACTGGGGGTTGTCTCTGGCTGGCTGCTGGATATGAAGCTGTTCCAGATAATCAACGTTAATAACGATATTGGCAGAACTGCCCCGGATATTGTGCTGTCTTTTGGACTTCCTGCCATCCTGCCCGCCATTCTTCTGTCACTGCTGACCGTATGGCTGTCTGCACTCATACCTGCGCGAAAGATTGCAAAGCTCCTTCCCGTAGAAGCACTGAAGCAGGACTACCGGATCAAGAAGAAACGGATGCGAAAAAGCCATATAACCAGCCGCCTTGGGATCACCGGTGAACTGGCAGCCAATGCAGTGTCTGCCAGAAAGCATTCCTACCGTACGGCAACCATCTCACTTTGCCTCTCTTTCCTGCTGCTAACCGGATTTTTATATATCTTTTCTACGCAAAATGCCGCCCAGAATATTTACCAAACCGGAATGGATGATATCCGCCACATACAGTTTAATATCAGTGACGGACGGACACCGGATATGGAAGTATTGGAAAAGATAAAACAGATTCCGGAGGTCACCAGAGCCACGATTTTCAACAAACTGCCCTGTGCCACCTGGATTACCGACCAGAATGCTTCAGCAGATATAGAGACTTACTTTGGTGGTTTTGATGACATTGCAGCCAGGAAAAAATATTCTACGATAGAAAGAGATGGCAGATACCGGATATCCACTACCTTAATCGGTCTGGAAGAAGACAGCTTCCGGGACTACTGCAGCCAACTGGGCATTGATCCAGAACCCTATTTTACAGACCCATCCAGGGCTATTTTCTATAATTATACGGAAGACCCGGACGTAAGCACCAGAAAAAAAAGTGTTCTGCGGGAACTCTTAAGTCTTCGCACCGGTCAGGAACTTACCTTTACGGAACGGGCATATGATGAAGATACGGGAGACTTTAATTTTAACCTCACTGTCGGCGCACTGGCTGAAAAGCTGCCGGACATCGGTCTAAATACCTCCAGATTCACACTGACGGTAATCATGCCCATGGACCACATTTTAGAAATCGGAGCCTCCTGCAGCGACAAAAGAAAGTCAACCGCCAACAGCACCAATACCCTGCTCCTCACAGACAGTACCAATGGCATCTCCTATCCCCTGATTCAGAAAGTATCCTCTCAGGTGGAATCACTGCTTACCCGCTATTATGGTACCGGAGACTACCTGATTACGGACCTTGCCATGTTGAAGGAAATGGATGATTCAGAGTCAAACGTAATGAATTTGATCGTTGCCTTTCTCACAGGACTTTTGGCTGTGATCGGATTATCAAATGTATGGGCCAGCATCTCAGGAAATCTCCGCCAGAGAAGAAAGGAATTCGGAATGTTAAAATCCGCAGGACTTTCATCCCGGCAGCTTTGGAAGATGTTATTCCTGGAAGGGATTACCCTGGGGCTCAAACCGCTGCTCTTAAGCATCCCTTTCCAGATAATTATTTTGACCATGTTTCTTTGGATCAATGAGGTGACTTTGCCGGAATATCTGCCTTATGCACCCTTTGTGCCTATTCTTGGGTATACGTTTTTGGTCCTGCTGGCAATTATAGGTGCCTATATTTTAGGCGGGCGGAAGATAGAAAAGGACAATATTATCACTTCTGTCAAAGATGACACTATATAATAAGAATAAGATAAAATTAGATATCACGCTGCCTCTTACAGGTAATAAGCGCCGGCATTCGGTTTTACACATAAAACCGAAGCCGGAACCGGGCATGTCCATCAGATGTATTTTCTGCATGGATGTGTCCGTTTTGTTTTTCAATGATCAGCCTGGCAAGCGCAAGACCGATACCTGCACTGTCCTTTGCCGCATCCTCACCCCGATAAAACCGCTCAAACAAATGGGGAAGATCTTTCTTCGAAAACCCCAAACCGCTGTCAACGATCTGTAATTCTGCATAAAGGGGATTCTTTTTATACGACACCTCAATGGTACCTTTTTTTGGTGTATGTTCCACACAGTTTTTTAAAATATTCAGAAGTGCTTCACTGGTCCACTGCATGTCTGCCAGTATCCAGGACGGTGCATCCCCTGGCTCCTGGCACTTTACCTCCAGGGAAATTTCTTCACGGTTCATCATTTCCAGCAGTGGTTCTGATGCCGCATTGATCAAATCAGAGACTTCCACCTGGTTCTGTTCAAAATCAATAACATGTGAATCCAGCTTTGCCAGAATTAAAAGTCCGGATACCAGCTTTTGGAGCCGTTCCGCCTGATTTTTTAAATGCACCAGATATTCCTTCGTCTCTTCTGTCTGATAGTCCTCTAACAGTTCCGTCATCAAAGACATCGATGTCAGCGGGGTCTTTAGCTGATGTGCAATGTCTGCAATCCGCTCCGACAATACCTGGTGATCCCGAACCGCTGTCTCCTTCGTACACTTTAATTCCATTACCGTCTTATAAATCTCATCCTCCAGCTGGGAAAAGCCATCTTCTATACGTGAGAGGGTCTTCGCTTCCCCATAATGAACGGATCTCATGTATTCGGTTAACTCCTGTATACGGTCTTCCAGCTTTCTCTCATTCCTTCTCCTGCTCACAAAGATAACCCCGCCAAGCCCCTGAAAAAAAACGATACCTATTATAGATGTATAGAAAATGTTGTCTCCCAGTTTCCCAAGAGGTCGGTATCCGTATTTCTGCAAAAATGCAGTCCCTGCACCTCTTTCTTCCTTTGAAATGCGTTTAAGCCCAGCCTGCAGAGAATCGTTCTGCAGTACAGAGCCCACAAGGTCTGCTGTCATATGATGCTCATGGACCGTTATAAATACAGCCATCAGCCAGCCTGTCAGTATGCCCGGAATCATCCAGAGCAAACACCTTTTTAAAAATGCTTTCCATCCTGGATTCATGACAAGATTTCCTCCATCCGGTACCCAATTCCCCGTATTGTTAAAATATGCCTGGTATTTTTTAATTTTTCACGCAAACGTTTCATGGTAACCGTCAAAGTATTGTCATTGACAAAGTTCCCTTCCGAATCCCACAGCTTCTCCAGGATCAGATTCCGTGGAAGTGTTCTGCCTTTGTTCTCCATCAAAACCAGAAGCAGACGGTATTCCAGCGCCGTAAGAGAGATGTTTTCTCCCTTTAGCACTGCCTGCATCTTATCCTTATCAACTTGAATATCTCCGCAGACAATCCACCCCTTGCCGTCTTCCGGCACCCGCCTTAAGACAGCCGCAATCCGCGACTCCAGAACTGCAATATGAAATGGCTTCGTAATATAATCATCAGCCCCCATATCCAGTCCTTTTGTAATATCTGCCACCTCGTCACGGACAGTTAAAAAGATAATGCTGGTATCTCCCTGGTCCCTTACCCATTTGCAGAACCCATACCCATTACCATCCGGAAGATTCAAATCCAACAGCACCAATTGAAACCCCTGGTGAAACTCCTTTTTCGCTTTTTCCAAAGTCTCGCAATGGGTAACCTCATAGCCCTTTCGGGAAAGGGCTGCTTTGATGCCAAATGCGATCGTTTCGTCATCTTCTAGTAGTAATATTTTTGTCATTTCTTTTACCTGCGGCTTTCTGGATGTTTGTTATATTTCTGGCGTTTTAGTTGCATTTTTTCTGAGTTTGTTTATTACGATAATTCCTTTTTATAAGTATACTATAGTTTTATTTATTTTCCAATCTGCAAAGTTTTTGATATGTTGGGATATCCGTTATATGTCTTGTGTAAACATTAACCTTTGATCTTGTTTTAATATCTTTTGGTAAAATGAGAAGGATAATCTTGTAATTAATATCAAATAACCTTTTCCCCTTGTAATCACAAACTCCACCCTAGAGCGTGTTTGAAAATTACTACACATTGGTCATTTTAACCAAATTAATATTGAGGCGATACACAAAAACCCCAGATAGGTGAATGCAAGTTTGT
>JAGZJZ010000111.1 GCA_018365455.1 Clostridiales bacterium
ATTTTTACCATACTACAATTTGAACAAAAAATAGGATCTAATACGCATTGTATCAGATCCTATTACGCATCGTTTAAAAACTGGTTGATGCCATTGACCGGTATCTACGATAATGCATATTTTCATAAGATGTTTAAATCGGTGAAAGGGATGACCCCTGTGCAGTACAAAGAATCCCTGTAATTATGCTTTCCCTATTTTACTGTGGGACTATTATCACCCCGATACTCCCTGGGGCTGCATCCCACATATTTTTTAAATATTTTGGAAAAATAGTTCTGGCTGTTAAAACCAGTCTCATAGGTGACTTCTTTGATGCTTTTTTTCTGGTGGAGCAGAAGCTTCGCCGCTTCTATCCGCTTTTCCGCAAGCACATCCGTAAAATTTTTTCCGGTAGTTTTCTTGAACACACGGCTCAGATAAAATGGCGAGATGCGTAAGTTTGCCGCCATATCGTCCAGGGTAATGTTGTGGCTGTAATTTTCCGAAATATACATCATCGCCTGTTCCACAAGATAATGGTTATTCGTCCGGTTGAATTTCTGGATTCCCTCCTGCATGGTAAGCAGCTGCATCTCCAGATAGAATGCCAGTTCCTTCGTATCTTTTAAGGAAAGGATTTCTTCCAGAGACACGGCAAATTCCATAAGCAGTGTTACATCTGCATATTGCTGGCGGATCTCTCCTGTTAGCAGCACCAGAAGATTATACACCCTTTCTTTTGCCTGGCGGAGATTCTCAGACTTTAAAATCAACTCGGTGCTGACAGCAGACAAAAGCGCCGCCAGTTCCTTTCTGTCATTTTTCTTTAACTGGGAAAGGAGATCTTTGGCACTTCCCGGTATATCCGGAGCCAGGCGGCAAATGGCAGCAGTGTGTTCGCCATAGATGTGAAAGGATTCCCCCGCAGCACATTGTTTCAGGGCATTCAAAGCCTGCTTATAGGATTCACTCAGATCCTTTGTGTCCTGATAAATATTTCCCACGCCAATCCGGCAGGAGTCCTTGCCCATTTCATGAAGCAGCATACTGGTAAAACGCCCAACCTCAGTCAACTTGCGTTCCTCTAACCGCTTATCCTCCAAAATGAAAAAAATCAGGAGATTATTAAACTGTTCTCCGATGCATTTCATTCCAACATCCTGCAGCGCCTGTTTGATTTTGCGAAGAATCAGTCTGGGGGTATTCTCATATTGAACCGCAAGGCAAAATCCGCTCTGTACTTCAAACCCCAGAAATGCCATGATTCGTTCTAATTCATCATCTGCTTTCCTGGTAATCAGGCTGAAAATGCAGTCACTTTCCACTATAGGTCGTATACTCTCCATCCGGTCTAAGAGCAGTGAATTCTGCGTCCGGCTCTGCTTTGCACTTTCCAGCTTCTTTCCGATTTGTTCAAATGCAGTCTTTAAAGTCTCTATTTTAACTGGTTTCAGGATAAAATCTTCGACTCCAAGCTTCACCGCTTCCTGGGCATATTCAAGCCGGTTATAGGAAGAGAGGATCAGAAAAAACAGATCTTCCTTCATCTTTTTCAATTCCCGGATGGTATCCAGACCGTTGATACCGGGCATATTGATATCCACCAGCACAACATCCGGAAGAAAGGATCTACATTGATCAATTGCCTGAAATCCATTTTCTGCTTCCATGATCTGTGCGACAAAGGGACAGTTTGTCTGAATCATTAATTTTAAAACTTCCCTCTCTATGGGTTCATCTTCAATTATCAGCAAATTAAACATCATGTCAGCTCCTCACGTTCTTCTTCAAATGGCAGATTGAACATCATCACAGTTCCTCACTTTCTTCTTCAAACGGCAGATTGAACATCATCACAGTTCCTCACTTTCTTCTTCAAACGGCAGATTTATGGAAATAGCTGTACCGCAGCCTTTGCTGCTCTCTATGGTCAATATTCCCTCCGTGCCGTAAAATACATCCAGACGCCGTTTTACATTATTCAGTCCAATATTGTTGCCGTTGACACGGGTGCCTGTTTCCTTTAGATGTCCGGAAGTGATGGCTTCCAGGATATCGCTGTCCATGCCAACCCCATTATCCTCCACAAGTACACAGATTTTATCATGCTTCCGATAGATCACTACATCTACCGCCGCATCTTCCATCATATCCGCCACCCCATGGATAACTGCATTCTCCACCAATGGCTGAATGACCATTCCGGGCATAATGGGATCAGGCAGCCCCTCTTCCACAAAGAGTTGGAATTGTATCCGGTGTCCAAAACGTTTCTTCTGTATCTCCAGGTAATTTTTAATACAGGAAATTTCCCCCATCAAATCAGAAGTACTATTTGATTTTTCAAGACTGTAACGCAGAAGTTCCGAGGTGATTTCCATCAGTTCCTTCGTCTTCGGGGCATTTTCCAGATAAGCCATTCTGGAAATCAGACTCAGGGTATTGAACAGAAAATGCGGATTGATCTGCCCCTGTAAAACTTTGAGTTCCGTTTCCGTGAGCAGATCGTGGATTTTAAGATTCTCATTTTCACTCTCCAGGATGCGCTTTTCCAGGATCGACTTTTCTTTGACATGTTCTATATTTTTCTGGATACTCACAGACATATCTTCAATTGCTTCACACAGTACTTTCAGATCATGATCTGCGCTGTTGATGCCTGCAAGCTGGTAATTACCATGCTTAATGCCCTTTATATTTTCCACAATTTTCCCCAGGGGCCTGGTGATAGTGCAGATGGAAATTATTGCAAAAAGAATGGTGATTACAAACATCAAAGTGATGATAATGATCGTAATTGCAATTGACATTTTCAGCCACTGGATCATATCATCTCTTTTCAGATTCATCTCATGCGTCAGCAGCGTGGAATACTCGATGTATGTCCCTTGGATATTTTCCGGAATGCGGGAAAAATATCCGTAAAAATCATCCATGCTTCTTCTCTGTTCTTTTAAATCATAGAATCCCTCTGAATAAGAATCTACCATATTCCGAAGCAGCTGATACCGCGATTTCAGGGAATCACTGTCAGTATATTTTGTCAGGCGGTCCAGCCTTTCATACACAATTTCCATACTATCTTCAAATGACTTCAGGTATTCCTTATCTCGAAGGTACAAATACGTTTGTGCATCCGCAGCAGCAGATTCCATATTTTGATAAAAACTGCCCAGTTCACTGTATTGGTCGGAAAAATCGCTGTAGGCATACAGGGCGTTTATATTTCCTTTATTAGATAGAAATGCAATAATAAAAACAAATAGAAAAAGGATGCCGGCATATAGTACCAGCTTGTATTTAATCCGGTTAAATTTATTTAACAGAGGGGCTATATGCTTCATGGGACACATCCTTTTTTAAAGTTATTTTATTAATACTATCTTATATGGAATAATTTTTCACAGTGTCTGCAAATGCTCTTATATTAGATTCCGGTGTATTGGACGGAAGTGCACAGCCGGCTCCGATCACCAGCCCTTCTCCTTTAAATATATCTAAGATACGGTGCGTTTCTTCCTGTATTTGGGCAGGTGTGCCAAAATAAAAGGAACCGGAGGGATCAATGGGTCCGAACATCAGGGAATTCCCCTTTAATAGACTGGCTGTCCGGCTGATATCCGTTTTGTAATCCACTTCCACACCGGTAAATCCAATTCTTGCAAGATCTTCCATGATTAAATCTGTGTTGCCGCAAATATGGCACACTACGGGAATTCCGGCTTCACTCAGATCTTTTTGCAAGCGTTTATGATAGGGATATGCAAATTTCAGATACATATTCCGGCTGATCAGGTCTGGTCCGCAGGAACTGTCACCAAAGCTTGTCATATCTGCACCTGCTTCCATCATGAGCTTATGGAGGGTCAGATGTACATCATAAGCACGATCCATTAAACAGAAGATCTTCTCTTCCATTTCTTCGTCCAGCAGGTCTGCCATAAAGTCTTCCATTCCATATGCCAGCATCGCAAGACTAAATGCCATCTGGTCGCAGTTCCCCCTTATCCAGAGTTCTCCTCCGCACCGCTGCCTGGTCAGGCTGACCCCATCCAGGAGGATTTTCACCCGGTCATTTTTCAATAATTTCTCAGGTTCCATCATTTCGATTAACCGGTCAATATCATCGGATGCACATCCCAGCGCTCTTGCCGGTTCATTTTCTGGAAAGTCCACAGGTACGCCGATTGCCCCGGCCTCAATACAGGTATCAATATCAATTAAAATCCCATCCAGACCGTATTTCCGCGCTGCCGTGATATGGGCATCGGCAATACATGCAGGTTTACTGCGATATTCTGCCATGGAAATTCCAAGCTCCGATGCTGCAGACATAAAGTTATGCAGCATCATGGGTGTGCGGTCAGCTTTTCCTGTGGCAATGGCTGTTTTCACTCTCTCATAACCGTTCATTCTTTGGGTCCTCCTTACAAAGGAAGGGGAACCCCCCTTCCTGATATTTTATGTTATCCTCTATTTCAAGTCAACTTTAACTTTTAAAGCATCGGCATAAGTATCCACATTTTCTTTTGTTACAATAATGGTTCCTGCATCATTTACAACATTATCAGGCTTTTTGCCTTCTGTAATATTCTGATACAGCCAGTAAGCTGCCTGGTATCCATAATTATAAAATGAGGTAACAACCGTTCCATCCAGGGAACCATCCTTGATTAAATCCAGAGTTTCTTCCGTATCATCCACTCCATATACCAGAACTTTATCACGGATTCCTTTTTCCTGCACTACTTTGGCACAAGCCGGTCCCGCTTCTGCAGCCAGGTTGATAGCAACATTGATATCGGAATATGCTTTGAATGTATTTTCCCATTCGGTAGTCGCTTTCATTTTATCTGATTTGGATTCTGTAATACTGACAGTCTCAAATCCTCCTTTATGCTTTCCGAAAACTTCTTTGATAGCATTGATCTGATCATGGGCGATCTGGTAATTCAGTGCCGCCACCTGGATGGACGCCTTAATCGGTGTATTTTCATCAATCTTTTGTGATACGGATTCATACAATACTTCAGCCTGTTTTTTTACATCCTTACCAAAAAATGCAAGTCTGTCAGTATCCAGAATATCAGAGTCTACCACCAGCACCGGAATGCCTGCATCAATTGCTGTTTTAACAGGTGCAGCCGGAACAAGCCCCTGAGTTATAATGGCATCTGCTTTCTGGGCTACTGCCGTCTCAACCAGTTTTGACATTTCTTCCGGAGATACATTCTGGGGTCCAACCCAGTCCCCTTCGATTCCAAGCTCTTCACATGCCTGTTCAAATCCATCCTTGGCAATCAGCCAGATTGGATGTGCCAGCAGTGGTGATACGTAAACAAAATGCAGCTTTTTGCCGTCTTTATTAACAGCTTTATTTTCATCGGTCTTCCCTGCAGCCTCCGTGGAACTGCCTGCATCTTCTTTTGTTTCTGCTGAATCTGTTTTGGATGCGGCAGTATCTGCCTGGGACGCAGCGGTATCCGTTTTGGCTGTTGAACTTTCTGTGGTACATGCTGTCAAAGATAAGGTCATGGCAATGGCTAATACAGATGCAATTATTTTTCTCATTTTCATTATTTTTTAATCTCCTTCATATTTGTTATTTTTCATTTTTTCAGGTTATATTTTCTGGGCAAATATACCGCAAAGTGGAGCATGCAGATGGCGTGAATGATTATTTGTGCAACGCTGTAACTGATAGCCCGCATCAGGTATTGGATGCTGCTTTCAGCAGGGATACTTCATCCGCTTCCTCTTTTTGCATTTCTTTTAGCACCGTTCCTTTTCCCAGCACAATGAAACGGTCGCACATGGCAATAAGTTCGGGCATTTCCGATGATATCATGATAATACTGATGCCTTTAGATGCCAGGTCTAACATGATTTTATAGATTTCTGCTTTGGTTCCCACGTCGATTCCCCTGGTTGGTTCATCCAGCAGTATAATCTTCAGATTGGTCATCAGCCATTTTGCAAGAATTACTTTTTGCTGGTTTCCTCCTGAGAGATTGGATATCAGGGTATCCAGGCCGGGGGCTTTTACCCGTAACGTTTCAAAATATTCCCTGGCTATCTTTCGTTCTTTGGTTCGGTTGATCAAAAGTGTTCCGGTTATTTCTTTTAAGATCGTTAAAGTCATATTATCACAGATAGACATAGTACTGATAAAGCCATTTTTCTTGCGGTCTTCTGTAAGCAGTCCGATGCCATATTTTTTAGCACTCCGGGGATTGTTTATTTTAATCTCCTTTCCCTCCAGGAAGAGCTTTCCCCCGGTCTTTGGAATAGTTCCGAAAATGGCATTGATAAGCTCTGATCTTCCGGAACCGACTAGTCCCGCCAGTCCCAGTATTTCTCCTTTCTTAAGTGTAAAACTCACATCCTCAATAATATTTTTTCCATAGGCGAATGTATGGGGTACGCAGTAGTTCTCTACTCTCAGCAGTTCACCTCCTATCTTCCGGTTATCCATTGACGGATACATGACATCCAGATGCCGTCCGATCATATCCTCTATAATAGGGGTACTGTCATAGCCATTTTTCTTTTTATATTCACTGATATAACAACCGTCACGGAGAATCACCATCCGGTCACACAGCTCAAATACTTCATCCAGCTTGTGGGAAATATACAGGCAGGCAAGTCCCTGATGCCTCAGCTCTTTTAACACGGACATAAGGTTGCGGGTTTCTCCTTCCGTAAGGACGGACGTAGGTTCATCTAATATCAGAATTCTGGGATTGCGCACCAGCGCCCTGGCAATACATACCAGCTGCTGCATGGATGGGCTTAAACTTCTTGCCGTTACATTGACATCAATATTCGTATGAAGCCTGGCCAGCGTCTCCTCCGCAATTGTCTTCGCTTTATTCCAGTTGATAAACCCGCTTTTCTTCTTCGGGAGCTTTCCTAAAAGTATGTTTTCCGCTACCGTTAAATCAAGCTCCAGATTCAACTCCTGATAAATCATGGCGATTCCGCTGTTTTCCGAGTCTGTAGGGGAATTAAACAGACATTCTCTGTCCCCCAGCACGATCCTGCCCTCATACTCAGAATGGGGATACAGTCCGCTTAATATTTTCATCAAAGTGGATTTTCCGGCACCGTTTTCTCCCATGACTGCCAGAATTTCATCCTTATACAGCTGCATGGATACATCCTTTAGCGCCACGGTACCTAAAAAACGTTTGGTGATGTGTTCTACCGAGAGAACAACCTGGGTTTCCTTCATTTTAATCCCCCCCTATGCCTTTGATTTAATGGAGTTTCGAAGAATCATCTGGCGTTTGTACTGATCTAATAATACCGCCAGAACCAGGATTACGCCAACCACCAGATTCTGCCAATAGACCGATACTCTCATCAGGGTTAGTGAATTAGTGAGGATCTCCATGAACAGCGCTCCAATCGTTGCTCCAATGATGGAACCCATTCCTCCAAATGTGGAGATGCCTCCGATGATGGCACCACAGATTACCGTGAGTTCATATCCGTTTCCTGCTGCTGCTTCTGCCGAACCCAGGCGCGCTGCCATAAAAACGCCCGCCAGGGCAGCCAGCGTTGAAGTGACTACATAGACCAGAAACTTCGTCTGCCTGGTGTTGATCCCCGAAATTCTTGCCGCTTCCTCATTACCGCCAAGAGCAAATACTGCCCTGCCAAATGGTGCTTTCGATAAAATGATGTGCCCCATAACTGCAATTAACAATGCGACAATTACCACCATGGGTATGTGAAAAATTCTGGACTGTTCAATGTTCATCAAGCTTTGCGGCAGCGGGTAGATGGGTACCCCCTGGGTCAAAACGGATACCAGTCCCCTTGCAGCATACTGCATGCCAAGGGTAACGATAAGCGGCGGAATCCCAGCCTTTACAATGATAAATCCATTGATGCAGCCGATCAAACATCCTACAAGAAGACCTGCCAGTATGGCAATCCCAACGGGCAGTCCTGCCTGGCATGCCATTCCGGTTATGACACCGCCTAGTGCCAGTACAGATCCAACCGACAGATCAAGCCCTCCCGTGATTAAAACCAGAGCCATGCCAATTACCGTAATCAGCGTAAAACCGGTAGAACGCAATACATTGAAAATGTTATCCGGCGATAAGAAACCGGGATTAATACAGGTAACAAAAATTATGTACAATACAGAAGCGATAATAATACTGCTTTCCTGTCTTCGCATAAACCAACCTAATTTAGATTGCAAATGCTGTTTTGCATTTTTTTTACTGTCACTCATTTCTCTTTAACCTCCATATTTATTTTATAATTAGATTATAATTGGATATTGAAAGAAAAAATGGGTAAAGTAAGGGACGATTTTGCTGTTTTGTCTATTATATTGTCATGCAGGTAAAAAAAATAGCAATATCTTGTCATAATGACAAGATATTGCTTAAACTCCAGGCAAAGTCGTAATCGTAATTAAGGGAAAACACTGCATATGATTTTCATCGCACACCAAACGAGGAATTTTTTTGTTGTTCCATATTCTTTTGTGCTATATCTAAAGACTCTCTATTTACAGAGATATCATTTGCAATGTAAGTTTTTTGATTTAAATCAGCCAGGTCAGTATCAATCCGCGTTAAGATTTGCTTTTCATTATCTATATAATACTCTTGTTTCACTGTACATTCTAACTCTTCATTAATTCGATATTTTTTTCCAATCATCTTGTTGGAATTTTTATGTTAAAAGTAGTTTATTAAAATTTGAAAGAATGTTATAATGATATGAAAATTGAATTTCAATGGGGAAAATATATGATTAGATATGTACATACAAATATTATTGCTAAAGACCATAAAAAATTAATAGATTTTTATAAAGATGTGTTTCATTGTGAAAGTATAGGTGAAAGAAGAAACTTAAGTGGAGAATGGCTTGATAAACTCACTGGAATCCCTAATGCGCACATAGTAGGTGAGCACCTTTGTTTACCTGGGTATGATAAAGACCATCCTACTCTTGAAATTTTTTCTTATGATGAAATGGATACTTCTTGTAGCAAGCTAAATAAATGCGGGATAGCGCATTTAGCATTTGAAGTAGATGATGTTGTAAAGACATTGCAGCATTTACTTAAAAAAGGTGGGAGTCAAATTGGAGAATTGGTAAATGCGGAATATGAGGATGGAAAGAAAGCCGTTTTCGTTTATGCTACGGATTGCGAAGGTAATATTATTGAACTACAAAGTTGGTCTTAGATTATATAAAAAGAGAGCATTTTACGGCTCAATGGCATCAACCAGTTTTTAAACGATGCGTAATAGGATCTGATACAATGCGTATTAGATCCTATTTTTTGTTCAAATTGTAGTATGGTAAAAATT
>JAGZJZ010000038.1 GCA_018365455.1 Clostridiales bacterium
ATCACGCCATGGGGCTCCGCTTCGCGCAAGCCAAATCATTGCATTAAGCATGGTACGGTTTTCTTTTGAGGGACGACCTGGTTTTCCTGTGTTTTCAGGCGGAAGCAAAGTTACTATACGATTCCATTCATCATCTGTTAATTCATATCGTCTCAACATATTAAACACCCCTTTTTTCTTTATTTTACCATAAAATGGGGATGCAAAACATTTGTTTTGTGCAACTTTTAATTTTCAAACACGCTCTAGAGCGTGTTTGAAAATTCATTATTACGCAGAAGCCGGGCTGTCTGCGTAATATGGAATGATTGATATATGCTTCCGGTGGGGACTGGTAAGGCTGCCCAAGAAAGTGATACTTTTACACAAGATAAAAGGATGACAACATCAATAAAACAGGTATAATGGTGTTAAAAGGTTCTATAAGAGACTCTTTAAAAGTAATGATATATAAGAGTGTATTATATGGATGTGCAAAAGGAGATAAAAGTATGCATCAGAATGCAGTCAGAATACCAAAGGAAGAGTATCCCGGACGCTGGGCTAAGGTTCAGAAGATTATGAAAGATAATCGGTTAGATGTTATCCTGGCCTATAGTGATGACAGAGCTACACATGGTAACGCTTATGCCAGATATTATGCGGATTTACCAACTCATTTTGAAAATGTGCTGGTACTGTTTTTAGCTGACTGCGATCCGGTCATTTTGACTGGTCCGGAGACAGAAGGGTATGCAAAAGGAATTTCTGCAATTCCAAATATCAAAGTATTATCGGAATTTTCTGCTGAGGATGAAGACTATCCATTTTCTGCAGTTGAACCATTAAAACAGATTGTAAAACAGCTTGTGCAAAAAGTACCGGAAAGAGTGGGACTGGCAGGAAAGCTTTATATGGGAGCAGAGCTCTATGAAGCGGTAGAAAATGCCTTTCGACCGGCAAATCTGGTGGATGCAGATAAGCTGTTAGAGAATGTAAGAGGTCTGAAATCCCAGGCAGAAATCGCAGTCATCCAACAGGCATATGCGATTGCAAATGCAGGAATGAAGGCTGCTATAGAGGCTATTCGTCCGGGTATTACGGAACGTGAAATTGCTGCTGAGGCGGAATATGTTATGCGCAAGATGGGATGTGAAGGCTACGGGATTGATCCCATTGTGGCTTCCGGACCAAATACGAGGCATATATTGGCAAGGACAACCAATCGGAAGATTGCACATAATGATGTGGTAATTGTTACACTGGCGCCCAGGTATGAAGGCTATCATGGGGCGTGTGGAAGAACAATACTGGTTGGTAATCCCGGAGAAGAAGTAATAGCAGCTGTTGAAGCGTGTATTCGGGCACAGCATGTATGTGCAGAAAATTTAATACCTGGAAATATAGGAAGCCAGGTGGAGGCAATGGGCAGGCAGGTTATGAAAGAGGCAGGATATGAAAAAAATTTTATGTATTCCGGGCTTCACAGCATAGGGGTTATTGAATTTGAACCGCCGATACTGGGACCGTCCAGCAGTATAACAATTGAGAAAAACATGGTTATCTCTATCGATATTCCACTATTTGAGGCAGATATTCCCGGTATGCGTTTTGAAGACGGATATCTGATTGTGGAAAATGGAATGAAGAAGTTAACGGATGTTCCAACGTTTATTCAAAAATAGATATGATAATTGGCTGTTCTTTCGTGGATATAGTATAGTCTGTTTTAGTTTTTAATAATTTCCTTAAAATAAAAATGGCAGCACCCTGATTATGGGAGCTGCCGTTTTTAATGTGTGAGGTAAACGTTTTCATCCATTGAAGATCCGGGTCTGCTTCTACTTGTTATTTTATGAATCATAGGCTATAATGTCCCCATAGAATGTATGGAAACGGCATTGGAAAGTTTTATACCGGATTTTCATAATGTAGGAGTATAGAAGAATAACAGTTCTTGAACTGACACATCCTATGGCAGCAGGGGAGGTATTTATGAGGGAATTGAAAACAAAGCGTTTGATTATACGTAGATTTCTGGAAAGCGACTGGGAGGACTTGTACGAATATCTGTCCGATGAGGCAGTAGTCTATTATGAGCCATATGAGGTATTTTCCTGGGAAAAATGCCAGGAGGAGGCGAGAATCCGATCAGTCAGCAAGTCATTCTGGGCGGTATGCCTCCAGGAAAATGGGAAAATGATAGGAAACCTATATTTTGAAAGAGGAAAGTATGATACCTGGGAGATTGGGTATGTATTTAATCTAAAGTATCAGGGGCAGGGGTATGCGGCAGAGGCGGCTAAAGCACTGCTGGATGAAGGATTTCAGAATTGGGGAGTCCGCCGGGTAGTAGCTATGTGTAATCCAGGAAATCAGCAGTCCTGGAAATTGATGGAACGCCTTGGAATGCGGCGAGAAGGGTTTCTGGTAAAGAATATTTTCTTTAAGTCTGATGAGCATGGGAAGCCAATCTGGCAGGATACCTATGAATATGGAATTTTAAAAGAAGAGTGGGATAGAAATCAACGTGTCTGAAAGCAGCTTTGACTGCTTTTCAAACACGTTTTTACATTAATTATCGGATTGCAATGCCTCATAGCCCGTTTCACAGGTTCGAATTTTCATTGCACTTCTTATTTCATAGCTGAAAATTTTACCATCCCCTACTTCACCGGTAAACGCTGCTTTTTGAATAGCAGCAATCACCTTTTCTTCCCATTCCGGAGAGGATACTACGATTTCAAACTTGATCTTTGGCTGCATCATCAGATCTACCTGGGTTCCGCGGACAATCTCTTTATATCCGCGCTGTACGCCGCAGCCCATGACCTGGGAAATGGTAATTCCGTTTACCTGGATCACATCCAGCGCTTCTTTTACATCTTCAAATTTCTCTTCCCGTACAATTGCTTCTATTTTAATGATCATCATTCATTCCTCCTGTTCTTAATCAAAACCATTGAAAGACGGATAAGCACTTTCACCATGTTCTGAAATATCAAGTCCAAGCTGTTCCTCTTTGGGGGATACACGAAGGGGGGTGAACAGTTTTACAATTCCTATACAGATTAAAGTACCAACGACAGCAACAGCAACAGATATGAGAATGCCTATGATCTGCGCTGTAAACAGGCGGGTATCGCCAAATATCATCCCATCCCATCTAGCTGTGTTGTTAATGGAACTTCTGGCGAACAGGCCGGTTGCGATGCCGCCCCATATTCCTCCGATTCCATGGCATCCAAAAGCATCCAGAGCATCATCCACTTTCAGGTGCTTTTTAATAAACGTCACCGTAAAATAGCAGATTGGGCTTACCAGTGCGCCAATGATAAAGGCAGACCAGACAGGGACAAAACCAGCACCGGGTGTAATTGCCACCAGACCTACAACCAGGCCGGTGGATGCGCCTACGATCGTTGGCTTTCCTTCTTTAAGTACATCGATCAGCATCCAGGATAACAGTGCCGTTGCTGCTGACAGTGCAGAAGTTATAAATGCATGAGCAGCCAGTCCGTTTGCACCCAGGGCGCTGCCGGCATTGAATCCGAACCAGCCAAACCAGAGGAGGGATGCGCCAAGTACCACGAATGGAATGTTGTGTATTCGATATGATGTTGTCTCATACCCGCGTCTTCTGCCAAGAAAAAGGGCGAGAAGAAGAGCACTGATACCGGAACTGATGTGAACTACATTGCCACCGGCAAAATCAACGGAACCAATGGATGCAAGAAACCCGCCTTCTCCCCACACCATATGAGCCAGGGGATAATATACGATTACTGACCAGAGGGCGATAAACAGGAAAAGCGCTTTAAACCGCATTCGTCCAACCAGTGCACCTGTGATAAGGGCCGGGGTGATCATTGCAAACATCATTTGAAATGCTGCAAATACCAGATGAGGCAGGGTATGGGAATATGGACCGGCATCCATACCGACTCCTTGGAAGGAAAACCATCTAAAATCTCCGATTATGCCAAGATGGTTCCCTCCAAAGGAGAGGGAATAGCCAAATAATATCCACATTACAATAGACAGACCCATAACAGAAACGCATGCCATCATGGTATTACAGACGTTCTTACGGCGTACCAGACCGCCGTAAAAAAATGCCAGCCCCGGTGTCATGAGAAAAACGAAGGCGGCTGAGATTAAGAGAAAAGCAGTATCACCAGTATTCATAGAAAGACCTCCTAACAGATAAATTTAATGTGCTGTGGATTTATAAATAAAAAAGGCATTCAGATAATTTTTGATATTATCTGAACGCCTTCGTTCGGATGTATCATAGCACAGTTGATTTTAAGATGCAAGAATTTTTTGTGATTCATTGGAAATTTGTTTTTATTGTGTAAAACTTGCTGATAGAAAGTTCCAGTAAGGGAAATGATAGTTTCGTGGCAATGTGGAATAATAATTGTGAAAACAGATACAGAAGGAGGAAATAAATTGAAAAAGCAACAATATGGATACGTTCGTGTATCAACCAAAGAGCAGCACACGGATCGGCAGATGGCGGCAATGGAAAAACTGGGGATTATGCGTAATCATATCTATGAAGATAAACAGTCAGGAAAAGACTTTGAACGTCCCCAGTATAAGAAGCTTATCAGAAAGTTAAAGGCCGGTGATGTGTTATATATCAAATCAATTGACCGGCTGGGCAGGGATTATGATGAAATCATTCAGCAGTGGCGCAAGATTACAAAAGAGATGGAAGTGGATATTGTTGTGATTGATTTTCCATTATTGGATACAAGAGCCCGGGAAAATGATCTTACAGGTATTTTTATAGCTGATTTAGTTTTGCAGATTTTATCTTATGTAGCTCAGGTGGAACGTGAGAATATACGGCAGAGGCAGAAAGAAGGAATCGAAGTAGCAAAGGTGAAAGGCATTCAGTTTGGAAGACCTAAAAAAGAGCTGCCGCCGAATTTTTCTGTTGTTTATGGGCAGTGGGAAGAGAAACACATCAGTGCCAGGGAAGCGGGCAGACGGCTAGGTGTAGACCATAAAACATTTCATAAATGGGTAAGTCAGGTACAGAGAGAATCAAGGGCAGGCATATGACAGGTCTGTCTAAAAAAATAGAAAAATGGAGAAAAAGGTAGACTTTTTTCCCCACTTCTTTTTACATAAAAATGACAGTCCGCATGCAGGCATAATCCTATAAGGAAGTCGGCAGCTGGCTGTCATTTTAAAGACCCTGGTAGCTTTGCGTCGCAGACTTTCGCCTGTTTTGCTATTTACGTTTCTATGGTTTTTTCTATTGTGTAACTCATTGTATCACAGCTGTGGAAAAAAGTCTGATTTTATCTCCAATTATTTCCAATACAAGATAAATGATATTTATAGGATCAGTCCTGGGCCTGTTTGATGCCGGATACGCTTGTATATTAGAAAAAAGATTTAGACCGGAGGAATGCCAAGTGAATAGAAAAATAAAAAGAATATTAGCGATTATTTTATGTCTGGGAGTAATTATTTGCAGTCCGGGTATAACGGAAGCGGCAGATAACATGCCGCCGGCAGAGGAAGAAACGGTGTCGGTTATATATTGGGATCCTTCTGCAGCAGTGGATGGAAATGGGGATGGCAGTAGTGAGGAAAACCCAATCGTGGATTTTCAACAGGTACTGACAGAAGCGAGGAAACTCAGGGAGAAATTAGAGACAGAAATTACCGTTTATGTTATGTCTGCAGAGCGTATAACAGATGGAAGGCAAGTGAGCTATGATGGAGATGGAATTCGTTTGGTCAATGGGACTGGGAGGGCTGAGGGTGATTCCTATATCTTCATTGTGGAGGGCGGAGAACTCAGTTTGTCTCATATGCATTTATCGGCTGCTTCGGGGAAGGAAAATGAGGACCTGGTTAAAGTAGAACAGGGAAGTCTGATTATTGGAGATCAATTTACGCTGGAAGGAAATTTGTTTTTGGACACCGCTAATGCAGGGGGAAGAAATAACCGGCCTTTCCTACAGGTGCAAAACCAATTGGGTGAGAATATAAAATACAGTATCAATGCAAATCCAAATGACGATCAGAATCAGATAAAAGTAATTGCCCCAGCATCCGGTCAGGAAGAATTTCAAAAAGACTTGACGGGACATTTTATGTTGACTCAAATATTACAGGAAAAGTGGCAGCTGCTTCAGCAGGATGCTGAAGGCGGCGGAAATGGAATATTTCTTACCTCCAGGCAAAAGGGGTTAGAGAAGAAGAATGATGGAAACGAAACGGATATAAAAAAGGCAGATGAAAATAAGACGGAAGGAAATGAAATAAATGGAAACGAAACAGAGTTAAATAAATCAAATATAAATAAATCAAACATAAATAAAGAGGATATAAACGAAACGGAAGTAAATAATGCTGAATTAAATAAAACAGAAATAAATAAAACAGAAATAAATAAAACAGAAATAAATAAATCAAATAAAGGCAATAAAGATTCCGGCAAGGCAATATTGGATGGGGCAGACCAGACTGAAGCGGCAAAAAAAGCAGTTAGCTCCATGGCAAGAGCGGTAGGGAGCAAAGTCGTTTATTGGAACGTAAATGAAGAAACTTCCAGTCCGGAAGGAGACCGTCCGGCGATACCAGGAGGAAGTGATGATAACTCCGGCATCGATGACCAGCATCCGGTTCGGACGTGGGAACATGCAAGAGGGCTTCTGGGAGGCGACGGCGGTACAGTTGTTGTAATGAGCCCAATTGTGATTGGGGATGAAGAGTTCGCGGTAAATGGAACTCCAATAACAACACTGAACGGTGAGAATAAGATAGCCCTTACCCAATGGGATAAATATCCCACAGAGATTTTTATAATTCCGCCTGGAAGAGAGTTTTCGATAACGAATCTGGAGATTTCCTGTAAAGCAGGAATTGGTATACGAATTGCAGACAGCTATGTAGGATACGAAGGAGCATCTTCTCTGGGAAAATTGATCATAGGAGAAAGGGTTTCCATCATAGGAGGAAGTATACAGACAGAATTAAATCCGGATGCAAAAGGACGTCTGTCAGATTGTACGATTGAACTGACCACTAAGGATGTGGAAGGAAAGAACTATCACGTATATTATTCAGGAATCGATGATAATCAGGAATTTCAATATGCAGATGTTATAAAAGGTCCGGAAGGCAGTGATGCTGCTGAATATCTTAGTGCTTTTACACTCCATTCAAAAAATACTGATGCCAACTGGACTTTGCGTAAGGATACGTATGAGGACAGTGATGGAGTTATGGAGAACCATATCGAACTTTACCGAAAGTTCAAATATACAGGGGTCTATTTGAACGGACAGAAGGGAAATGATATCTGGTTTGGCGGAAACTGCAACTGGCCGGTGAAGACATTTGCACAGGCTAAGAAAATTCTGTTTGATAACTGGGATGATATAGACCCTCAAAACCGGGTGATCTATATCTGTGATACCGTGGATATCACCGGTACGGAAGAGTGGAACTTTATAGATGATACCAATACGGACAGAAGCAGCGAGGCTAAAATAGCCTGCTGTAAAACGAATCCGGAATGGACGATGAAACATAAGCAGGTTCCGTCTGTCTTAGTATCGGTGAAAGATGGGGGTGCGTTTACAACCTCTAACCTGGTGATGGAATATGACTACGCTATGAACGGAAATGTCATGGTAGATGTTCTGGCAGGGGGAAGCTATACTTCACAAAAAGGTACGGTATTGAAAGGCTTTAATTCCTCCTATCGCGGTACCGGTGTGAGGGTACGGGGGGCAGCAGGGAAGACTACGAAGTTTACGCTGGAAGATGGAATGATTACAAAAAAGGCGTTAGGAGTATCTGTTTCCGGAGTGAATAAAGATGAGACCATCTTTACTATGCGTGGAGGAAGTATAACCGATAATAACAGGAATTCGGAAACCGGGTTTGGAGCAGGCGTATATTTAAGTAATGCACGGCTGGATATGGCAGGAGGAACGATTAGTTCGAATGTTTCCTCTTATAGTTCGTATATTGGGTATGGCGGGGGTATATACGCAGCAGGCGGCAATACCGTTGTTCAGATGAGCGGCGGAATTATTACTAAGAATAAAGCATCAGGGACTTATGGAGGCAGTGGCAGTTCATATAGCGGCTATGGTTCCGGGATCTATATGTCCGGCGGTGTTCTGAAAATAACCGGTGAAGCAGACATATCGGAAAATACCGAAAGTGGAGGATATGTCTATGGTGGTGGTGTTTATATAAATTCATCAGTAGAAATGGTTATGGATGGAGGTAAGATTTCAAATAACCTTTCCAGCGGCAGCTATTCTAGCTATGGTGGAGGCATCTATAACACAGGTGGCAAATTAACAATTAGTGGCGGTGTTATAGAGAAGAATAAAAATTTTTATTATGGTGGAGGAATCTATTCAACAAACGGAACATTTTTAATGACAGACGGAACAATTCAGGATAATAACGGATCACTCGGCGGCGGAATCTATTTATCCGGAGGTTCATCAATTTCAAACCTTAGGATCACTGGCGGATTAATCCAACGAAACCAGGCAAGTGACGGAGGCGGCATATACGATGCTTCCAGCTACCTGGAACTTGGCACAGGAGCAGTTATTCAAGAGAATAACGCATCATCCCGCGGAGGAGGTATATACTTTGCCGGAAGCAATACGAAACTGGAGGGGGCAGAAATCAACCAAAATTCAGCTCCAAATGGCGGCGGTGTTTATGTGTCCGGAACGGTACATCTCAGAGAAGGACTGATTGCAGACAATACCGCGACTCAAAATGGAGGAGGTGTATACTGCGGCGGAGGAAATTCCTATTTCGGAGATCAGATAATGGTACAAAATAATTCAGCCTTGTTGGGAAGCAGCTGTTATAGTACTGCAAATGCATGGTTTCTGGGCGGAACGTTTGAATCGGGAAAAACAGGTGCAAAGGATTATGGCATTTATATTAACGTTGGAACGACCTCCAGCTCTAAGAATTATATAGATCCGGAGTCCCTGACGCTGAAGGATAAAATTTTCCTCAATACAGCCACAAGTAAACTGTATTTATTGAATGAAGTACCAGTATCCGGTGTGGATGGAAAGCTTCCAGTGAATGTCAACAAAGATATCTTTGAAGTAGGAAGTGTAGTAATCGCTCCGGCGAGACAAAAGACCGTAAATGCACCCGGTAAGACGTATACATATGCGGGAGTGGAAGATGCAGAACCTTATGTAGCTTATTTTACCGGAGGAGAAATACCGCCGAAGACACAATTAGGCGGGTTTAATAAAAATATTATATTGGTGGGAGAAGGTGTTTATCTGGATGGAACCGGGGGTAGTAACAGTAACGGAGGAACCTCTCCATCTGATGCAGTACGGACATTTGAACGGGCAAAAAGTATCCTGAAGGATAAAATATCCAGTGCAAAAGAAAATGCTGAGAAACCCATTACAGATTCCGGCTATGACCCGGATGGTTTTGAACCGTTTATTTACATATGCGGAAAAGTCAGTGTTCCGGCGGACGACACAGACCAGGTATGGGATCTTGATTATGGAGCACCGGAGTTTGTACAGTCTGAGACATTAAATTCGGAAGGGAATATCATCAATACAAACCTGGCACAGGTGAAGCGGTTTGCCAGTTTTTATGGAATCATGGTGCAGACGGTGGACAACGGAAATGGCGGGTTTACCATAGGCAGGCTTTTGATGGATGGAAATGCAGGTGCTGTAGACGGAGCTAATAATACCATTGAGTCTATGGTTTATGTAAGTCCTGGTACAGAGCTGACACTTGAGAATGGGATTATTCAGAATAATTTCAGGATAGGTGTCTATAACAGCGGCGGTTCTGTCACAATGAAAGGATCAGCGGCAGATCAGTCTGACGGTGCCCTTGTACGAAGTCACGGCAGCTGGGCTGTTTACCTGGAAAAAGGCGGTAAACTTACAATGGAGGATCACTCCGGGATTGAAAATAGTCAATACGTGGGCAATAACAGCAGTAATGGATCTTTGCCTGGTTTAAGCGGAAGTACAGGCGGCATCATTGTGAAGGATGACGGATCCGGGGTGGATATGTATGATACATCTTATGTAAAGGCACCGGGGCGGTATGGGATTGGAATTTATGGCAGAAGCAGTATATCTGAGAATTCCATGGTGACATTAAATGATGCTTCTCTCATTAAAGAATGCAGTATAGGCGTCTACATGTCAGGTACCAATTCTATAATTGCCATGCATGATAAGTCGATGCTTCTGGAAAATAAAGATCAGGCTATTTACGCAAGCTCAGTATCCGGAGGCAGCCGTATCTATATGGATGGTGAAGCAGAAATAAGAGGAAAAAATCGTTCCGGCAATGGAATTTATCTTAACAGCATAACAGGAAGCAGTGATAATCTGAAGATTGATCTGGATGATAAAGCCGCAATTACCCAGACTGGATATGCAGTTTACAATGCAAGTTCCTATAACATGATATATACAGATTTAAATATGCACGGTGACAGCCGCATAAGCAAAAATACTTATGGAGTATATTATGGGTATAATTCCTATACTACTACGGCAAGCAACAGACCGCAGATCAATATGGATGGAAATGCAGTTATAGGGGGGAATACCCAGGAAGATAAAAATTTCAACCAGGGAATATACTCACAAAGAGGAGTATCGGTCAATCTTAAAGACAATGCTAGCATTGGATATAACGGAAGTTACGGGATATGTTTCGACCGATATTCAAGCAGCGGCTACTATGCCGGTCCAAGCAGCATTTCCATGACAGGACAATCCTCGATTGATAGCAATGGAAACGATGGCATTTATACCGGGGACTATATAAGCGGTACGACTGTTTATGCAAATGAAATAGAAATAACCTTAGAAGATAAAGCACAGATACGCAACAATAAAGGCAGAGGAATCGTGGTCAGCTCCGGAAGTACCCTTACCTTAGGAGATGGTACTGCAGTCAAAGGTAATCTCAGTACAGCAATCGGAAGTGCAGTGGACTGTAACGGTAAGCTGAAGCTAGGCGGCAAGGCAGAGGTGGATAAAGAGATTTACATACGGGATGTGAAAAAACCCATTACACTCTTTAGTGAACCGGATGATCAGGTATTTCAGGTAGGATGTACCGATAACTTTATCAAACAGATATTGGTTGAACCGGATGGTGTTCTTATATCCAATGCGGATACCTACCTGGATC
Organism: Clostridiales bacterium; assembly: GCA_018365455.1. Classification (GTDB taxonomy): domain Bacteria; phylum Bacillota; class Clostridia; order Lachnospirales; family Lachnospiraceae; genus Robinsoniella. Next base: position 11,197 of record JAGZJZ010000038.1, read on the forward strand.
ATTTTAAGAAAACAGCAAATTTCCCCAAAGAGAAATCGATCTTAGCCCAGGATCCAAATCTGGTTGTGGAAGGGGAAAATAATGTTTATCTTGCCGGAAAAGGATCTCTTACTCCCACACTGGTACCGGGAGATGACAACAACAATGGCGGAAGTATCGGGGCACCGGTAGCTACCTTTGCCAGGGCACGGGAGATTTTAAAAACCCTGGATACGGGAGCCAACATCATTATCTGTAATTATCCGGTAGACTTTGGAAACAGCAATTCCGCTAAACCATCCGGGGACATCTGGAGTTTTGATGAGGGTCAGACCTTTACCAATGATAAAGATGACACCTGGGTACCAAAGGTTATGCGCCACGAAAAGTATACCGGGTATATGATTCAGATGAACGGCAGTGCGCAGCTCACCCTGGAGAATATTGTCATAGATGGGAATAAGGACAAGTTTTCTATAAGCGGAGGTGTGTCTGGATCTATTATTTATAACAGCAGTTCTGTTTCCGTGGTAAATGTGAATTCGGGCGCAGTGCTGCAAAATAATAGAATATACGGTAATCATGGAGCTGGTATTTATAATTATGGCATTGTAAATATTTCAGGAGGAAGTATTCTTGGAAATGAGATTTACAGTTCAGGCTATGGTGCCGGTATTTACAACCGACAAACAATTAATATGACTAGCGGACATATAGATGATAATAAAATGTATTCCATGTCATCCAATTATTCGGGAGCGGGAGTTTATAACACCGGAACCTTTGAATTTTCAGGAGGTACGATTGCCGGAAACAGCATGGAGAAGATAAGCTCCACTATTTACGGAGTAGCACTGTATAATGACGGTGTATTGAATATGTCCGGAAGTGCTGCAATAGAAAATAATAAAATTGATAATACCGGCTATTCCGGGAATATTTATGGAACTGTTTACAACGCAGGAACAATGACCGCAAATGGCGGAAGCATCAGAGGAAATGATTTGCTCTATGGAGGTTCTACAAACAATGAGAGTTATGGTGCCTTGGGTGGAGGTCTGTTTATAAATGGAGGACAGGTAACCATCTCCGGAATGGAGATTCAGGATAACCAGTGCGGTGCTGTCAGACAGGAAAGTGCTTCAACGACCTATTCAAGAGGCGGCGGCATATACATTCAGTCAGGCACACTAAAATTCATGAGCGGAAATATCCAGGGAAACAAGGCAAACAGCGGTGCCGGTATTTATTATCGGGATGGCAGTACGGCGAAGGTAGAAATCTCAGGAGGAGTCATCCGGGATAATACTCCATTGGTGACAACGGTAAAAGCCTTAAAGCAAAATGCCGGAATTTATATTAACGGGCAGAATTTCAACTTAAAAGGAGGTGGAAGCACTATATCAGATCGTATTTATCTGGCATCCACATCTTATCCGGTTATTTTAGGCGGTTCTATTTACCAGAGAAACCGTATGTACACCATCGACTGTGCAGACAGTTTCAAGAAAGGCAGTATCGTAGTAAAACCCGATAATGATGTAATTCTGGATACAACCGGATACCTGCGTTATTTTAACACACAGAAAGCGGGGTACGTACTGGAGAAACAGGCGCCGAACCTGGTATTAAAGCAATGTATTTACATAGACAGCGAACATGGTTCTGATTCCAATGATGGCGGTAATCCAGATAAAGCGGTGGCTGGAATGACGAAAGCAAAGTCTATCGGAGGTGCCGGAGATTATATTATTTATACCAGCGGTCCGGTCTACGTAGACAAAGAGGAAGCCTGGGATCTCCCGGAAACGGCATGGATGAGCCGCTACACCGGGTTTGAAATCACGGATGCCGATAAAGAATGGCCTGCTTATACGGGAAATATGATTCTCGCCAGAGATGGCGCCAACCTGAAGCTGGGCAGCATTACCATTTACGGAAGAAGAGAAATCGACAACGTGATCGAAGGGGATTCGATTCTGAAAGTAGAAGCAGGAGCGGTTGTGAGCATGTCGGATAATACGGTGCTCAGGCTGAACAATCTCCCGTCAGGGGGAAAGGGAGGTGCTGTCTATATCGACCAGGGCGAGCTGGCGGTGAATGGCGGCACAATCCGGGACGTATCCGGTTATAGAGGAAGTGCGGTCTACCAGGATGGTACCATGCGTTTAGCAAATACTTCTTCCATTTCAGGAGAGGTATATCTCACTGGCACAGGTGCAGCGGATACCACAAGCAGGTATATCAACGCCGATGTGAGCTACCAGCCGGAAAAGGGAACGGTGCTTTCTCTGAATATGGATAATCCATACGGAGGAAGGAGAGTCGTTGCATATCCGGACAGTTATAAGCCGGATAAGGATGTGAAAAGTTATTATAACCTGAACCCGGCAATAATGGCGGTGTACCACCTGGAAAACCGCAGCGGGGAAGAAAATATACTGGAATTGCAGCAAAAAGGCGTTGTGTACATTAACGGTGAAAACGGTAAGGATACCCTGGACGGAACAACGCCGAAGACGGCAGTCAAGACACTGGAAGCGGCTTATAAGTTACTCCGTAAAGGAGGAGAGGGCGGCGTTATTATCGTAGTGGACAAAGTTACGGTGAGCGATGAAACAACGCTGCAGAACCTATCGGATACCACAGGAGAGCATGGATATTATAAGCGCGGTACTGAGGAAGTAGATGCTTTAGGTCCGGTGTATTTCCAAAGATATGCCCAGCCGGACGCATGGGAATCGCTGCCGGGTAAAGACAAATATGAGATAGCAACTTATACCGGAACCATGTTTGAAGTTTCTGATTCGGGGATCTTAAACGTAGATAATCTGTTCTTTGACGGGCATAGCCAGGAAGTAGTAGGAAATCCGGTTTATGCATCCGGTCCGGTAGAATCCGAAGGTCCTATATTCCAGGTAAAGGGGAAGCTGATCATACCTTCCGGTGCAGAGATTTACCGAAACAAAAATATAGCAGCAGGTGCAAAAAGTGCCGGAGTATATGTGGACGGAGGTGTCTTTCAGGCGGTCAGCGTTTCCATTACCGATGTGGAGACGCCAAATGGAAAAGGAAGTGCCATATATCAGGACGGAATCTGTATCCTGGACCGTGATCCCAATATAGAGGGAACCATTCATCTCACCGGAAGCGGAAGTGAAGGAGATACCGGCAGCAGCAAATATATCGAAATTTCACTGCGTGGTTTTAAACCTGCAAGCGGTACCTTGCAAGTCACCCTGGATGACCCTTATCTGGGCAGACCGGTTGTACAGTATCCCGGAAAGCAGGGGACGACAGAAGCATATGAACCTGCCCTGGACGAAATTGCAATTTATCGTCTGGAACGGTCTGTTACGGATATATTCTCTCTGGGCAGCCGTACCGGAGATGTAAACGTACTGGAATTACAGTACCGCCACAGAGTCTACATAGACGGGGTTAATGGGTCTGACAATAAAAGCGGCGGAGTGCCTGCCCAGGCAGTCCGGACCTTGAAAAAAGCTTATGAGTTATTAAAAAATATTGGCGGCGGGTACCTGTATGTGGTTGATACCGTTACGATTAATGAAAATATTAGTTTAACTGCCACCTCTTATTCAGCAGGGCTGACCGGAATCGATATTATAGGTGGAGCAGTAGATATCAGAAGATATGTAGTTCCTGATGGAATGAAGAGCAACAGTGATTACAGCAGTCCGGGAGATCATACGGGAGTATTGTTTAAAGTAGATACAGGAGGTATCTTCAATCTGCAGGATATGATCATTGAGGGGCACCGAGATGCAATTTCCATCGGTGATATCTATGAAGATGTGGCGGACTCCACAAAGGCAGCTGCACCATTGATTACAGCAGGTTCCGGGAGCGTTCTGAATCTGAATGAAGGAGCTATCCTGAGAAATAACGACAATTCCCTGGAGGTGCCTGAACGGATGGAAGGCGGAGCCGTGGCAAACCACGGAACCATGAATTATGACGGTGCCGTACTGGAGAATAACAGCGCAGCCAAGGGTGCAGGCATTTACCAGGATGGCTATTTTACCATCTTGTATGGAGCGGCAGGACTGGCCGGACAGGAAATCTATCTGACAACTGCAAATACCGGTACAGCGGATAAGCCTGTCTGGGGATCAGATCATGTGATTCATATGCAGGAATTGTTGAAAACTGCAGATTATCTGGATATCAATGTGGATAACCCGGTCAACGGCAGAGATGTGGCAGTGTACGACATGAGAGATGCTTATGTAAACACGGTGGATGAGGAATATTACCATTACCTTTTAGGAACAACCATTACATCGGTCAGCCCGAAACTGTATTTAGTGGAGTCAGAGACGGAGAAAGACACATTGGAGCTGTATAATTACGAAGTTCTGGATATTTCTCTGCCATTAGATGTATTTCTGGTTGCAGTGGAGCATCCCAATAACAGCAGCCCTGAAAATGGAAACATACGAAATGAGATCCTGGAAGCACCGGTTTATACCATTACCAATGGAGGCAGCTATCAGACCAAAATATCGGTGGTTGGTTTCCAAAATGACAATACTTCGGAGAGCATTGCCTGGGATGAAATGATCCTGGTGAAAAATAAGGCTGACCTAGCCGGACCGGATCTGAATAAAAAGTTATATCTGGCGGTAACAGGGGCAGACCGGGATGCAGACAATGGATTTGCAGGGCTTGCCGATACACCATTGGCATCCACAGCAGCGGTGCCGGTTACATTTGGCACATTAGAGCCGGGAACGTCAGGAAGATTTACCTTTACCGGAACTGCGGATACGTCCTTCTTTGATAAATACAACGATACTGCATTTGGTACGTCCATCGCAGACCCGGAGACTTATATCAAAGAAAATGCCAGGGCGAAATACCAGATGATCTACAAATTTGAATTAGTACGTTAACGGATGAAGGAGCAAATCATGGAAAAGACAAAGGGAAAATCAAAGAAATGGTTCATCCTGCTGATCCTCCTTCTTCTGGGAGCGGCAGTGGCAGCAGGATGGTTCTTATTAAACAGAAATCAGATGGACGATACCAGTAAGTACTGGTTCGACAAAATGGCTAAGGACGGAACACTGGAAGGAAAGTCTGCCCGGGAGCTGCAGGGAATGCTGGATGGCATTGTACAGGAAGGAATGTTTAACATTTCCATGAATGTAGAGCCGGTTTTTGAAAATGGAAAAAGCGAAGGCAGCCTGGGCATTGAAAACATAAAGGAAAACAGATATTACTGCCGGGTCATATTGAAGCTGGATAAGGACGGAAGCGTCCTCTATCAGAGCGACGGCTTAAAACCCGGTCAGTATATTGATAAGATCAAACTGGATCAGGAACTGCCTGCCGGAGAATATGAATGTACGGCAGAAGTTCTGGCGACTGATCCGGAAAGCCTGGATGATATCGGTCAGGTAAATGTAAAAGTCAAGATCAAGGTCTTGAACGGATGAAAAAGCTTTAAAAAAGGTTGCGCCATTTTTCCTTTTTTAAATATAAAACAACAAAATAAGAAAACCAAACAAGAAAACCAAACAAGAAAACCAAACAAGAAAACCAAACATTGGAGGAAAAGAAGATGAGTAGAAAAAACATGACGAAAAAATTATTAGGAACTTTAACAGCAGCAGCACTTTGTGTAACCATGACAATCCCGGCTATGGCTGCCGGAACAAGCGGAGATGTAGTACCGGTACCGGACGGAACAGATGTATATGCAGGTATTGTAGTGGATGATGAAACCAATACGGATGCACGTATCCGAGTTACAGTACCTACCGTATTTGCTTTTGTCGTAAATGGTACTGTGGATACAGCGAAAAAGGATTTGACACTTTCATCCGCAGACGGAACGATCCTGCTCCCAAATGTAAAGGTCAATGTATTAGACCCGGCATCCCCAACCAGCGATTATGAGATTGCAGTAGAACAGGACAGCAAAATGACATTTACCAACTACTCCACAAAGGCAGCAGCAGGCAATACAAGAGAAGGGATTGCTGTCAATCTGAAGGGATCTATCGAAAACAAAGGCTCCGACAAAGATCGTAACTACTGGAAACATACTGCAAATGCAAAAGGATTTAAAGAATTCACATTAAGCCTTGAGAATGAAAAATTCAACAAGTCAGCCGGTGCAAATACACTGGAAATGGCAAATGCTGTAGTACTGGATGCTCCTGACGTAACCGATCCTGCAAACGTGGACAGTACAACAAAACTTGCCAAGACCGGAGCTGCAAAAGATCTTGCATTTGATGTGGCAGTTGGCGGAACACGTGGAGAATACAAACAAATCGAACAGTCAGCTAAAGTCGGCACAATTGTCTGGACAGTTGGTTACACCGTAGATAATACAATAACAAAGACACCTACCGCTCCAAGTGGAGATTACTTACAGTAAGAATCAGAAAAAGACAAAATAAATAGGAACGAGTAAAAGTGGCATAATTATACGGGGCGCAGAGTGATAGCGCCCCGAAAATGGAAAAAGTTTGTTGCAGGCAAATCTTAAAAAACGCTGGTGGCAGACAGAATAAAAGATTTTTCTGCAAAAGATTTTTTCCATCAAAATCATTGGAAAGAAGGGAAGAGTGACCATGAGAAGAAGAAAAAAAACAGAAGCAGCCGTAGTCATATGCCTGATGGCGGGACTTCTCTTTATGGGAAAAGAAAATATCCATGCAGCAGATGACGGACCCCGCCAGAATGTGTGGTTAGATGTAATGAAAAAAGATTATAGTCCCAGGATTTCCGTAACGGTACCCACCACCTTTGCCTTTGTGGTAAATGGAACCAGGAATACGGATAACCGGGTGGAGATATCGGTGGATAAGGGGACTCTATTGCTTCCAAACGTGGTTGTCAATGTTCTGGAACACAGCAGCGGTACGAATGATTATGAAATTGCCGTTGTGGGGGATTCCAACATATATGTGCGTAATTATTCTACGGAAACCGCCGAAAAAGATAAAGATGGGAACGAAAATTATGATCCGGCACTGCGTCAGGGGAAGGCGGTACAATTGGAAGCTTATATAGAAAACAGTGAAGGGCTGGCAGCAAAACGAGGATACTGGCGGCCGGCTGCAGAAGACAGTGCAGTCACTGCCGAGGAAGAAAACCGGAAAAATTACCGCATCAGCCTGGAAGATTCTGTGCATCAGTATGTATTTAAAAAAGAAGACAAAACGGAGAAAAAAATATGGGCAGACCAGAAGATTGCTCTGGACAAGCCGGATGAATCCGGAGGATATACGGCGTCGGGAACTGCAAAGGATCCGTTTGAGCTGGAACTGAAACTGGATGTGGAGATTGGAGGATACCGGGGGCAGTATACCCAGGTGGAGGAATCCGTAAAAGCAGGAAAAATTATATGGCAGGTGGATATCAGATAGAGCAGACGTAGTAATGATATATGAGTAGAAAGAACAGAAGGAGTTATCAGAATGGAACAGAAAAAAAGAAGCAGAAAATGGATAATTATTCTGGTGATTCTGTTGATTTGCGCAGGTGTGGCGGTGGGATTCCTGTACAGCGTCAACCAGAACAGGGGAAAGGATCGCCTTGCCAGAGATGAAGAGGCTCTGGGAGGACTGCTTCCCGGTAAAAGTCCCTCAGAGATAGCAGACCTGCTGAACCAGAAAGTAGAAGAGGGAATGGTAGATATTGGGATCGCTGCAGAACCGGTATTTGAAGAGGGTGGAAAAAAAGGCAAGCTTGGTATCGAAAATGTTCCGGGGAACCGATACTCTCTGCAGGTGGATTTGCTGCTGGATGAGACGCAGGAAACGCTGTACCGTTCCGGCTTAATCGACCCGGGTTACTACATCGAGTATGTGGCGCTTAACCGTCAGTTAAAAAACGGGGATTATAAAGCTACGGCAGTATTTACAACCTATGCCCTGGATGAAACCGAAGATGAGATTGCCAAAACCAGAGTGAATGTGGTACTTCATATCAGAGACGGTAAAATATATTCATGATAAAGAACAAAATTGCCTTTAGAAACCGAATATGGGCAGGAATTGCTGGAATCTGTCTGGTGGCGGGCGGATTTTTTATAGGACTTGGAATCAATGCGCGTCTTAACTGGAAGGATGATCCAATAGTGCGGGATATTTTGGCAAGAGAGAGACAAGATCCTCATGAAGAGGAGCAGAATCAAATGCTCTTAGAGGCTATGCAGAACGTCACCATTGAGCAGATCATACATTTTAAAGAAGCTGACGCAAAAGGGGAGATCCGAATTGCAAATACACCAAAAAGCCCGCTATGCATGACCGTAATATTGTTCAATGACCAGGATGGAAGCCGGTTATACGAGTCCGGCATGATTGATCCGGGCTATTACATAGAGTCGGTTTATCTGGAAAAAAGGCTGGAGCCAGGAGTATATCCCTGCACAGTTCTTTTTCAGTTTTATGAACCGGATGGAGATAGATTTGCCGGTGAGACGGCTGAAAAAATAATTGTGATTATAGAGAAGTGAGGTGGAGTGATTGAAGAAGCAGATCAGAAAAGCAGCAGCGCTGTTTCTCATTTGTGCAGCAGCAATGATGGGTTCCAATATGGGAGCTATGGCAAAAGCAGGAACATCCGGAGATGTGGACCAGTCCCAGATGCTGACACCGGGAAAGAGCAGTACGGATATTGCGGCTGGCGTAACGGTGGATTATATGGGGAAGCTTCGTTTTATTGTAAAGGATGAGGACACCATGGAACCGATAAAGGGCGCATCGGTGGAAATTTATGTAGCAGGGTTAGACAGATATGTGCTCTTTGGACAAAGTGATGAAAATGGAATTTATGAACTGGACGCAGCATACGCAGGAGATGGGGAAGATCCCATGGAGCAATATACAAAAAAGGATGGGAGAATAACATTTTCGGGAAAAGTTGCGAGATTTGATGAAAACCAGATTCTTTGGAAAGTTTATAAAAAGGATTATCTTCCAAATCCCAAAGAGGGGGAGGTAATGTTAAATGCTGTCACCCTGCCATATGATGTGAACGTTTACCTTTATCAAGAACCCGAAGAAACGGAAACGAAAAAACCGGATGAGACAGAGACGGAGACCACGAAGAAAACGGTCGTAACCCCAGCAGACCATACCAGACCTTCAACCGGTGAAAGAATACCCAAAACCGGGATACAGCAAATGTTTGCTTTTTGGGGGATCGGTCTGGGGCTTTGCGTCATTGCAGGCATTCTTATACTGGTTTATCTGATGAAAACGAAAAAAACTGGATGTGCAGAACAGTCTGGGAAAGGCAGCGTAAGTTTAAGCTCTGGAAGTTATGAAGCAGCGGAACATTCCGCAGAGCACTGAGCCAGCAAAGTTAATGGCTGATAAACGCTGCGCTGGAAAAAACAGAACAGTAAGAATTGTGATGATCTGTTTATTAATGACGGTTACCGCAGCAGGTTGTTATTTCGCGGTGCGTACTTACCGGGAATTAAAGCCTGCAATTATTGCAGAGAACTATTATAAAAAGATAAGAGATAAAGTGGCAGACAAAGTTACCAGGGAACCGGATGCCGGAAAACTGAAAGAGTGGAACCGGGACAGCATTGCCTGGCTGTCCGGCCCCGGAACACCCATTGATTACCCGGTGGTACAGGGGAAAGACAATGATTACTATCTCCATCATCTGTCAGACGGTACTCCAAATGAAATTGGAGCGATTTTTTTGGATTATCGGAACAAAGCGGATTTCTCCGGAGATATCTCTGTCATCTATGGACATCATATTACGCTGAATCGCATGTTCTCGCCCTTATCCCAGTATAAGGAACAGACATATTACAACCAATATCCCTACATGATGCTGTACACCCCTGAGCAGACATATAAGATAGAACTATTTGCCGGAACGATTCTTAACGGTGAAAATGAAAGCTTTCCAATGGAATTTAAAAGGAAAAAAGAAAAGAAAGAATGGATCAGAAAACGTATGGTGGAATCTACATTTCAAAGCAAAGTAAAGCCATCCGCCAAGGATCGGATCGTTGTTTTGTGTACGTGCTCTTATGAATTCTATAATGCGAGATATGCGGTTTATGGCAGGCTGATTGAAATGGAACGTTGAAATAACTAAAAGTAAAATTAAAGTAGCAATATATCAAGGTAAAATATGATAAATAATTAAAGTAGAAGTAAAGGCGGTTATAAAATAAAAATGAAGAAAAAGATTCTGGCTGTAATTGGAATCAGCATTCTGGCACTTGGAATCTGGGGGTGTGCTGACAAAAAGAATTATGTCACAAGAAATACAGATATTGCAGATTCATTTCCAATTGAGGCGAAAGAGGCAAAAGAAAATCCCCAGCAGGCACAATCAGATGGTCCATATGCCGTTTTACATACCACGGCAGGCGATATTACGGTGATTCTGTATCCGAATCTGGCTCCAAAAGCTGTTGAGAATTTCATAAAACTTGCGGAGCAGGGTTATTACGATCGAAGTCCGTTTCACTATGTTGGAAAAAACAGTATCGTTCAAACCGGAATTCCTGTAGACGGAGCGGAAAAGAGCAGTTATGGCAAACCATTTGAGGATGAATATGATGATGGACTGCATCATTTCTATGGTGCTTTGGCAATGGCAAACAGCGGGATTGATGCTAATGAGAGCCAGTTCTATTTTGTGTCAAGCCAGGAAATTCCGGAAGAAAAAAAGTTGGTGGAAGCAAATCTCTATATGAATGAATTGGTGCGTCAGGGAAACAGCGAACTGAATGAAAAAAATAAGCTATCAAAAATGAACGAAGAAGAGGTCGGGGAGTTTGAAGATGCGTTAAATAAAAAGATTCAGGCAATCGGGACAGCGGGTGTGCCTGAATCGGAAGCCCAGAGATATCAGAATGCTGTTGAAACTTATATGCGAATTGGGGGAGCTTATTATCTGGACTACAGTCACACGGTATTTGGACAGGTCATAAAAGGATTAAATGTTGTAGATGGGATCTCTCAGGTCTACGTAGACACAGAGAGAAAACCAAAAAAGGACATTGTCATTAACCGTATAGAAATAATACAAAAATGATAATCATATCACAGGCTGCATTTGTCCTGCTTAAATGACTATCTAAGATAAAGAAAGTGACCGTAAGATTCAGAAAGGAAAACCGGTGGATATGCGTACAGATATAAATAAAGCTTCAAAATCAAAAGGAAAAAAATTAGTATTCACAGCAATCATATGCATTCTGTTATGTATGGCGGCTATTTGGAAAGGTTATGAGGAGTATCAGATGGATAAAAATGCAAAAAATGGAAATCCTGAAATAGAGGCACTACAGCAAATTGCAGATACCGGTAATTTCCACTTTCAGATTCTGGTACACCCCAAATTTAAAAAGGGAGAAGAGGAAGGGGAATTGATGATTACCAATCCGGTAGATAATCCATATCATATGTCGGTCAGTATAACGCTGGACAGCACTGGAGAAGAGGTTTATTCATCCAAAGTCTTAAAACCCGGTGAGCGTATTCATTATGACCGGCTGGCGGTAAACTTAAGCCAGGGAGAGTATCCGGCGACGGCAATGTTCACGGTATTGGATGAGGATACCCAGGAAAGTATAGGACAGGTCGCGGCACAGATTACCATCTCAGTGGAATAAGCAATGGGAAAAGTGACATTTAAAAAAAGTAATTAGGTTTTAATTAGTACAGATCAGGAAGTCTAGAAGAAGAGAGGTGCTTTAAGATGGAACCCGAAATGCTGACAGATGATATGAGAATGTTTTTTATTCACGTAAATGATATTGAAAATGGAGTTGCTTCCGGAATCTTTATGAATCCTATCCAGAAAGAAGAAATTCCTTTTCATAACCTCAGTGATTTAATAGCAAAGATAGATGCTATGCTGCATGACTTTAAAAAGCAGACGATGGAGAATTTTACACCGCATCTGGAACCTTATTTGAATCATCCCTTTTTCTCAAAACGTTCCAGGTATTTTTTCTTTATTCACATTTATTATATGGAATATGGGGATTGGCAGGGAAGCATGCGATACTCCGGGTGTAAAAAGGCGGTACTGTTTCGTGGAATCCTGGAGCTGCTGAGGATCATGCATGAAGTGATGGGAGCGCAGGGGGTACCGAAAATTTTAAGCAGCGGGTATCAAACGGCACCCATTTTGAAAGGTTGATATAATATGGAATGTAATCGAGAGAAATGGAGCGTGAAGAATCTACTATGAACCAAAAGAATATTCATTGCACACGTCTTTCCTGGGATGAATGGTATCTATTGGCAAAGAAATTTTACGATGCAAATCATTCATTAAAAATTCCATCCAAATACAAAACAGATGACGGACAACTGCTGGGACGCTGGATAGAAAGACAGCGTGCGGCATACCGTAATAAAGGAACTTATCGGATTGACGCCCGCAAAATATACCTGTTAAATCAGATTGACATGATTTGGTCTCTGGAGATCCGTACAGACTGGGATACCTGGTACCGTTATGCCAAAGATTATTATGCAGAAAATGGAAGTATAAACCTCCCGAGAAATACTGTGTACAGACAATTTCCGCTGGGTGAATGGATCAGTTATCAGAGGAAACGTTACTGGCAAAACAAAATGGATTTTCGTCAGCGCTATAAACTGGAGGAATTAAATATTACCTGGAAACTTAGAAAGCGCCGGCGTTGGATGGAATGGTACCAGGATGCAAAACTGTTTTATGAAAAAAACGGTCATCTGAATGTGCTTCCGGATTATGTAACCAAAGATGGCTTTCGCTTAGGGTATTGGATCAATGCACAGCGGGAGCGTCAGCGCGGCATTCGCTCCTTCTGCCTGGATAAGGATAAAGTCGAAAAATTAAATCAAATAGGTATGCTGTGGGGACTTTACAGTTTGGGATTTGGAGAACATATGAAAACACCGGCGGAATAACAGCCGGTGTTTTTGTGTACGTAAATATCTATTCTTTTAGATTTATGCAGCACGATTAAAGCAAAATCAAATGTTTCTTCAAATCCTCCAGAGTTTCCCTTTCCCGTATTACCACAACGTCCCCATTTTCCCTGATTAAGATTTCAGCAGGGCGTAGACGGTTGTTATAATTTGAGCTCATAACATAACCATAGGCACCAGCATCCAGAATGCCCAAAATGTCACCTTCCTGGATTTCGGGAAGAGGTCTGTCTTTTGCCAGAATATCTCCGCTTTCGCATATATTTCCTACAATGGTTACGGTTTCCTCATTACGGGAAGGCGTATCATTCCCGCGATAAATTTCAACGCCATGGTATGAATCGTATAAAATAGGACGTGAAAGAACATTAAATCCCGTATCACAGCCTACATATTTATTATTGTAATTATATTTTATGGAATGCACTTCGCTTAAGAGGACCCCGCATTCGGCACTGATATAACGTCCGGGTTCGATGCGGAAAGTGATCTGTCTGCCATATTCTTCCGTGAATTGAAAGAGAGCTTCATCAATTTTTCCACCCAGCTCTTGCAGATCGAGAGGTGCTTCCCCATCTTCTTTTTTATAGGGGATGCCAAATCCGCCGCCCATATCTATGAATTCCAGACCTGGGAACTGTTTTGCTATTTCGAATAAAGAATCCAGACTTTTAACGAAAGCGTCTCCGGTCATAAAAAGTGATCCGATATGCTGGTTGATACCGGCAAGGTTTAGTTTAAATTTCTCCAAGATTTCTTTTACCTGAGGGATAAATACCGGGTCCACTCCGAATTTTGTTTTCTTTCCTGCAGTTACTACTTTTTCATGGTGACCGGCACCAACTCCCGGGTTAAAACGGATGGCAACACGGCTTCCAGGCGCCAGGCGTCCATAGCGTTCTAACTGGCTGATGGAATCTACGCTTACCAGAACACCTTCTGAAATGGCATACTGCATTTCCTCATCGGATACATTGTTTCCAATATAGAATATTTCATCAGATGTAAAACCTGCCATTTTTTCTATATAAATCTCTCCCGGGGACATAGCATCGACTTCCAATCCCTCTGACCGTACAATTTGAAGGAGGGCAGGATTGCTGTTTGCCTTTGCAGAAAAGTCCACTACGAACTTAGGATAAGAGACCATATTTTTAAGATCACGGCAGCGCTGTCTTAAAATCCTTTCATTATATACGTAAACCGGTGTGCCGTAAGCAGCGGCTAATTCCACCGGATCATGATTTTCGAAGAAGTGAGTCTGATCGGTTACTTTTGTGTAAATCTTTTGCATGATATTTAACCTCCATGTAGTTTTGTTAAGAAATTAATTTACGGATTTTTTTATATTTAGCCCAGATTAAAAACTATATCTTGACTTATTATAACGTTTTATTTATTATTTGTATAATGAATCTTTATGGATAAAATAATCGATAATTTCGATCGCACAGGAGATGATAATCCCATGAATATTGAAAATTTAAAAACATTTCTAACCCTGTCGGAACTTAAAAATTTTACCCAGACGGCAGACCAGTACTATATTGTGCAGTCCACGGTGACAAACCGCATTATGGAATTGGAAAAAGAGCTGGGAAAAAAGCTGTTTATCAGGCAGAAGAAGTCTGTGGAACTGACAGAAGAGGGCAGGCGTTTTCTTCCATATGCCAAGCGTATTGTGGAGTTGGAGCATACGGCGGTTATGGAGCTGGGAATGCTGCACAGTTTTGCAGAACACCTGCGCATAGGAACGGTTAATACGGTATATGACTGCCATTTAACAAAATGCATGTCCGGGATCTTGCGGGAATGTCCGGACATTTCAGTCAAGGTAATTATTGATCATTCCAATACACTGATCCGAATGCTGCAGGACGGGACTTTAGATGTTATTTTTACCTTTGTGCCTGTGGAGAGAAACGGTTTTAACTGTATTCCGTTTCAGACAGATGAACTGGTACTGGTAACTTCGTCGAAAAATACGGAGCATGAGCAGGGAATTACCAAGGTAGAATTGCAGAATCTGTATTATCTGTACTGCGATTTTGTATTAGGGGAAGGCAGCAATTTTATGAGGAATATGTTCCCGAAGAAGAATCCATTTCCATTTGAGATTGATAAAAGTACGAAATTGCTTCCGTATCTGCTGGATGGAATCGGATACAGTTTTCTTCCACGCAGCTTTGTGGGAAAGTATCTGGCGGATCAAAGATTAAGAGAAATCCCGCTGCTGGATTTTGCTGCGCCTGTAATTCAAAGTTATTTTATTACCAAAGAGTTAAAGACGCAGAAAAAAGCAGTGATGGATTTTAAAAACCGAATCTATGCAGCAGAGGAATAGAAGAGGTATTGTATTTTACTCAAACCACTCATGGTTATAATGCTTCAGGAATTCGTCAGCCTCAGCGGGACCATTCGTTTCCGGTGTATAGGAATATACGGGAAGGTTTTGTTTGTAATATACCTTTCGTATATTCTCAATAAATTTCCAGCTGGTTTCGATCTGATCCCATTGGGAGAACCAGGAGCGCTCGCCCTGCATACATGCATCCAGCATCCGTTCATAAGCTTCCGGTGTATTAATTCGGAAAATATCCAGACAGCTCTGGCAGAAATCCATTTTAGTCTGGATGATTTCATCTGTATCGCCGGGATTTTTAATATTAAACTGAAGGTATACGCCTTCCGTTGGCTGGATTTTAATATTCAGGATGTTTGGAGCAATCTCGGGTGAGGAACGGCGGAATACAATCGCCACATCCATTTCACGGTGACCCAGTTTCTTTCCGGTGCGGATATAAAAAGGCATGTTTTTCCAGCGTTTATTGTCCACAAAGAGGCGGAGGGCGGCATAGGTCTCTGTTGCAGAATCCGGTGCCACATTTTTTTCATCCAGATAGCCGTCATACTGTCCAAGGAGAAGGGAGTCTTTTATATTTTTAGCCTTAACGGGACGCAGGGAGCGCAGCACTTTGATCTGCTCCCCGTGCATTTCCGAACCGGAGAACTGTTCCGGCTGTTCCATCGCTACAATAGACAATATTTGAAACAGATGATTCTGCACCATATCCTTCAGCGCTCCGCTGGAATCATAATAGCCGCCTCTTGTTTCCACGCCTACGTCTTCAAGAGCAGAAATCTGAATGCATTCAATATGCTCTGCACTCCAGAGATTGCTGAAAATAGGATTGGTAAAGCGTATGGTCTGGATATTACGGACCATTTCTTTCCCCAGATAATGATCGATCCGATAAATCTGGTCAGGGGAAAAGAATGACTCCATTTTCTGGTTCAGTGCATCTGCAGCGGCGAGTGTTTCACCGAAAGGCTTCTCGATGATAACCTTTCCGTTTTCGGCGCCGTCTACGCCGGTCAGCCCTTCCACAATTATTCCGAAGAAACGCGGGGCTACGGCAAAATAGAAGATATGGGAATAAAGCCCATGCTCCTGATAATAGCTGTTTAATCCTTTATATGCCTCCTGGTCTGAAAAATCCATCTGGTAGTAATGAATCCGGGATGCAAAACCGGCAAAATCATCTTCGGTATAGGGAAGTCTGGAGAACTTAGATACCCAGTCCCGGGCAATTGTCCGGTAATCATCGTCGCTGTAACTGCGCCTTCCGATAATGACGATCCGGTCCTCTCCGCCAAGCCGCCCGGAGACACACATATTGTAAAGAGCCGGCAGAAGCTTTCGAAATGTCAGATCTCCGGTTCCGCCGAATATAGTAAATGTCAGATTTTGATTCATGATAATTTCCCCCAATCGTGATGGAAGCTGCCGTCTCTGTCGATTCGTTTAAAGGTGTGCGCTCCAAAGCAGTCCCGCTGTGCCTGAATCAGATTTGCCCCTACTGCATCGCCCCGGAAGGCATCTATATAGGAAAGGGCATTCGCCATTGCCGGCATTGGAATGCCGCTATTAATTCCGGTAATTACGGCAGTCCGAAGGCTTTTTAAGTTATGATCAATTCTGGATAAGAAGAAGTCATCCAGGATCAAATTAACCAGCTGTGGATTTTTACGAAATGCAAGTGTAATATCATTTAGGAATTCAGCCTGAATAATACATCCCGCCCGGAAAATTGCTGCAATATTACCGAAGTCCAGATTCCATCCATATAGGGAAGAAGCATCTTTCAACATGGCAAAACCCTGGGCATAAGCTGCGATCTTGGCAGCGTAGAGTCCTTCACGGACAATTTCTGCAAAGTATTCGTCCTGTTGTTTCGAAGCAAATGCAGACGGTCCATGGAGTCTTTCTCCGGCTTCTTTCCGCTCATCAATGCGATTGGACATGATTCTTGCATTGCACGCTGCTGTGATCATGGAAATATCAACGCCCTGTTTTAATGCTTCGATACTTGCCCATCTTCCGGTACCTTTCTGCTGGGCACTGTCCAGAATATAATCCAGAAGTTCTCCATCCTGGAAATCGTCTTTTTCATGGAAGATGTCTGCTGTGATCCCGATCAGGTAACTTTGCAGTTCCCCCTGGTTCCACTGTGCAAATATGTCACCGATAGACTGGTTATCGTATCCACCTGCATATTTAAGGAGCAGATAAGCTTCTGCAATCAGCTGCATATCGGCATATTCAATTCCATTGTGAACCATTTTTACATAGTGTCCGGCACCATCCGGGCCCATGTAACTGCAGCAGGGTTCTCCTTTGGCACGTGCTGCAATTGCTTCCAGAACAGGTTTGATTTCGTCGTAAGTATCCTGGTTTCCTCCCGGCATAATGGAAGGACCAAAGCGTGCCCCCTTTTCACCCCCGGAAATGCCCACTCCATAGTAATGGATTCCTTTTTCTTCTAATAATGTATAACGCCGTCTGGTATCCTCAAAAAAAGAATTCCCGCCATCCATAATGATGTCTCCTGGCTCAAGCAGGGCCATTAACTGGTCTATGACAAGATCAACCGGTTTTCCGGCCTGTATCATCAGCATGATTTTTCGCGGAGCCTCCAGTGCGCCGACCATCTCTTTCAAATCATAAAAAGGTGTAAAATTTTCATGAGAGTGGTCTTTTATAAGTGCGTCTGTTACCTCCCTGCTTCTGTTGTATCCGCCAACTAAAAATCCATGGTCCGCCATGTTAAGTGCCAGGCTTCTGCCCATTACTGCCAATCCTATTATTCCTATATCTAATTTTTTCATATTGTATACCTGCCTTAAGTGCTGCATGTTCCCTGCAGCACTGCCACATTTGAATTGACTGAAGGACCAACCTTGTGGCATCCTTTCTATTTTATAATTTTCCCTCAGCTATATGAAATTCATGTACAGCGGGAGCAAATACCCCCATTATTCAGCGTAGAAATGATAGCTCCCTGCTTCATCTCATCATCCGTTTTATGATTTTGCCGGTGATTCTGCCTCCAAAATAATGCCGACCCCTTCTGCAATGGGGACTCTGGAACAGACCTCTTCCAGAAATCCGGTAATGCTGTTTCTGCACAGGCTTACCATTTCATTTGAAGTACGGTTGACGATTATCAGATAGCGTCCGTTTGGTGACAGGATAAAATCTCTTGGATGCCTCCCCTGACAGGAGGCATATTGAATTGCTTTAGGAAATTCACTGGTAAGGGATATTACCGTGATTATGTCAGCTCCCCGGACGGAGATATATAGAAAATGCTCATCCGGTGAGAGGCGGATTGCTGCGGATGCGTTTTCACGGACGACCGCAGTTTCCGGGTTCAGGACAGAAATCTGTGACAAAAGCCGAAATTCCAGATCTTTGCCCAAAGTGAAGGTAAACAATTCATTACTGCGTTCGCTGACAACGTACAGAAGGTTATGGCTTCTGTTGAATACACCGTGTCTTGGGCCGCTCCCCTTTGGAAATGCTATTTTACCGGCAGGCGTATAGTCGGCTGCCCCATCGAATATACGTATTTCATCTAATTCCAGGCATGGAACCAGCAGATAGTGATCATGGAAAAGTATTTGATGGCATCCCGCCATAGGAGCAATTTCAATTTTTTTATGAAGAACCAGACCTCCCGGATCTTTCCGATAAATTAAAACGGTTCCTTCGTGGTAATTAGCTGTAAAAATGCAAGAATTGTTTTGGACGATAAAGCAGGCTGTTTTCTGTTCCGTATAAAGCTCACTTTGTGGTTGTGAAGTGGAAGAAGTATCCCAGAGACAGATTCCCGCTCTGCCGTTTTTCTCCAGAGGTGCTGCAAGAAAAGATCCGAAAAGGTCAGAGCATTTTGCATTTTTTGCCTCATAAGACAGGGTAGGAACGGTTAGTGCTCCTGTAATTGTATTAAATTCAAAGTGAAAAATTCCCGGACTTTTTTCAGAATAGTATGTTCCAATATAACCGTTTAATGTGTTCATGTTAATCCTCCCTGGCTAAGTATGCGGCGTTTGCGTGCAAATGAGATTCTTTTAGTGTAACCTATGCGATATCAAATATTCTCTGATATCCCTGACATTTCATATTCTATTAGTATATGCGTTTCTGCTTATCATGAAGAATGAGAACATCTTGAATTAATAGTAATAGTAACTATTATTATTTTATTATATGACGATGATAGGAATGTGTCAAGATCATATATTTTTAAGGACGATCTAAGCGGAACTTCTATTGCGTAGAATTTCAAAAATATATATCGACAGAACGGCAAAATAGTATATAATAAAAATAGCGGTAAAAATAACATATAAAACAAATCATGCAGAGCAAAGGAGAAAAGATAATGAAGATGATTTCAATTGAACAGGATTTGCAGCAGAACACATATCCGGGAAGAGGAATTGTAATCGGCAGATCAGCAGACGGAACCAAGGCAGTGACAGCTTACTTTATCATGGGCAGAAGCGAAAACAGCAGAAACCGTATATTTGTAGAAGATGGTGAAGGAATCCGTACACAGGCATTTGATCCATCCAAGCTTACCGATCCAAGCCTGATTATTTATGCACCGGTTCGTGTACTGGGCAATAAAACCATCGTGACCAATGGGGATCAGACGGATACCATCTATGAGGGAATGGACAGACAGATGACATTTGAGCAGTCTCTTCGCAGCAGAGAGTTTGAGCCGGATGCACCTAATTATACACCTCGTATTTCCGGTATCATGCATTTAGAGAACGGAAAATATAACTATGCAATGTCAATTTTGAAAAGTGACAATGGAAATCCCGAATCCTGTAACCGTTATACCTTTGCATATGAAAACTGTGTAGCAGGGGAAGGACACTTTATCCACACCTATCAGTGTGATGGCGATCCCCTTCCAAGCTTCGAAGGAGAGCCCAAATTAGTGGCAATTCCCGACGAGATTGATGCATTTACCAATGCATTGTGGACAAGCTTGAATGAGGATAATAAGGTTTCTCTGTTTGTACGTTTTATTGATATTGCAGATGGTACTTATGAGACTCGGATTGTGAATAAAAATAAATAAGATAAATATATAAATTGATATTGTAAGAAGCGGTTTCCCAGGGGTGGGGAGCCGTTTTTTGTTTCAGAGTAATTTCCCATAAATCATAAAAATTTCCCAGATAAAATGGCTGTTCATATAATTCCCCCATAATGTTCCTATAAATCATATTATTTTCCATTGAGACAGTAACCCCAAATCCCTATAATTAGCTTATGAATCAACCAGTACACAATCCGGAAGTGTATGAAGGAAAGGGGCATGGAATTGAATAAAATGAAAGTTACAAGAAAGAAAGGAAGTTACCGCCTGTTTTTTATGGCACTGCCATTTGTAATGTTAATATTTGCATTTGCATATGTGCCCATATTCGGCTGGATATACGGATTTTTCGATTATAAGCCAGGACTTGATTTAAGCCAAATGGAATTTGTAGGGTTGAAAAACTTTGCCAAACTGGCAACGGACTGGGGGGATTTATCCAGAGTTCTCAGAAATACGTTTGTGATGAGTTCCTTGGGAATCCTGGCATCACCCATACCAATGATATTTGCTATTTTACTAAACGAGATTCGCAGGCCGTTTTTTCGTAAGTTTGTACAAACAACCACCACACTTCCGTATTTTATCAGTTGGATAATTGTATTTTCCCTGAGTTTTGCAATATTTTCAAATGAAGGACTGATATCCAATATATTGAAAATGATGGGTTCATCGCAAACATTTAGTAATATTCTTGGGGAAAACAATGCAGTATGGATATTCCAGTGGCTGCTAGGGATCTGGAAATCCATTGGCTGGAATGGCATTATTTATATTGCAGCGATTGCCGGGATTGATGCTGAGCTTTATGAAGCGGCGAGAGTAGATGGAGCAAACCGTTTTCAACTCATTCGTAATATAACAGTGCCCGGATTGTATCCCACTTATTTTGTCCTGCTGCTGCTGAGCATCAGTAATATTTTAAGCAATGGATTTGACCAGTATTTTGTATTTTATAATACTCTGGTTGCCAATCGTATTGAGGTACTTGACTATTACATTTATAAAGTGGGAATTTTAATTAATGATTATTCTTATTCCACGGTTTTGGGTATGATAAAAACAGTTTTAAGCGTGTCACTGCTGTTTACGGCTAACACGTTGTCTAAAAAGTTAAGAGGGGAATCAATTGTATAAGGAGGGTGGACATGAAACAGAAAATCAGTTTTTTTAGTATTATAAATCAAATATTTTTTATTCTGCTTGTTGTAGTCTGCCTTTATCCTTTTTACTATGTCATTATCTATTCCATCAGTGATCCGGATGTGGCATATAAGGCACTTTTATTGCCCCAGGGATTTTCACTGCAGACTTACAAAACAATTTTTGCATTAAATAATATCCAGGGGGCATTTGCTGTTTCGGTATTGCGAACGGTTCTGGGGACGGGGATAACGGTGTTGTGTACCTCATTTTTTGCTTATCTTATGACTAAGCAGGAAATGTTCGCAAGAAAGATTATTTATCGGTTTGTGGTAATTACCATGTATATTAATGCTGGCCTTATTCCCTGGTATATAACCATGAAATCCTATGGATTAAAGGATAATTTTCTGCTTTATATATTACCGGGAGCTGTTTCAGCTTATTATCTGATTTTAATTAAAACATATATGGAATCATTGCCGATATCTCTTGAGGAATCTGCGAGAATAGACGGAGCAGGATATTTTCGGGTATTTCGTTCCATTATCCTGCCATTGTCAAAACCAATCATTGCTACCATAGCAATTTATGCGGCTGTGGGGCAGTGGAATAATTGGACAGACAATTATTTTCTGGTAAATGAGGAAAGTCTGCAGACCCTGCAGATGATTTTGTACAATTATATTAATCAGGCTCAGAACGTTGCAAATGCCACAGCACAGAGTGTATTAAGCGGATCAGCAATGAAAGTTACGCCTATGTCAATTAAAATGTGTATAACGGTAATTGTAACAGTTCCCATTATCTGTGTTTATCCATTCCTGCAAAAGCATTTTGTAAAAGGGATTATGCTGGGGGCGGTAAAGGGATGAGGTGCGGCATGAAGCCGCACAGACATTGTATAATGGAAGAACTTTAATACAATACATATTAAAAATGGAGGGTTTTCTTATGAAGAAAAGAACAAAAAAGATTTTGGCATTGCTGTTAAGTACAGCCTTTGTAGTGTCATCACTGGCAGGCTGCAAAAGCACCGGAGAGGAAACGCAGAAAGCAGAAACCGCAAAAGAAGAAACAGCAGCAAGCGGAGAAACGAATCAAACTTCCGGAGATGGGGCAGAGGGCGAAGTAGAGATTACCATGTGGAACAAAGATGTTATGTCTCCGGGGGTGCAAAATACTGCAATTGCAGATGAAATTGCTAAAAAAACCGGAGTTCGGATCAATGCGGTAAATGGAGATGCTCAGAAATTCAAAGTGCTGATGGCAGGAGGAGATCTTCCGGATATTGTTAATTCTAATTATGGGGATCAGGGGGTAGATGTAAACTCCCTGCAAAAAAGCGGACAATTGATTGCTTTGGACGAGCTGATTGATGAGTATGCTCCAAATATAAAAGAAAAATTTGCAAGTGCAATTAAATATTCGAAAGAATTTTTAAGCCCGGACGGAAAGCTTTACTATTTACCGGTACAGATTTTTCAGAGTGATCCAGATAAAAAAGTTGTGGATCGTTCTGGTTCCAGCGTAGCTTTTTATACCAGATATGATCTTTATAAAGAACTTGGAAGTCCCAAAATTGAGACAACCGATGAGTATTTAGATACATTAAAACAAATGCAGGATGCACATCCTCAGACAGATACGGGTGCTAAAACATATGCCATATCAGGATGGAGTGATTGGGGATTATGGATGTATACCATACCGTATCAGGTTATGAACGGTACGACAAACTGGCTCTATGGCATGATGTATGACGTAGTAAATAAAGAGCCTTTAAGTGCCTATTACAGCGATGCTTTCTGGGACTGCCTCAAATTTTATAATAAGGCATACAATATGGGGATTTTAGATCCGGAAATGTTTACACAGAAATATGATAACTATGTGGATAAGCTGAAAAGCGGCCAGACGTTTGTAACCTATGCGAACTGGCTGTATGACACTGCCAATCAGGCATATGTAGCAGATGGAAAACCAGAAATGGGATTTGAAATTATACCAACCGGAATGACTTACCGATATGGTGCTTACGCAGCTGACCAGCCATTTGGATGGGCGAATGATTATCCAATGGCAATCACTAAAAATTGTAAGAACCCTGAAAAGGTAGTACAAATGCTGGATTATCTGTTTAGCGAAGAGGGTGCAAGATTGTTAAACAGTGGTGTTGAAGGTGTTCATTGGCAAACGGTAGATGGTGTACCACAGATGACTCAGGAATTTCATGATGGGCTTGCAGCTGATCAGAATTACAAACAGCTTCAGGGATTTAATTATTCTAAATTATCCGGCATCAGCTCAAATCAGATTTTATCTGACGGATATCCGGCAGACCTGACAAAATCCGATGAAGAACTGGCAAAGCTGTCAAATCCTATTGATAAAGAGTTTATAGAAGACAGTGGCGTTCAGAATGCAGTTTTTGCAGGGCAGGTAACAGCAGATAAAATAGAAAAAGGGGAGCTAAAGATCATGACAGAGGTAGACTTAACTCCCAGCCTTGTTGCTGAGCCTTCCGATGAAATTAAAACCGCAGCTGCACAGGTGGATGAGTACATTAAAGTTGCAGTTTCAGAAGTAATTATGGCTAGTGAAGCGGACTTTGATGCTAAAAAAGCAGAAGTTATCAAAGCGGCAGATGCGAAGGGTTATAACAAGGTGTCGGAAGAAATGATGAAACTTTGGAAGGAAGCCCAGGATACGGCTAAGAATTTTAAATACTAGAGGAGTTTCGAACAGAATTTAAGCCCAAAATGGAAAGAGGGCTGCAGTAAAAGTCCATTATATTGGCTTTATGGGCAGTCCTCTTTTTCTTATACCTTTTTATAACTCCTGGTAGGCAATCAGCAGTGTAACAGTCGTTCCAATCCCCTCTTTTGAGGTTATGCTAAGGCCGTATTCCTGTCCAAATTGCAGCTTAATTCTTTTATTGGTGTTAAGGATACCAATACCGATTCCCTGGACGCCGGAGGATTTATTCACTGGTTCCATACCTGATACGTCAGCATTTAAATGAGTCTGAAGCTGTAAAAGGATATCACCTGGAATACCGGTTCCACTATCCGAAATCTGTATCGTGATAAGGTCTTCCTTCATACTGCCAGTGAGAGAGATTGCGTTTTTTCCATCCTGACATGGGTCTGAATGATTGATCGAATTTTCGACTATTGGCTGGAGTATAAATTTGGGAATTTTGCAGTTCATAATGTCAGAATCGGTGTCCTGCTTAAATTCAATGGTATTACCCATACGGTAATTCATGATGCAGATATAGTTTTTTAAATATTCTAACTCATCCTTAAGGGTCCAGTTAATATCTGTATTATGATAGATGGGTTTTAGGATATTCCCCAGGGCTGTGATACAGCTGGAAACATTTTCGGCCTTACTTACAATTGCCATCCATTTGATGGTGTTAAGTGTATTATAAAGAAAATGAGGGTTTATCTGGTTCTGAAGATTTTGCAGGGCAAGCCTGTGACGTTCCTCCTGAATGGATTGGTTTTCTTCCATCAGCCCCTTGATATTTGAGGACATGGAATTAAACTGCTGAAACAAAATCCCAAGGTCCGAGTGTTCGTATTCTTTCACACGGAAACCAATGTTGCCTTTTCCCATATTATGCATGGCAGACATGAGGACAGTTAGAGGTTTTGTGATCTCATAAATCCAGAATAGGCTGATGATAAGGGCAAGTGCAATAGCAACAATCAATACCGCAATAATCATTTTTTTCAGGGCATATATATCCCGAAACAAAATCGTATATGGTATTTCATATATAATCGACAGTCCGTAGAGATTATAAGGGTAGCAGATAATCTGGTTATTGTTATTCAAGGTTTCGCTGTCTACACCATCCATGGCAAGCTTTACCGTATAGTCAGTCTGGGTGGGCGTTACCACTACTTTCTGTCCTATGGCTGTTTTATCTTCAGCGGAGATTAAGACGTTGTGTTTATCCAGGAGAAAACTTTCGCCGTCCAAATTCAAATTATCATCATAATAAAGTGAACGGATATAGGATTCACGGATGTTCATAATGACATAACCAGTTGTATTCCCGACAGTTCGAATCTGTCTTCCAAGGGAAATGTAGTGAATGTCATTTTGCTTATGCACAAGAGCAGGGAAAAAATCTTTATAACCATAGATACCGCATACTACAGCAGAATCACTGGCTAGAATTTCTTCTTTAAACTGGGAATGATAGAAAAAATTATCCTTTCCGGTATCGGTAAGAAAGATGTTCTTAGGATCACTGGAACCAATAATGATCCCATCACTGCCATAATAAAAAATAGAGTGTATAAACTCATTATTGCTCATGATCTCTGAGAAATAATCATAAATTCCGTTTATCTCTTTTACGTCATCGGAGGTAGAAAGAGAATCCAGCTTCATTTCCTGTGAAAAATAAGCGGATACGAGAATTTGACGGCTTAAATTATTTGTATTATCCAGCAATAAATTAATGTTGTATTCCAGTTGTTTCAGGGCACGCAGGGTTGACTGCTCAGACTGAGAGAGCAGGGTGCGGGAAGTATAGCGATAGAAGACAACGGTTAAAAGCAGCAGTACAGATATGCTGGTAATCATAAACGAGAGGATCAGTTTGGTTTTTAATTTTAGGCTCAGTACTTTGTCTTTTAAGGTTTTTAGCATTAAATATCTCCTTCAGAAGAGTCAGGTGCTATTCGGTAAGCGTAGGTTTTACGATATTCATTAGGTGTCTTACCGGTATATTTTTTAAATGTTTTTCCGAAATAGCCTTCATCACTGTAACCGGATTGCCAGGCGATCTCATAGGTCTTTAAATTGGTCGTAATCAGAAGTTCGATGGATTTTTCAATGCGGTAGCGGCTCAGATATTCCGAAAAAGAAAGAGAAAGCTCCTTTTTGAATATAGTACTGAAATAGTTAGGACTTAATCCCACCACATCCGCAATCTCATTTAATGTAGTCTGCTTCTGATAATTTGACTGTAGATACTGCAATGCCTGTACAATTTCACGACTATATTTTGTCTTTTGTGAAATGTCGTTTTTCAGGGCAGTAATATTTTTTATAAAAAGTGCCAGAACGGCATAATAGGTTTTACACAGGTTACATTCGTTGATAAATTTCATAACCAGTCTGGAGTGGTCTCTGACTGATAGCTGGTAATTATGAACCAGTGCAATCCAGGCATCACAGAACAGGCTTTTTACGGATGTTTCATTTAATGTATGGCTGTTAACATACTTGGTCAGGGGTGAGAAGATGAAGTCTTCCATAAAAGAATCATCCTCATATATTTTCAAAGATTCCTTTGTTTTTTGCAATACGTTATAAAACAGTTTCGAGGTATAAATGGAATCAAAGGAAATAACCGGTGTGTTTTCCATAAAAAAGGCATACACCATTGTACTTTGGCATTGACGGTACATATCTTTTAAGGATTCCAGGGACTGTTCCATATGGCTTAAGTAATAGCGGGCAGTAACGTTAAAATAATTTTTCAGAATTTCCGAAATTTCATTCAGAATATCTGTGATCCTTGCCAGTTGTCCGGTGGATTCCGTAAATCCAAATAATAAAAGATAACGGTTGGAAACTTCATGAACTACCACACCTACGTGATTACGGTTAAGTATTTCATTTATAATATTCAACAGGGAAAAATGAATCAGCTGTCCCTGTTCATCCTGATACAGACTTTGCAGATCTTCATACTGTTCGATTTCCATTGCAGCCATGACGACATCACGGCTATAAAGACAAATTCCCTGCTCTTTGAGATGGGTCAGGCACACGGATAAAGGACAGATATCGTAGACCAGGTAGCCTAACAGGTTTTTGGCTATGTAATCATTTAAATTTACGGGTGAGGCAGTTTTTGAAGAATGCCTGTTCTGGTTGTCCAATGTTTTCTGGATCTCGGACAGAACACTTTCCATATCTTCGGGAGTCATGGTGAGTTTTAAGATATAACCGCTGACGCCAAGCCGGATAGCCTGCTGTGCCAGAGAAAAATCTTCCAGGCAGGTTAGAATAATGATCTGAACAGGATTTCCGGTTTCGCGGATTTTCTGAATTAACTCAATGCCATCCATGAAAGGCATTTTAATATCCGTAAGAATTACATCCGGCAGGCATTCCTGATAGAGATCCCAGCCTATTTTACCATTGGCGGCTTCATTCACTACATACATATTGTGGTTTTCCCACTTGATGGAAGCCCGAATGCCAGTCCTGACAAGCATTTCGTCTTCTACGATCATTACTTTATACATGAGAGTACAGTCCTTTCTTTTGTCTTGAAACTATAAACACAGCATAGAAAAAATGCGTAAAAATGTCAAGAGAAAGAAAAAATATTTGAACATAGTAAGAGAAATGAGGATTTGGAGAAATATACGGATAAAAAAGTTTAAGAGATAGAATTTTTGGTTAAGCAGAAAAGTTGAAAGAAAATTATAAAAAAGAAAGGTAGCCACAATGTATTTCTTTCAACCTGTTTTAGTGGCAGTATTGCAGGCAAGCCTGCAATATGCAATGGGTATAAAAATGAAAAACGGTAAAATTGGAATAGGACTAATCGGTGCCGGACGTGCCGGAATGATACATGCAAGGAATTTTCGGGCATCGGTTCCATGTGCCCGGATGATAGCAGTAGCAGATCCGGATGAGAATAACAGAAAGGCTGCGGGGTTGGAACTGGATCTTGACGGTTCCTGCGGGGATTACCGTGAACTGCTGAAAAATGATGAAATAGATGCGGTAGTAATTGTCACGCCTACAAAATACCACTGCGAAATTGCTGTGGAGGCAGCCCGCGCCGGTAAGCATATACTCTGTGAAAAGCCAATGGCAATGAATTCCAAAGAGTGTGAAATGATGGAGGAGGCAGCCCGGAAATATAATATTAAGCTGCAGATGGCATTTATGCGCAGGTTTGATTCTGCATTTGCAGAGGCAAAAAAAGTTGTGGATTCCGGAGAAATTGGCGATGTGGTAATGGTACGTTCCAACACACGGGGACCCAGTATACCAAAGCCCTGGATGTATGATATCTCCAAGAGCAACGGGCCTTTGGCGGAAGTAAACAGTCATGATATTGACACCTTACGCTGGTTTACCGGCAGCGAATTCGAATCACTGTATGCAATTGGATCAAACTTCCGCAGTTCGGATGCCAGGACAGCGTTTCCTGACTTTTATGATAATGTGGTTCTGGCATGCAGTTTTGAAAATGGTATGCAGGGGATGATTGATGGGGCACAGGGAGTGCGGTATGGATACGATGCCAGGGTGGAGATACTGGGTACCTGTGGCTGCATATTCCTGGGCAGAACCAAAGAGCATGGAATTACCGTTTGTAAAAGCGATATGAAAAAATACGACGGTTTTACCAACAGCTGGAGTTTCTTATTTCAGGATGCCTATTTGGAAGAGGATAAAGCTTTTGTAAATTGTATCTTGGAAGACCGGGAGCCGGCGGTCACCGGACATGACGGGAAAATGGCAGTCAGAGTGGTGAATGCAGGAAATATATCCATTGTAAAAAAAGAAATCGTCCGATTGGATCAGATCGGATAGAAAGGATTTAGAATGAATAAACTTGGTATTTATTTTGCGTTCTGGGAGCGGGAGTGGAAAGCAGATTATATTAAATATATACGGAAAGTGAAAGGGCTGGGCTTTGATGTTCTTGAGATTGAAGCGGGAGCGCTGCTGGATATGACGAAGGAGGAACGAGCTGGGATTGCTCTGGCAGCAAAAGAGAATCAGATTGATCTGACTTATTGCATCGGACTTTCCGGTCAATATGATTTAGCCAGCGAAGACAGCAGGATACGAAAAGAGGGGATTGCCTATACAGGGAAGATCCTGGAAGCCATACATAGCATGGGCGGAAATATGCTGGGGGGAATCATTTACTCCTGCTGGCCTGGCAAAACGGTAAGTTATGATTATAAGATGAGGGCCAGAGAGAGAAGCCTTACATCTGTTAAGGAACTTGGAAATACGGCACAGGCATATGGTATAGACTATTGCCTGGAAGTTGTAAACCGATTTGAACAGCATCTGTTAAATACTGCTAAAGAGGGAACAGAATTTGTAAAAGAGACAGAAAATCCCTGTATTAAGCTGTTACTGGATACCTTTCATATGAACATAGAAGAGGATTCCTTGTATGACGGAATAATGGAGGCAAAGGATGTGCTGGGGCATTTTCATATTGGTGAATGCAATCGGAAAGTTCCGGGCAGAGGACACATGGATTGGAATGAGATTATCCGGGGGTTAAGAGACAGTGGATATCAGGGAAAAATTGTAATGGAGCCTTTTGTAAAGCCGGGAGGACAGGTAGGCCGTGATATTAAAATTTACAGGGATTTAAGCCAGGGGGCATCAGAAGAAGAAATGGATGCAATGGCGAAAGAGGCATTCGTTTTTATGAAAAAGAAGCTGGCGGAAGGGGTGCAATAAATGAAGAAAATAAAAGTCGGTATTTTAACAATTTCGGATGGAAGAGAATATCTTCACAGAGAATATGCAGGGTTACTAATGACATACCAGGAAGAGATAAAAAGGGAACTTGAATCAGATGGAACGTTCGAAATTGTGGGAGGAAGTCTGGCAATTCATACGAATGAAGAAGCGAAGGAAGAGGCATTAAAACTTCAGCAGGCAGGAGTAGAGGCAACCATATTTAATTATGCGATCTGGTGCTATCCGCAGTTTACGGCAGTTGCATTAAATTTTGCGCCCGGACCTTATCTGTTGTTTTGCAACCTGCATCCTTCCGAATGTGGAATGGTAGGAATGATGGCAGCGGCCGGAACCTTGGAACAGTTAGGAATCCCATATGAAAAACTCTGGGGATCCATAATGGATGGGGAAATTAAGAAGAAAATGACAGCTTTTTTAAGATCAGCAGCAGCCGTTAAACGGTTGAAAGGACTCACATTTGGCAATTTTGGCGGTAGGCCCTTGGGGATGTATACGGCAGTCGCAAATCTGGAACAGTGGCAGAGAGAATTTGGCATCGATGTAGAAAATATAGAGCAGGACGATATTATCCGGGAGGGTGAAGCAGTATCTGGAGAGAAGGTGGAGCATGCATTTGCGTGGCTTACTGAAAATGTTGGTGAAATTGCATATGACGGAGAGGGGCTGACTCCTGAAAAATTAAAACTGCAGATCCGTTCTTATTATGGACTGCGGCGGATTATTGAACGGAGAAAATTGGATTTTATAGGAATAAAAGCCCATGGAGACTTAACGGACCGCTATATTACCATGGATCTGGCGGAAGCATTTTTGAATGATCCTTACGACTGGGACGGACCGCATGAACCTATTATAGCAGCCACAGAATCCGATATGGATGGGGCACTGACCATGCAGATTTTTAAGCTTCTTACCGGTTTGCCCGTTTTGTTTGCAGATGTGCGGCACTATGATAAAGAGAAGGATATCTGGTATTTTTCCAACTCGGGAACGCATGCGACTTACTTTGCAGGCGGATCCCTAGATCCAAAGGAAAATCTAAAGCATGTGACATTTTATCCGGAGACGCACTATTATCCTGCCGGAGGAGCCAGCGTACATCATTTTGCCAAGGCCGGTAAAGTAACGCTTGCAAGATTGGCCAGACGACAGGGAAAGTATTACATGACCATTGTTCCGGCAGAAATTGTGGAGTTTGAAAGAGAAGAAGCTTTGCGGCTGGGAAGTATGACAACACCGGCGTGGCCGGCGGCATTTACCAGATTAAAGGCAGATGCGGATACCTTTCTTGAAAAATTCCCGTGTAATCATATTCATGGTGTATATGGAGAGTGGACAGAGGAGTTAATACTGACCGCAAAGCTGATGAATATGGAAGTACAGGTATTGACATCATCCAGTAAGTGCGGGCGGCACAAGTAGGAATCAGGGTAACAGCTTAGGCAGGTCTGAACTGTTACGAATCAGGAGGTAATATGTATCTAAAAAACAGACAGGAACAAATGAATGAACAGGATTTTATCAATCCGCCTTCCAGATTCAGAGGAGCACCATTTTGGGCCTGGAATTGCAATATTAAAAAGGAAGATCTGGAAAAACAGATTCCATATATGCAGGAAATGGGGATGGGAGGTTTTCATATTCACTGCAGAACAGGAATGAACACCAAATATCTGAGCGACCAGTTTATGGATTTGGTAAAGACTTGCAATGAAGCGGCAAAGAAACGTGATATGCTGTGCTGGCTTTATGATGAGGACCGGTATGCCTCCGGATTTGGAGGTGGATACGTAACGCAGGATATCAGGTACCGGGAGAGATATCTGTATTTTACTCCTGAAAATCAAAAGGAGAATTGCTGCAGGAACAGACAGGACTTTGAAAAACGGGTCGATGCAGGAGAGGAACCACAGGGGTATCTGCTGGGCTGCTACCGGGTTGAACTGGAAGACGGTTACCTGAAAAGCTATCAAAAAGCAGAGTTGGATGGAATGCTAAAAGAGGACACACCGCCGTCAGGGGATATCTGGTATGCATATTTAATGATAGCGGAAAAAAGTTCCTGGTGGAATAATCAGACTTATGTGAATACCCTGGATAAAAGGGCGATTGACCGGTTTATACAGGTCACTCACGAACGTTACTATGAAGTCCTGGGTAAAGACTTCGGCACAAGTATTCCGGCAATATTTACGGATGAACCGCAGTTTATGCAGATGGAACATCTGGGATTTGCCAATGAGAAACGGGGAATTGCGCTTCCCTTTACCGATGATCTGGAGGAGACATTTCTACAGGCGTACGAAAATTCTTTGATAAACCGTCTGCCGGAGCTGATATGGGAGCAAAAAGGAAAGGCAGCAACACTTCGATACCAGTATATAAACCATTTAACAGACCGTTTCACGCAAGCATATGCAAAGAACATCGGTAATTGGTGTGAAAACCACGGCATTGCCCTGACCGGACATATGAAGGGCGAGGAAACACTTTGTTCTCAAACAATTGCAGTAGGAGAAGTTATGCGTTCCCTGAAACATTTTCATCTGCCGGGGCATGATGTACTTTGTGATCAGAGGGATTACGGGACTGCAAAACAGGCACAGAGTATAGCAAGGCAGTTTGGCAGATTTGGTGTAATGAGCGAGCTTTATGGTGTTACAAACTGGGATTTTGATTTTAAAGGACATAAAATGTCCGGAGACTGGCAGGCTGCACTTGGGATTGCCGTAAGGGTGCATCATTTGGCGTGGCTGTCTATGAGAGGAGAGGCTAAGAGGGATTATCCGGCTTCTATTAATTATCAGTCACCGTGGTATCAGGAATATCATATGATTGAAGATTATTTTGCCAGGCTGAATACGGTTCTGACAAGCGGAATACCAAAGGTAAAAATAGGAGTTATTCATCCTGTGGAGTCATATTGGATGCAATTTGGTCCTTATGAACAGACTTATGAAAAGCGTCAGGCACTGGAAAATAACTATCAGAATATCATTCACTGGCTTTCTTTTGGGCTTCTGGATTTTGATTTTATCAGTGAAGCGTTGTTAGAGGAGGAAAAAGAAAAATGTGCTGTTAAAGGCAGATTTTCTATGGGAAATATGCAGTATGAGACAGTAATAATACCCGGCTGCCTCACGCTTAGACGAAATACGGTGGATAAACTTCTGGAATTTGCAAAGAATGGCGGAAAGGTTCTGATTATGGGAGATGTTCCCCAATGTATGGACGGAGTTAAAGCCGGGGAGCTGTTTATTCCTAATGCAAAAATTCTGAATATGGAAAAGTCCGGCCTTTTAAAAGAACTGGATCAGGACAGAGAAATTGATGTTTTTATGGATGATGGGGGCAGGTCGGATCACCTTCTCTACCAGATGCGGGAAGATCAGCAGGGGAAGTGGCTGTTTCTGGCACATGGCTACGAAAGAATCAGAGAAACTTTCTGGAGCAGTGTGGATAGCAGGGATTATGCATATATGGAGCAGCTTCAGATTGTTATACGAGGAAAGTATAAAGTGATTGTGTACAATGCAATGGATGGCAGCCAATATCCGATGGATGCAGAATATAATCATAATCGTACGATTGTCCGATATCAATTGTCTGTTCATGACAGTCTGCTGCTTCGGTTACAACCGGCAGACCTGGAAGAGAAGGAAAATGAACAACCGGCAAATGCAGATGTGGGGAAAGTACCTGCTAAAATGCGAAAACGTATGGAAGAACCAGAATACTTCCGGCTTGAGGAGCCCAATGTCTTCTTGCTGGAACGGGCATTTTATAGAATGGATGAGGAAGATTGGGAGGAAGAGACAGATATATTAAAACTGGATAATATCTGCAGGAAACGTTTTGGACTCCCGCCAAAGGAAGAAGCAGGCGCACAGCCATGGACGCTAAAAGAAGATCCGAGAATTTATGGAATATTAAATTTAAAATTCATAGTAGAATCGGAGATAGAGGTACAGGCAATGCTGGCACTGGAGAACAGAGATCAAACAAAAATTTTTGTGAATGGGATAGAAGCAAACGGTTCTTCCAAGGGCTGGTTTGTAGACGAATGTATTGAAAAAGTGGAGATTCCTCTTATTCATCAGGGAAATAATGAAATTATCCTGCAGATTCCATATCATTCTGGTGCAAATATAGAAAGCTGCTATTTGCTTGGGAATTTCGGTGTTCAGGTATTTGGAAGAGTAAAAAGGATGATACCGATGCCGGAAAAAATTGTCTTTGGTGATTTGACCAGACAGGGATTTCCGTTCTACGGAGGCAATATTACATATGGGTGTAAGCTGGAGAGCAAGGGAGAAAGGATTCGTTTAAAAGCGCAGTTTTTTAACAGCCCTCTTTTAGCGGCAGACTTAGACGGAGAACGTAAGGGGATCATAGCGTTTGCGCCTTATGAATTAGATTTGGGGTATTTAGAAAAAGGAACTCATCAGTTGGAGTTAACAGCCTTTGGTAATCGTTATCCAACCTTTGGCCAGCTCCATAACTGTGATAAAAATTATTCCTGGTTTGCGTCCTGTTCCTGGAGAACGACGGGGGACAGGTATGCGGAAGAATACCAGTTGAAAGAAATCGGGATACAAGTGGGACCTGAACTGCTGTATGAAGAAACAGAAAGGTAAAAATTACATGACGAATTATGTAATCGGAATTGATGTGGGCACCCAGGGAACCAAGTCTGCTTTATTTGATGAGAACGGTAATAAGGCAGCAGAATGCTTTGAAGCATCCGGGCTTATTTGTCCCGGACCTGGAATTGCAGAACAGGACCCGGAGGAGCTGTATGGTTCGGTACTTCGTACAATCCGTGGAGTAATGGGAATGAGCAAAATCAGTCCCAGCCAGGTGGCAGGAATTGGGATAGATGCCCAGATGGCGGGAATTATCGCTGTGGATCATCATTTGCAGGCAATCGGTGCCTATGATTCCTGGCTGGACATGAGGTGCGAGCCTATGATAGAAAAAATGAAGCTGACGGCACAGGCGGAGATCATACGGTCTACCGGCGGTCAGGTGACGTATTCCCATGGACCTAAAATCCTGTATCGCAGAAAGGAAACGCCGGCAGAATATGATAAAACAGCTAAGTTCCTTACACTATCAGCTTATCTCACAGGCAGGATGTGCAGTCTTAGGGCAGAAGAAGCATTTATTGATTATACCCATCTGCACTTTACGGGATTTGCGGATAATAAAAAGTTAGAATGGAACCATGGACTTTTGCAGGAATTTGGGATTCATGGAGAAAAACTCCCGCGTATCTGTGCCCCCTATGAAATGATTGGCGGCATTTCTAAGGAGGCGGCTGCTTCCTGCGGGCTTCTGGCCGGGACGGCGGTTATTGCAGGCTGCGGTGATTCTGCAGCATCTGCATTTGGAGCAGGTATTACAGAAGAGAATATGATCTATGATGTAGCGGGGACAGCTTCCATCTTTTCCTGCAGCACAAAGACATATTCCCCAGATGTTAAGGATAAGACATTGCTGTTTGCCAGATCCGTGATTCTGGGAATGTGGACACCATTGGCATATATTGGCGGCGGGGGACTATGTGTCAAATGGCACAGAGATCAGTCAGGAAGGTCTTTTGAGGAACTAAACCAGGGGATAGCTTCTATAGAGCCGGGCAGCCGGGGACTGTTCTTTGTTCCCCATCTGGCAGGAATGACATGTCCGAATGACAGCAAGGTGAAAGGTGGTTTTCTGGGACTTTCGTTTTATCATACGGCAGAGCATATGTACCGAAGCATTCTGGAAAGTATCGCTTATGAATATGCAGGTTATTTTTCAATTTTAAAAAATGGAATTCCACAGTTGAGGCCGAATGCAGTCTATGGTGCCGGGGGTGGAACTAAAAGCAGTATTTTTAACCAGATAAAGGCTGACGTTTTGAACATGCCCTATTACCCTTTGGAAAATGCGGATACAGCATCTTATGGAGCTGCTGTTCTGGCAGGATACGGAACAGGAATTTTCGAAAGCCCTCAACAGGGAGTACAGTTAAAGAAAAGGAACCAATGCTATAAACCGTGCAGCGGTTCTGTGGAGCAATATAAGATATTTACAGAACAGTATCAGAGGCTGGTAAGGGAAATAGCCCATATCAGCTCTAATATCTGGAACTGATATACAGGAAGTATAAGGCCGAAAGAAAATTATGATAGGGAAAGGAAGCCACGATGTGATTCTTTCAGCCTGTTTTATTGTGGCAGTATTGCAGGCGAGCCTGCAATATGCAATGGGTATAAATATGAAAAAAATAACACCGGAAACAATAGCGAAAATGATAGACCAGACATTATTAAAAGCCTATGTAAGGGATCAGGAATTTCAGGAATTTTGTGAGGAGAGTGCCCGTTATCAGTTTAAAATGGTGGCTGTAAATTCTGCACCGGTGAAAAAATGCCGTGAATTTTTGGGGGACAGCCCGGTTCATGTAGGAGCGGCAATTGGATTTCCACTGGGACAGACTACAATTGAATCCAAAGCGTTTGAAACCAGGCAGGCAATAGAGCAAGGTGCGGACGAAATTGATTATGTCATTAATATCGTAGAATTAAAAAATCGAAATATGGATTATATAAAACAGGAAATGCAGACGATTGTGAATATCTGCCGGGAGCATGAGGTTACATCAAAAGTAATCTTTGAAAATTGTTATCTGACAGAAGAAGAAATTAAAATGCTGTGTCTAATTGCTTTGGAGGTTGGAATTGACTATGTAAAAACTTCCACCGGATTTGGGACAGGAGGGGCAACACCTGAGGATGTACGTCTGATGAAATCTATGGTGGGAGATAAGATAAAAGTGAAGGCTGCAGGAGGAATCCGGGATCTGGATACAGCTCTGCTGATGATTGAAGCAGGTGCTTCCCGCATTGGAACCAGTGCCGGTGTTTCAATTGTAGAGGAGTTGAAGCGGCGGTTCAATGAGCAGGATAATCAGTAACAGTTCATTTTGTGGTGAGAAATGGGGATTAGGATGGATAATTTAAGAAGGTCTTTGGATGAGCTGGAGAAAGAGGCATGGAATCCAAAACCGTCTATGCTGGAGAGCATACCGGTAGAGGTGGAATTAAAGCCCTTTGAAAGAGGGGAAGCATCTGGGAAACATGTCAGGGCATTACACACGCAGAGTTTAAACGGGCCATGGCAGATGGCACATGGAAAGGAAGAAAAGGACAGATTAGATCCTTTTTGCCAATGGGAGGATGCGATTTGGGCAGATATTCCCTGCAGTGTACATACTGCGCTGCTAAAAGCCGGAATCATTCAGGATCCTACCTGTGGGCTTCAGGATAAAGAGGCAAGAGCATATTCTTATAAAGAATGGTGGTTCAAAAAAGAATTTGTGCTGGAGGATGGAAAAAATCTGGACAGTCTGTGTTTTGATGGTATTTGCTATTATGGGAAAGTCTGGTTAAACGGATGCTATCTTGGAGAACACAGGGGAATGTTTGGCAGGGCACAATTTGATGTTTCCGGAATACTGAGTAAGAAAAATATTTTAATTGTGAAGATTGAGAACGCACCGGCTAATCCAAAGCCCATGTCAGAATACATGGACAATGATGAGGGATGGCATGACGGTGTAGTGATTAACTGCATTTACGGATGGCATTATGCGTGCTTGCCAAGCAGGGGGATCTGGCAGGGCGTATGCCTTAAGGAGGCGGCACAAAGCGTGTTCTGCGAACCGCCTTTGATTGCAGCGGTGGATACTTCAGCAGGGATTGTGGATATCTGTTTTAAAATTCATGGTTTATGTGGAAACGCTGAAGTTTATGCAGAAATACTGGGTAAAAACCATAATGGTCCGGGAGGCTGTTTGCATTATGAACATACATCCAATGAAGACATCAGTGAAGTTCATCTAAGGGTCAGGATACCTGATCCAAGGCTTTGGTGGCCCAATGACCATGGAGAGCAGAATTTATATGAGTTAAGGCTGTCTTTTAAGCCTGCTGAAGGAAAAGGGCAGTATTTTAATACTACATTCGGTATCCGGACAATTGAGATGGGCACACTCCCCGGTGGACCTTATGAAGATAAACATAACTGGACTTTTATTGTAAATGGAAAGCCAATGTTTGTTAAGGGAAGTAACTGGTGTACGCTGGATGTGCTGCTGCGTTTTCAAGAAGAAAATTACCGCAGATTTTTGACCCTGGCCAAAGACCAGCACATTCAGCTGCTGCGTGCCTGGGGCGGCGGTATGCCGGAACTGGATATATTCTATGACTTATGTGATGAACTGGGAATTATGGTTATGCAGGAGTGGCCCACATGCTGGGACAGTCAGAAAGACCAGCCTTTTGACGAACTGGAAGAAACGGTTTTGGTGCATATGCCAAGGTTACGCAGCCATCCATCCCTGATTATGTGGTGCGGGGGCAATGAATCGAAAGAAGCGGACGGTCCGGCTATGGATATGATGGCAAGATACGCATATGAGTTAGATGGAAGTCGAACATTTCACCGGACATCTCCCTGGGGAGGGGCATTGCATAACTATGCGACTTACTGGGATATGGAAGATATCGATGTCAGTCTGAATCTGCACGCACCTTTTATGGGAGAGTTTGGAATGGCATCTGCCCCCAATAAAAACAGTGTTTACCGCTATGTTCCCGAAGAGGAAAGAGAGATCTGGCCTCCGGAAAGGTTTGGCTCCTTTGGACACCACACCCCCCGGTTTAACCAGCTTGAGCCAAATGATATGGAACATTTAAGCAAACGGGTTCCGGAATTTACGGACAATCATACAATGGATGACTTTATCTGGGCGACGCAAATGGCCCAGGCGTCGGCTATCCGCCATACGCTGGAATCCTATCGGTGCAACTGGCCGTATTCAACCGGAATTTGTTATTACAAGCTCACAGATGTTTATCCGGCTTGTTCCTGGTCCACAGTCGATTATTATGGAGTACCAAAGCTCTCTTATTTCGTGATAAAGGAAAGCTATAAACCGTTCCATGGCTGTCTGCTTTTTCAATCGCTCAGGATCCGGGAGAACCTGAAAGCACCGGTATTTCTGCTGGATGATGCGGGTTTCATGACATCCGGATCCGATGAGTATAAAAATTGCAAAGTATCGGTCTTCGCATATGATGATAAATTTAATCTGATAAAGGAATCGGGATATGAAATAAATGCAGAGGGTAAGACGGTGCAAAAGCTGGGATATTTTGAGTTGGAAAAAGAATCTGTTAAAGACAGCCCAATTTTTCTGTATGTGAAAACGGAATGTATGGGAAAGAAAAAAGACAGTACTTTTTATTGGTTAAATTACCAGGAAAAACCGGGGTGTATGCAAAAACTTCCCCAAACTATTTTGAATAGCAGAGTAGTAAAAGAAGATTCAGCGGGGAATGGGATTATGGAAATCACCAATGAGGGAAGCTATCCTGCAGTAGGTGTCAGTGTGGAGAGCATTGCAGAAGATTGCAGATTTATAACAGAGGACAGTATTTTTTGGCTGGAGCCAGGTGAATCCAGGAGAATCAGAGTTAATATTACGGAGAATCTAACAATTAAAGCATGGAATGCAGAAAAATGCAAAAGGGGATAAGTTTGGCGCAGTACCGCAGACAGGTCTGCGGTATGCAGGAGGGATAATAATGAAAGCACTGAGATTTTACGGGAAAAATGATTATAAATTAGAGGAAATAGAAAAACCGTCAATTAGCCAGGATGAAATACTGCTGAAGGTAAAAGCAGTAGCAGTATGCGGCAGTGATATCCGTATGATTCAAAATGGCTATGCCGGTGTTACCAAAGAGTCGCCCAGAACCTATGGACATGAAATTGCCGGCATAATAGAAGCTGTGGGAGAGCAGGTTACAGGATATCATATTGGAATGTCTGTGGCGGTAGCTCCCAATATGGGGTGCGGAATCTGTGATGAATGTGTTGCTGGCAATACGCATCTTTGCAGGGAATACAAGGCTTTTGGAATTAATATGGACGGAGGGTTTGCAGAGTATGTTGTCATACCGGCTGAGGCTGTCAGGCAGGGCAATGTAGTACCGGTAGACATGAGCGGAGCAATGACTTTTGAGAAGGCAGCGATTATAGAGCCTTTATCCTGTGTATTTAACGGCTTTGAGAAAGCTGGGATTAAGCCTTGTGATACGGTACTTATTATAGGGGCAGGGCCGATTGGCATCTTGCATGGAATGCTGGCTAAAATGGCAGGAGCATCAAAAGTTATGATTACGGATCTAAATGAACAGCGGCTGAATATGTGTAAGAAAGCCGAACCTGAATTTTTGACTTATGCCGGAGATAATTTAAAAGGATTTGTAATGGAACAAACGGAGGGGAAAGGCGTTCAGGTATGTATTACTGCCTGCCCTTCTGCAAAGGCACAGTCGGATTCGCTGGAACTTCTGGCAATGAATGGAAGAGTAAATTTTTTTGGAGGCCTTCCGGCAGGTTCGGCAAAAGCCGAGATAGATACTAATCTTGTGCATTATCGACAGTTGATCCTGACCGGCAGTGCAAGATCAAGCCTGACACAGTATCGAAAATGCTTAAAGCTAGTGCAATCGGGAATCTTGGACGTATCCCCTGTTATTTCGGATTTGTATTCCCTGGAACAGTATGAAGAAGCTTTTGCTGCTGCAAAAACAGGAAGTAACCTGAAAAATATATTTGTATTTTAATTCGTCCCGGATCCGAAACATGATTCTTATTGGTATGGGGGGGCAGGTCAGATGGAAATAGCAAAATATAAGATGGCATTAGAAAATTATTGTCCGGAATTGACCAGACAGGAAGATTTTTTTCCATTCTGGGAGAATGAAATAAAAAAATCAAATGAGTTATCTTTGCAGACAGAGATGAATCTGTTGGATTATCCGTTATCACAGGTTAAGGTATATGATGTGACTTTTCAAGGGGTGAATGGAGTTCAAATTCATGGCTGGTATATGGTACCGGATTTTATAGCTGAAAAGAAATACCCCTGTTTGGTCTGCTATCATGGATATGGGGGCAGCAGGGGAGTTCCGTCGGACCATATGCTGTGGATTCTGGCCGGTATGGCTGTATTTGCAGTAGACTGCAGAGGGCAGGGGGGGATTACCGGTGATTCAGGATGTGCGTCAGGCGGAGGCATTTACGGGCTTACATGCAGGGGGATTCTGGAGAAAGAAGATTACTATTACCGGGAGGTATATCTGGATTGTATCCGGTCCCTGGATGTAATATGGTCCAGGAATGAAATAGACAGGGATAAAATTGTTTTGTATGGCATCAGCCAGGGGGGAGGACTTGCCATGGCTGTTGCGTCTCTGGATAATCGGCCCGCGATGGTTCTTGCAGATGTTCCCGGCAACAGTGACCTGGAGCGGAGAGTAGAGGGGGAACATGGAAGCTTTGGTGCGGTCAGTAATTATTTAAAATATTATCCTCATAATGAGCAAAAAGTATATAAGACTCTGAGTTATTTTGATACAATGAATATGGCGGAAAGAATGAAGTGTCCTGTTCATGCGTCGGTTGCCTTAAAGGATGTCACTTGCCCTGCAGAATGCTATTTTGCATCGTATAATAGAATTACAGTAAAAAAGACAATCGATATTTATCCATATAACGGGCACGAAAATGCTTATGGAGTTCATATGGAGAAGAAATTGGCTTATTTAAAGGAAGAGCACATCATATAAGGAGGAACTCAGATGGCATTTAAGGAGAAATTTTTATGGGGAACAGCTACATCTTCATATCAAATTGAAGGAGCTGCATACGAAGGCGGCAGGGGTAAGACGGTATGGGAAGATTTTTGTTCCCGTCCGGGAAAAGTTCTGGGAGGTCAAAATGGAGATAGAGCCTGTGACCATTATCACCGGTATAAAGAAGACGTAGAATTGATGGCACAGATGGGTATAACCTCCTATCGGTTCTCTATTGCATGGTCCAGGATTTTGCCGGATGGAACGGGAGCCGTAAACGAAGAAGGAATTGCATTTTACAGTGATCTGGTTGATACGCTTCTAAAGAAGAATATAATACCATTTGTAACACTCTTCCATTGGGATCTGCCCTATGCACTTTATAAAAAGGGAGGATGGCAGAATCCGGACAGCGTTACATGGTTTCGGGAGTATGCAGGGATTATTGCATCCCGGCTTGGAGACCGGGTAAAGCATTTTATTACATTTAATGAGCCCCAATGTTTTATTGGGTTGGGGCATGTAACCGGAGAACATGCACCGGGAAATAAGATGTCTAAGAAAGCAGTTTTTGAAATGGCACATCATGTCCTGCTTGCTCATGGAAATGCTGTGGAGGTCATTCGGGAACGGGTACCGGATGCTAAAATCGGATATGCACCTACGTCTGCTGTACCGATACCGGTGAGCAATAATCCCAAAGATATTGATGCAGCCAGAAAAGCGTATTTTTCCATTTCCTCAGACGATGATAATTATATGTGGAATGTGAGCTGGTGGAGCGATCCGGTATTGCTGGGCAGATATCCGGAGGAGGGGATGAGAGTATTTGCAAAAGACCTTCCGGAAATAAGCCCGGAGGATATGAAGATTATTTCCCGGCCTATTGATTTCTATGGGCAGAATATCTACCACGGATATCCGGTTCGTTCCGATGGAAATGGCGGCTGGGAGATGGTAGGGAGAAATGAGGGATATGCACGGACAGCGATTGGATGGCCGGTTACACCAGAGAGCCTGTATTGGGGACCCAGGTTTTTATATGAACGATACAAAAAGCCTATCATAATCACTGAAAATGGTTTGTCCTGCCATGACTGGGTTTCACTGGACGGAAAAGTGCATGACCCGAACAGGATTGATTTTATGCATCGTTATCTGAAAGCATTGAATCAGGCAGCAAAAGACGGTGTTGATATTGATGGGTATTTTGCCTGGTCCATGATGGACAATTTTGAGTGGGCTAAAGGATATTTTGAGCGTTTTGGTATGGTCTATGTAAATTATGAGACTCAGGAGCGTATTTTAAAAGATTCTGCCTATTGGTATCGTGACCTGATACAAAGCAGAGGGCGTCTGTTGGAAGAAACCTAGTCAAAAACTCCGCTGCAAGCAACGGGGCATTTGGTCTACGCTACGCTTCGGTCCGTGCTAAACGCGCGCCACTGGCGCGCAGCACCCCTCGCGGCAGTCGCCAAATGGACGCACCAGCGTGCCCGTTTGGCTCGTTGCTCGCGGGAATAAAACAAGAAGGTCTGGGAGGGAATATGATTACTTTTGAATTAAACACTAATTGGACCATGCAGATTCAGGGACAGGAAGAGAAATTACAAGCCGTGATTCCGGGATCGGTATATCATGACCTGATGATGAATGGCAAAATGGATGATCCTTTTTGGAGGGACAATGAGGATGAAGCACTGAAGATCATGGAACAGGACTTCATTTATGAAACCAGTTTTGA
Source organism: Clostridiales bacterium (assembly GCA_018365455.1). Classification (GTDB taxonomy): domain Bacteria; phylum Bacillota; class Clostridia; order Lachnospirales; family Lachnospiraceae; genus Robinsoniella. The sequence continues at coordinate 54,680 of JAGZJZ010000038.1, forward strand.
TGTTCCGGAGGATATTTTTAGCTCGGATGAAGTTCTGCTGCACTGTGAAGGTCTGGATACCATAGCTTCACTGTATGTTAATGGAATCTGTATTGGAAATGCAGAGAATATGCATCGCTGTTATGAGTTTCCGGTAAAAGAGCAGCTGAATAAAGAGGATAATAAACTTATGATTATTTTTGCATCTCCCGTAAAATATATACGGGAGCGCTATGCAGAATGTATCACCATGGGTTCCGAACATTGTATGGATGGTTTTCCTCAGATACGAAAAGCACATTGTATGTTCGGATGGGACTGGGGACCCAGACTACCGGATGCAGGAATATGGAGGGGAATTTCTCTCTACGGTATTTCCGGAGCGCGAATAGACGGAGTATATATTACCCAGGAACATGCTAAGGATTCTGTGACGCTGAAACTGGAGGTGGATGCCAGAAATAAGGATGCTGGGAGCAAAACGGACTATACAGTAGAAATGATTGATCCTGACGGGGAAAGAAAGGTCTTCTCACAGTCCCCGGAAAAAATAGTGGTGAATCATCCGAAATTGTGGTGGCCAAATGGTTTTGGCAGCCAGCCTCTTTATGAAATAGCGGTATCCCTCTATACGGATGGAATAGAAACAGATGTCTGGAGAAAACGTATCGGCTTGCGTACGATGACGATGCATCGTGAAAAAGACTGTTATGGGGAGAGTTTTGCCCATGAGGTAAATGGAGTGCAGATTTTTGCAATGGGCGCCGATTATATACCGGAAGATAGTATATACAGTAAGATCACCAGAGATCGTACCAGGATACTTTTAGAGCAATGTAAGGAAGCTAATTTTAACTGTGTCCGGGTATGGGGAGGCGGTTACTACCCGGATGATTATTTTTACGACATTTGTGATGAGCTGGGGCTCGTAGTCTGGCAGGATTTTATGTTTGCGTGTGCGGTGTATGAACTGACAGATGCGTTTGAGCAGAATATACGCAGTGAATTAATTGACAATATTAAGCGTATACGCCACCATGCCTGTCTGGGTCTGTGGTGCGGAAATAATGAAATGGAAATGTTTGTAGATCAGGGAACCTGGGTAAATACATTAAAGCAAAAGGCAGATTACATAAAAATGTATGAATATATATTTCCGCAGATTTTAAAGCAATATGATCCCAATGCATTCTACTGGCCGGCAAGCCCTTCATCGGGAGGCAGTTTTGATATGCCAAATGATCCGGACAGGGGGGACGTGCATTACTGGGATGTGTGGCATGGGGATAAGCCATTTTCCGAATACCGCAAATATTATTTCCGATATGCAAGTGAATTTGGATTCCAGTCCTTTCCGTGTCTGAAGACGGTTGAAAACTATACATTGCCAAAAGACCGTAACATTTTTTCTTATATTATGGAAAAGCATCAGCGCAATGATGCTGCAAATGGAAAAATCATGAATTACCTGTATCAGACATTCCTTTATCCGGAAGATTTTGGAACGCTCCTTTATGCCTCTCAGCTGTTACAGGCAGAGGCGATCAAGTATGGGGTAGAGCATTTTAGAAGAAACAGGGGGAGGTGTATGGGAGCGGTTTACTGGCAGCTGAATGATTGCTGGCCGGCAGCGTCCTGGTCTTCCATTGATTATTATGGACGGTGGAAAGCACTTCATTACTATGCAAAAAAATTCTTTGCACCGATTTTACTTTCCTGCATGGAGGAAGGCGTTCTGACCCAGAATACAAATGTGAATGCCCAGCCGTTCAAACTTGAAAAGAGTGTTTGTTTTAATGTTTCTAATGAGACTATGGAGGATCATATTGTAACGGTAAAGTGGGCGGTTAGAGACCGGTTTGCCGGGATTATCCGGGAAGAGGAGGAGGAAATCAAGGTAGCATCCCTGTCGGCCGGATGGCTTTTGAAAAAAGACTTGCCTCTAATTGATATCTATAAAGAATACATAAGTTATGACCTTTACGAGGACGGAAGATGGTTATCCGGATCTACGGTAATTCTGTCACTGCCAAAGCATTTCCAGTATGAAAATCCACATTTGACGGTTTCAATGGAAGGGGAAGAAGTGGTGATTCATGCTGACGCTTACGCCAAATCTGTGGAAGTGTTAAATGAGGAAGAGGATCTGATTTTATCAGATAATTATTTTGATATGAATGCAGGAGAGAGGCGCTTACGTGTTTTACGGGGAGAACCTGTACACCTAAGAGTTAGAAGTGTATATGATATATAACAGTTCAGCCAGAGCTCCATCCAGCCAGGGTTTCTGACCGGATGGAGCACTGGGCTGGACGGTTCCTGTGATATCCGTTAAAATCTAGTACCCACCGGCGTATTTACGCCGGTCGCACTCGTAACAGCTTTACTTTGATACAGATACTGGTGAGGAGGAAATGGAATGTTCAGAAGATTATGCGTACATGCCGGCAGAAGATACCTGATGTGGGAAGATGAAACTCCGTTTTTCTATTTGGGTGATACTGCATGGGAAATGTTTCACAAATTAAACCGGGAGGAGATGGAATTTTATCTGAAAACACGTGCGAAGCAGGAATACAATGTCATCCAGGCAGTGCTTCTTGCAGAGCAGGATGGATTGTTTATGCCAAATGCATATGGAAGAGTGCCCCTGATGCTGGACCGGCAATGGGACATCTGCCCGGATGAGGGAGATGGTTATGACTACTGGCAGCATGTGGATTATGGAATAGACATAGCCGCAGAGTATTCTATGTTTATAGGGCTTTTGCCCTCCTGGGGAGATAAATTCAATCTAAAATGGGGAAAAGGACCAGTCATATTTAATGAAAGCAATGCATTTGAATATGGCAGATGGCTGGGAGCCAGATACCGTGATCAATGGAATATTATTTGGATTCTCGGCGGGGACAGACCTATTGAAAATGAAGAACAGGAAAAAATCATGGATGCAATGGCAAGAGGGATACGCAGTGAGGATCAAAATCATCTTATGACATTTCATCCTTGCGGAGCCAGTTCTTCTGTGGATTACCTAAAAGGAAAGGAATATATAGATTTTCATTCTGTCCAGTCCGGTCATGCGCTGGAATGCTATAGTAGTAATGCCATGCTGCGCAGCACAATGGAGGCGGAAATGAAACCCGCTTTGGATATGGAACCAAGATATGAGGATCATCCGGCTTGTTTCAAGGAAGACTACGGATATTTATGGAGGGCACGTGATATCCGGCAGAATGCATGGTGGAATCTGCTGGAAGGAGCATGCGGGATCACTTACGGTAACAGCAGTGTCTGGTGTTTTCAAACAGAAAAAAGCGGTTATTGGCCCTATACATGGAAAGAGGCAATGGGACATAAAGGCGCAAGGCAGATGAAGTATATAAAACGATTGTTTACTTCCAGGCCTTATTACAATTTTCGAAGTTTGGACAGACTTTTGGATAAAAACCAGGGGCTGGAGGGGCAATGTGCAGGAGGTACCGAAGATTATGCCTATATCTATACGCCATTTGGAATGCCCATAAGCGCAAATCTGCAGTATATGGGCGGCAGTGTCATAAGAGCATCCTGGTATAATCCGAGAAATGGCAAATCAAAATGTGCAAAGATTGTGCCTGCGGTAAAAACACTTTTCGTACCGCCGGCAACAGGTGAAAATAAGGATTGGATTTTGATACTGGAAGTATTAGAAAAGGAGGTCCCATTATGATCAGTGAAAAAGACAGAATGTCAGATCTTAGATATCTGCCGGTTTTGAGAGATGGCGTGAAAGTACATTATGAGGGCAGCATTGATAAGTCTGGAGGAAATGCAGACTGGGACTGGTGGCTCTATCAGGATGGCAAGGGAGAGTGGGTCATATTTGATTATGAAGGTGCGGGGTGTATTTTTAATTTTGTACAACACCGTTATCCTGACTGCGAAGAGCCAACCTTTCGTTTTTATTTTGACGGAGAAGATACACCCAGGTTCACGATCCGCCACTCCCAGTTTGGTGAACGGTATCCCTTTGTAGAACCTCTGGCGTCACGTTATATAGGACCGGAAGACCATGGAAGAGGACCAATTCGGGTTGTGAGAAGTTTTGTTCCCATGCCTTTTTCCAAGAGCTGTAAGATTACTTCTGACATCTGTTTAAAGGGATGTGAACGTACAGCAAATGAAGGCGGATGGGGACATGTGGTCTTCCACTCCTATGCTTCGAGTGATTCTAACCGGACATTTTCAAGTGAGGATGATTATAGGAAACTAATCCAGCTATGGAAAAATCCAGGCAGTCCGGTTATTCCTTTTGAAAAAGCAGAACAGGTGACTGCAGGACCATTTGAATTAAAACCTGGAGAATCCCGGGTAATCTGTGAAAGCAGTGGTGCCGGATTGATTAGTGGCATACACATTAAGACACGTGGCTACAAAAGGGAACATCTGTCTAACCTCTTGTTAAGGGCAGCTTGGGATCATCATAAGGAATATGATTTACAGGGGAATTTTGGCTGTATTTTCGCAAATGAACTGGGATATAACAGTGTAAGGTATCTTCTTGCAGGAATGTGTACGAATGGAACCTACTATAATTATTATCCCATGCCATTTGGTAAAAGTGCATTTATAGAAATCGTCAATTGCGGGAGCGAAACAGTCAGGATTGATTACACCGATATCACATATACCAGAGAGTATAACGATTTTTATAAGCAGCATTCTTTTGGATATTTCAGGTCTTCTAAGTATTATGAGCGAAAGCATACAGAAGGAGCCGACAGCGTCATAGCCTGCATTCCGGGCAGCGGCCATATGGCAGGATCTGTTATAACAGGATATGGAGAATCTCCGGATTCCAGGGCAGACTGTGAAGGGGATGTGAGAATACATTTTGACGGTATCCGTACTCCCCAGGTGGAAAGTGACGGGTCTGAAAGTTATGTTTGTTATGGATGGGGATTTGAGACACCGAATGAATGCAATCCGGCAAGCGGTTATGACGGACATGAACACAAAGACTGGTCTATGTCTAGATTATTAATGGGAGATACGTACCCATTTCTATCTCAACTGAGGTTTCAGATCGAATCAGGTGGAAATAATGATTGCTATATGGAACATTCGGGTATGGTATTTTACTATGGAACAGATGAAATAAAGATCAGCAAAACTGCGGAAATAATCATGGGTGATCACATATCAGAAAACAGTTCACAGTTTGTTTCACTGGATGGTGCGGAAGTCGTGGAACAAAGGAGTTTCTTTGAAGGTGACGAAGATGATGTACCTGTTACTTTAAAAGGGCGTTATACAAAAAAAGGATGTAAATTCCAGGTGAAAATAGCACCTAAATCAAGATATATCATTTTAAGACGGGTTAGTGACCAGGGACTGGGCAGACAGAAGGCAATTGTTTTTATTGATGACAGGGAAGTAATGGAGTATCCTTGGTATTTTGCGGATCGTAATTCCATGAAAAGATGGCTGGAAGATGAGTTTGTAATTCCATACCAATATTTAGAAGGTAAGAATCGCATAGAAGTGCGGATTGTTCCGGTTGAAACGGATGGGGAAGTGAACTGGAATGAATTTGGTTACCAGGTTTTTACGGTAATATAAGATTGGTTCCAGTGACAGCCCCATTGCAATCTTTTACAGATTCTTTTATAATCTGCTTTATACAGAAGATATATAAGAAGCAACAGAGGAAAGCGGCAGAGGTTAAAGGCATATGAAGATTTCAAAGTCAGGTTTTAAGGAATACATTCGAATCTATAATGAGGATGAGATGTTTTATAAGCAGTTGTATGAAGAAGAACGGCTGCGTCCGGAAGGATTTCAGGATTATGTAGCAGGTCTAGACCGGAACTATATTCAGAATCATGCACTGTATGTTCCAGCCATACATGGTAAATGGCTTAATTACTTAAAGGAATATGAACTTTTCTCAGTTCCTGCAGACCATATCGTTATCCAGAAGCATAATCGCTATTCACCGGAGTATATTCATGAACATGAATTTTACGAAATTTTTTACGTGTACGAAGGAACCTGTGAGAATACCATACAGAGTGAGAAATATGCCTGTAAAAAAGGAGATGTCTGTATTCTGCCGCCAAAGACACAACATAATATTGCTGTTTGTGATGATAGTATTGTGATAAATATTATGCTAAAAGCAAGAACATTTAACGAAGCGATTTTTGATATATTTAAGGGAAAAAATGTTCAGTCACAGTTCTATTCTCATAATTTATACGACAA
>JAGZJZ010000112.1 GCA_018365455.1 Clostridiales bacterium
GCGAAGGATGGAAGCGGAGTGGTTCCTCCGCTGACTGACGACAACGCGGCAGATGGCAAAATAGGCAGTGCTGTCACTATTGTTACTGTCCGGATGGAGCACTAGATTGCGTCAGGAGTTTTTCCCCAGCCTTATCACATTCCAGGAAGCCTTGTTCAACACGGTCTTTAAAATGCCATCCTCCACTCTGCTGTTTGCAGAATGCCCGGGCACTACCCGGTCTTGTCCAGGACCGTTGCTGGCTTTTAAATCATCACACTCCAGCACAATGTGTTCCAGTATCCGGTAACTGGCAAAGCTTCTGATATCGCATTCCATAGGGATACCTTCCTGAAGGTCCCGGTTTACGGCGAAGATGGTCACTTCTTCTGCTTCCTCGTTATAAACAGCCACTGCGTCCACATCTGTTACATCGGTATATTCCTTTGTATCGTGTTTGGAGCTGTCAAATACCGGTTGTAGTGCAATCCCTCTTCCGTATCTGGATGCATGGAGGTACGGATAAAAAATGGTCTGCTTCCACGCCCCGCCGTCAGTCTCTGTCATAATGGGTGCGATGACATTGACCAGCTGTGCCAGGCACGCCATCTTTACCCTGTCGGCATGTTTTAGAAAGGTAATCAGCATCAATCCCACTAAAAGTGCATCTTCAAAAGTATAGACATCTTCCAGAAGTGCCGGTGCCTTCTGCCAGGGGCGGTTTGCCATGGTATCATTGTCGGATTCATTGGAATGGAACCACACATTCCATTCATCAAAGCTTAAATTAATATCCTTACTGCCCCTCTTTTTGGCTTTTACGAAATCACAGGTCGCAATAACCGTCCGGATGAAGTGATCCATTTCCACAGAACGTGCCAGGAAATTCCTGGTATCCTTATCCGGATTTCCAAAATACTGATGGAGGGATACGTAGTCTACATAGTCATAGGTATGTTCCAGGGTGGTTGCCTCCCACTGTGGAAACGTGGGCATGCCGGTGTTGGAACTGCCGCAGGATACCAGTTCTATGGAAGGATCAATCAGTCTCATGGCCTTTGCCGTCTCCGATGCAAGCCGCCCGTATTCAACCGGTGTCTTGGAGCCTACCTGCCAGGGACCGTCCATTTCGTTCCCAAGGCACCAGGTTTTGATGCGGTGAGGTTCTTTTACACCGTGTGATATCCTAAGGTCACTGTATTTCGTTCCCCCGGGATGATTGCAGTATTCTAACAGATTGCAGGCATCCGCCACGCCTCTGGTTCCCAGATTCACCGCCATCATTATTTCTGAGTTTACCGCCTTACACCATCTGGAAAATTCATTTACCCCAATTTCATTGGGTTCCAGGCTTCTCCATGCCAGCTCCAGGCGTTTGGGGCGCTGCTCTACCGGTCCCACACTGTCTTCCCAGTAAAAACTGGACACAAAATTGCCGCCGGGATAGCGTACAATAGGAACCTGCAGATCCTTCACCAGTTCCATCACATCCATACGGAAACCGTCAGCATTTGCTGTCTGATGCCCTGGCTGATAGATTCCCTCGTATACGGCACGCCCCAGGTGTTCTATAAACGAACCATAGATCCGGTTATCGATTTTAGAGATCTTAAAGTCTTTGTCTATTACCATTTTTGCATACTTATTACCAGTCATTTGATTACTCCTTGTTTACCATTTTGGTGTGGCATGAGGGCAGCCATTTTTATCAATGACTGCTCTCATTTCCACAAAACATCCGCATATTCTGCACATTCCATTCATCAGGCTGTCACAGGCTTTACATTTTTCAAGCCGATCCTGATATTTACTTTCATCTGTTTTGATATCCGCATCCAGGCGGCTGATGTAATCATAGAGATGATGAAAATATTCACTTTCCTGCATTTCTTTCAAGAGGCATTTTTTGCAAATCCTCTGGTTTTGCTCCATCTATTCCACCTCAATATGAACAACGCTGCTGGGCGGGATTACAAAGGAAATTCCCTCTCCTGTAATCTGGATATCGGAAAATTCCTGAACCTTTACCCTCTCGGGCTCATCAAACGTGTTCATGGCATGCATCTCATTTACCAGAATACTTCCTGCTGCCTTTTGCACACTGCGCCCTGTGATCACCGTATCAATGGGATATGACTCTGCCAGGGACAGATTGGTTATGGTAAGATGCATTTTACCATTTTCATCCTCGGATACCGATTCCGTTAAATTAGGAACCTGAAATTCTTCTTCCAATCCGATCTGTTCTGTATCCATATGGCTTTCCAGAAGCAACCCATCCTGATGACACTGATACATATGGAATACATGGTAGGTGGGCGTTTTTACCATACGGGGGCCTTCGGTTAAAATTACAGACTGCAGCACATTTACTAACTGTGCGATATTTGCCATCCGTACACGTTTGGAATATTTATTGAAAATATTCAGGTTAATACCGGCTACCAAAGCATCCCGCATGGTATTCTGCTGATAGAGAAATCCGGGATTTGTTCCGGGCATGGCATCAAACCAGGTTCCCCACTCATCTATAATGAGCCCTATTTTCTGATCCGGGTCATATTGATCCATAATTGCACTGTGACGCTTGATCAGGGTTTCCATATAAAGGGTCTTGGAAAGGGTCTTATACCATGCTGTTTCATCGAAATCCGTCGCACTTCCTTTCTTTTCCCAGCCCTCAGGGTGGGTATAATAGTGGAGGGACAGACCATCCATGAATCCATGCTGGGACGGCTGTGAATGACGAAAACAGGTTTTTAATACCTCCTGAGTCCATTCATAATCGTCCACATTGGCACCACAGGCAATCTTATAGATTTTGCGGTCCTGTTTGTAGTCTCTTACATATGTCTGATATCTCCGGTATTCGTTGGCATAATACTCTGGTGTCATATTTCCGCCGCAGCCCCAGTTTTCATTTCCCACGCCAAAGAATGCAATATCCCAGGACTCTTCCCTGCCGTTCTCTTTTCTGAGCTCCGCCATTGGAGAAATACCGTCAAAAGTCATATATTCCACCCATTCCGACATTTCACGAACAGATCCGCTTCCTACATTTCCATTGATATATGCCTCACATCCCAGCTGGCGGCACAGTTCCATAAACTCATGGGTTCCAAAGCTATTGTCTTCTACCACGCCTCCCCAATGGGTATTAATCATTTTCTTTCTGTTTTCCCTGGGGCCAATCCCATCCATCCAGTGGTATTCATCGGCAAAACAGCCTCCGGGCCAGCGCAGGACCGGTATCTTCATTTCTTTCAGCGCTTCTACCACATCATTTCGCATTCCGTTGGTATTGGGAATCTGTGACTCCTCTCCCACATAGAGTCCCTCATAAATACATCTCCCCAAATGTTCTGAGAAGTGGCCATAGATCTCTTTATGTATTTTACTTTTTTTATGCTGTGCATCAATGAAAAGTCTTGCCATCTTAATTTCCTCCAAATTTTTACTTTCTACTTTTATATGTCACTATTGTTACTGTCAGGATGGAGCACTGGACCTGTCTGAAAATCATTCCTGTCGTCTGGATACCACTGACCTTCGACTGCTTCTGCCCTCTGGATGCCACTGACCTTTGACTGCTTCTGCCCTCTGGATGCCACTGACCTTTGACTGCTTCTGCCCTCTGGATGCCACTGACAATTGTCCTCTAAATCCCTCTTAGCCTTTGACTGCACCTGCCGTCATTCCATCGATAAAATACCTCTGGAAACATAAAAACAGTACAAATATCGGCAAAATTGAAAACATGGAACCTGCTATTAACAGGTCGTAATTATTTCCATAGGGCGTCAAAAGGGTATTTAAGCCGATGGGCAATGTAAATTTGTCAGCATCACGAAATACCAGTAACGGCCAGAGCATATTGTTCCAGGAACCCATAGCACATAAGATTGACATTGCCGCAAATGCCGGCTTCGTAATCGGCATCATGATTTTAATGCTGATCCCATACTCCGTTGCACCGTCTATTCTCCCTGCATCCAGCAGCTCTTTGGGCAATCCGCTCATGTACTGCCTGAAGAAGAAAATGGTTGACGCAGCACAAAGCCCCGGCAAAATAGCACCCGCACGGCTGTTAATGAGATTCAGGTCTATCATCTCCTGGTACAAAGGCAGCATCAGGATCTCAAACGGAACCATCATCGTGGCAATCACCAGAAAAAACAGGAAATTCTGCAGCTTATACTGATACATGGTAAGCCCGTAAGCAATAAAATAACAGACCAGAAGTGTCAGTACAACCGTAAGTACGGTGAGCACCATACTGTTTTTGAACCATAAGAAATAGCTGTGATTCCCGGTAAACAGATATTGATAATTATTCAGGCTCATTGCGGAAAAATCCAGTTTCAGACTCATTCCATACCGGATCAGATCCTTCCCCGGCCGCCAGGACGCTATAAATGAAATTAGCAGAGGTGCTGTTACAATGAAGCATACAACTGCGAAGATTCCGGTGTTGACTATCGCTAAGACCATCTGGTTTCTGTTTATAGATGACCGCTCTTTTTCTTTTCCTCTCCCCATCTTACCGTTCCTCCTTTTTGAAGGTCCCATTCATAATCAGTTGGAAAATGTTAATAATCAGGGCGATCAGCAGAAGCACCAGTCCTACGGCAGAAGCATAACCCAGCTGATTTTTCTCAATCCCCCGCCGATACAGGTAACCTACGATGGTAAGTCCGATGTTTTTGGGCGATGCATTCCCGTTCCATAGCATAAAGCTTTCCAGGAACATAGATAAACCTGCATAAATACTGATAGTCAATACATAGATGCTGGTGGGTTTTAAAAGCGGAACCGTAACAAACCGGAACTTCTGCCACTTGGTTGCCCCGTCTATATCTGCGGATTCGTAAAGGGCTGTGTCAATATTTTTAAGGCCTGCTATAAAATACAGGGTGTTTACACCGGTCCATCTCCAGCATGCCAGCACCAGTAATGCCAGCATGCCGGTTGTGGATTCTTTCAGCCACTTCAAAGGACCTGCTCCAAACCATCCGATCAGCTGATTCATGGCGGACCCATGAAGTTCGCTGAACATCAGGCGGAAAATAGTTCCTGCCACCACTACCGAGGTAAGCGCCGGTAAATATAAAATCGCTTTCCAGAGTCCCTTCGCCTTTGTCAGACGGCTTTCCATCATTACGGCAAACAACATGGGAAATGGAATCAGTAATGCAATGGTTAACAGCGTATATTTTCCACTGTTTAAAATGGCAGTATGAAAAACAGTATCTTTTAACAGCTTGGTGTAATTAGCTGCTCCAACCCATTCTACCTGACCTGGCAGAACGGATTGAAAACTCATCTTAACCGTACTGAACAAAGGATAAATCCAGAAAATCAGGAAGCTTAAAAGAAACGGCAGGACAAATACATAAGGTGCAATTTTCTGGGAATAAAATATTTTTTTAATCTTAAGCAAGGTATTTTCCTCCTTTCAACAGCAAATGCGCATTATTGCTCCAGGGATACATTATCCTGGGCTTCCTGCAGTGCCTCTGTTACATCCTGCCCGTCTTCTAAGACTGCATTTAAGGTGGTGTTATTAAATACCTCGCCGATTGCTGGCGTCATCCTGACAACTTTTACAATCCCGATTTCATCTTTAATCTCATTTAAGGTGTCAAAAGGATTTGTCTTAAAATAAGAGATATATTTATTTGATGTGTCTTCCGTAATGGATTTATCGGTCCAGATTGCTGTATTGCAGGTGTCAAATCCCAGATCCTCCCAGATCTTTTTTTCTCCTTCTTCTGATAATTTCGCCCATGCCAGAAATTCCGCTGCCAGGTCTCCATTTTCACACTGATTCGTTACCACTGTCCCGGTTCCTCCAATGCCCACAGACCTGTTCTGCCCTTCTTCATATACCGGACAGGGTGCTATTGCCCAGGTATCTGTCATTTCCGGCATATAATTCAGGAATCTGGACATAAACCACATGGCTTTTGGAAAAGAAGCAATATTACCGTCTGCAACATTTGCATATCCCTCTTCCATGTCCACATGACCGCCCGGAGAAACCATGGCAATTCCGTCCTTCAGCCACCCCTGCTGCATAGTCAGCATCTTGTTCACAGAATCAATGGTCACATCTGCTACGCCCTCCGCATCTGTCCAGTCTTCCCCACATTCAGCCATGGAGAGAGACAGCCAGTCCGTTCCTGCCGTATCCACAGAAGTCATCATGACTTTTCCTTCGGATGCATCTGCTAATTGTTTTCCTGCTTCTGCATAATCATCCCAGGTTTTAATTCCCGTATAGTCAATCCCATACTGCTCCAGGATCTTGGTATTATAGAACATAACGGTAGCTCCAACATGGGTTGGTACTCCGTAATTTTTCCCATCTTTACTGTAAAGATCAATGCGGGACTGCACAATGTCTTTTGCATAAGGCTCCATAAACCCATTCAACTCTTTAAACTGGACTTCCCCCTGGAGAAAATTGGGGAACTGTCCAACCTCTACATCACATAAATCCGGTGCACCTTCCCCGGACTGTAACGCCAGCGTAAGCTTATTATGCATGTCCGCATAAGGGTATGTAGTAAAGGTTACTTCAATCGTCTTATCCGGATTTTCTTCGTTCCACTTCTGTACCATGTTGGAATAAAACTGCGAATGCATCTCCACAAAAGTCCACATATCAAAATGGGTTCCATTGACATCTCCGGTAGTTGTCACAACTTCTGTCTCAGAACCGGCTTCGTCCCCGCCATCGGAAGAAGCTTCCTCCTTAGAACCGGCTTCTGAACCATCTGTTAATGAAGACGGACTGCTTCCATTACCTCCACACCCGGTAATCATTGAAATTGCCACAGATACACACAGTAAAGAACAAATTAACTTTTTTCTCATATTCAATCCTCCCTAAAGCATGTTTAAATTCGCAATTTTTCTGCTTGAAAAATGCATATCCAAACAGGCTGTCATTTACTCACTTTGAATACAACTCACATTAGTTACCTATTAACCAAGCAAATCCCGTCATTGTCCCACACACAAACACTCAGAATCTTCTTTTAAAAGCAAAATCAGCCGGCCAGCATTTTTAACAATTTTTTCATTTACTTTTGTGCACCTTGTATATATTCAATGACTTTTCTTCTGCTTCGTAACTAAACTATACATTTTATTCTTTATCTTGTCAAGTTATATTTAAACTATTTTAGTTTATGTTAAATATATATTTTTGACAGACGGCTTTTTACACGCTTTTACACCCCCTCCCTGCACCCGGATTTCCTATTGTATTTTCTTCCAATCAGCGATATAATTATTTTCAATACGACTATAAAGGTTTTACGAAAGGAACACCCTATGCGCTATCTGAAAGACATCGACAGCGGTCTGCCGCTTTTTAAAGCTCTTGGCTCCGATATCCGTATTTCCATTCTCAATCTTCTGCTGGATGAAGGTCCTATGAATATGAACGAACTTGCCGCACGGGTTAATATTACCAATGGCGCACTGACCAGTCATATTAAGAAACTGGAGGACTGCGGTCTGGTGAATATCACCAGTGAAGGAGACGGACACGGCAACCAGAAGGTGTGCCAGGCACATATCGGGCAGATACTTTTTTCGCTCACTCAGGAACCCGTAATACGGAATGAATCTACGGCTGAGTTAAAAGTTGGACAGTATTGTGACTTTTCTGTTTATCCCACCTGCGGTATCTCTACCAGAACCTCTCTGATCGGTGATGTGGATGACCCCAGGTTTTTCGTCCACCAGCAGCGTTTTGACGCCGATATCCTCTGGCTTGGCAAAGGATATGTGGAGTATATCCTGCCCAATGTGCTGCCTGCCTCACAGCGGATTGAAGAAATTGATATCTCTCTGGAAATCAGTTCGGAAGCTCCGGGCAGCAACAGCATCTGGCCTTCCGATATTCACTTTTATATAAACGAAACCTTTGTGGGTCTTTGGACCAGCCCCGGAGATTATGCGGACCGCCCCGGACATTTTACACCCTCTTGGTGGTTCTCCAACTGGAATCAATATGGACTTTTAAAGAATCTGGTAATTAATAAGAATGGTACCTTTATGAATGATCTGAAAATCTCTGATGTGACAATTGAGGATTTTGCTTTTACTGACCGGGATATTATCCGGTTCAAGCTTGGCGTTCCGGATAATGCCAAGCATGTTGGTGGTATGACAATATTTGGAAGCTCCTTTGGGGACTACAATCAGGATATCCGCTTTAAGATCCGTTATTCTCCTTTAAAAGAGAATGAAAGGACTTCCTGACTTTACCCTCTTTTTACTATTTCCAGATAAATAAAAACACCTCTGTATGAATCACAGTTGAATCACACTGTAAAAAACATTGTGAATTCATACAGAGGTGTGATATAATGCTTATTGTAGATCAATACTATTGTTTTCAGGTCTCGCCTATGTTTCTACATAGTTGGCGTTTCAATACTTTTATTTTTATGTATACATTTTCTGTTTCTTATTTTCTTAAGTATATCATTGCTCTTTTATGGTATGAGTCTCTATATATTTTTCTTGATATGGCAACTAACCATCTATTAGATGCCGGCAAATAATCCCTTTTTAGTTAACATAGTACCTTGATAATTGAATAGACTTTGCACTTTCTATATGTTAATATACAGATATACATGTTACAAGGAGGTGTGTAATATGACCACTGATGAAAAGCTCGATATGCTAACTAATCTAGTGAAAGAAAGTAACGAACAACTTAATGCTTATAACAATCGTTTCGATGACATTGAAACTAATTTTGGGAACGTTAATAATGAACTTAATGCTTATAACAAGCGTTTCGATGACATTGAAACTAATTTTGGGAACGTTAATTGTGAACTTAATGCTTATAACAAGCGTTTCGATGACAT
>JAGZJZ010000113.1 GCA_018365455.1 Clostridiales bacterium
AAAAGAGCGCGAGACGGGACTCGAATACATAAATAAAAATCCCCGGAAACGCCTGAAAGAAAGGAGATTCAGAGGATATTAAGTTTTCTTGACAGCAAATTTGACAGCAATATTTGATATGTTATTAGGCTTACTAACTTTATAAACATATCATTTTTCATAATATTATAAATATATACATTTTAAGAACTAAAGAAGTTTTTTTAAAGCAGTAACTATTTCAAGATATGCGATGTCTTGGTTTAAATATAATGTTATCGCTTTCCCATCTTTTGGCATAAGTAAATAATCTTTTAAAGGTGTTTCTTCCCATAAACATGGCCTTACAATGATGGGCATTATTTTACATTCCCCCCGCTGTTCACGATCCATTGCATTTGTCATTTCTGTTTCATAGCAGTAATTAGAAGCAATGAAATCATCACTAACAAGCAAGATAATGATATCTGCCTCTTCTAAATTTTTCTTAATTTCATCATCCAGTCTTGAACCGGCATCAATGTTTCTGTCATTCCATGATTCGATTTTTTTATTACGTATCAATGGTGATAATTGTTTTTCTAATTTTTCTTTAAAACTTTCATCCACATGAGAGTAGGATAAAAAAACTTTCTTTTTGTCATAGTTCATATTTACATTATCTCCTTGTTTAAATCGTGTTACGAGTGATAATCGTGGCTTAAGTTGATTCTTTGATTTGAAGTAAGTATACTCTTTATTAATTATATATATATATGTAATTAAACTTTTGTGCGATTTAGGTAAAAACTCTTCACCGCAATCATTACATTCTATTACACAATCTATATCTTTTAATATATAATTATGTTTACAATAAGGACAATTAATATTAGCCTGAATTGATATAGCATTTACATCATATAATTTCGAAAAAATGTCAGATGCATCTTCGAGAGGTATTTTTAATTTATTTGCAATCTTCACTTCATCTATTTCTGGCTTATTATGTTTAAGCTTCCAGTCTAAAAATTCCAGGGTTTTCTGTAATCGTTCTTTCTTCACACTCTCGATACTTTTTAATGGCATATTCGAATTCTTCTTTCGTATGATTCTTATATAATCGAATCTTTAAATAGGTATTATCTATTGCTTCATAAGATACTCGTAATCCAAAAAAATTATTTAACCAAAATATTTTTAGAATAGAAATCTTTTGGGCATTGTTAATTGATGAACGCAAAGCCATAAATGCTTCGGAAGCAAATATAGGTGTTATTTGATTTTCGCTTCGAATTCTAGCACTTATATTTGTACCATCACTAAACTTAATATAGTTGACGTAACCATTTACATCCTCTAAATCACCTACATTTTTTTCATATAAAATATCTGATATTTGAGCATGCTCCATAGTTTTTCTTATTATATCCTCAATGTTAAATACATTATTATCCGCTACTTTATTTTCATAATCATCTATATTAAGTTTGTTAATGATATCTTTGGATATTTGTTGTATATAATTATCCAAACCCGGCTGACTTTGTACCATTTTTTGATAAACTTGTTTATACAAATCAATATTCATGTTACATAATGTATGTCTATGTAAACCACAAAATTCTTGGTATTGAATATTAAACATTTTTTTTACTTTTTCACTATATAATTCTAATAGTTGAGATGGGACATTATTTTCATTACCAATCTTTGATTTTGGTTTTAATTTTAAGTATAATGTCTTATAATTAAAATCTAAGTCTACTGTTATATATGAGTACTCACTATGTCTAGAACTTATAGAATCAAATATTTCACATTTTACACTAAAAATCATATTAATTTTTTTGATATTATACCCATCTAAAGCCATTATTACTCTAATAGCAACTAAGTCCTCTATTTCATCATCAACAGGTTGATACAATATTTTATTAAAATTGAGCTGTTCAATATATTTATAATTTGCTTTTATCATATCAACTAATTTAGTAGGATTTTGCAAACTATCATTAAATGAAAATATATTGTAGACATAGATTTCTCTTTGACTACCATACAATAATTCTTTATATAGAAATTCTTCTAGTTCTTGTACAGGTATATTATTTTCATTTAATTGTTCTTGTAAAAAATGATGAATTTCTTTTCCAGAATTTACGAATTGCGAACATAGCTTATATGGTCTTAAAAAGTCTTTAAAGACTTCCTTAGGAAAATTTCTAGTTATAATCGGTGATATATGAATCATCTTGCTTTCTTCATTCATTTAAACCCCCCACATCATATGTATTTGTTAAATTTTAACACATTATGCATATATAGTCTATTAATTTTAGAACTTATTATAATAATCTATCTATTTTAAATTATGAATTTTTTATTTAATTTAAAATCACATCTAGAATTATCAACGACCTCAGATATATATTTAATCCTGAGTAAGCAGACCTGTAAAAAACTCCTCATAATCAACATCAAATATCACTTTCAATAATGCCAAATCTCTTGCAAATATATTCTTACGACACTGTTCTATATGTCCATAATGAGACACCGACATTAAACGACCTTTCAATTGTAATTCACGAACTACATCCGCTTGAGACATTCCTTTACTTTCTCTAACTCTCCGAATATTTGCACCTAATTGTGAATCTGTAAGAATTTTCTGCATTGTCAATCTCCTTATATACCAGACAGTAGTATTTTAATATTGATTATATAGATTTTGTTTGATATAATAACTACCATGTAGTAGTTTTTGCAAAATATTACAAATATAGGAGGTAAACAAGAAATGTCATTTATAACAGAAATATTAAACCGCCCCACCATTAGCGAAATATCTAACTATCTGCTCTATGGTGCAGCGGTGACAGAAAATAAGCAGGAGGACTATTACACCCGCTTAAAGAATGCTTTCATGAACTGTGAAATTACATTAAATCGCTATGACAGCGATAAAGAGTCCGCTTTATATCAAGCTGTTTATGACTTACTAAGCGAATACGAAAAAGTATATATGGAGATTGGCTTTCAATCGGGCTTATTGCTTATGAATGATGCTATCAAACATCAGAATTGCATCAAGAACACAGAAGAAACTAAAAATGTACTACATGACTAAAAATAGATTTGACTGTTTCTTAATATTCACACATGACATTCAAAAACATTAAAACTAATTAAATACTTCATTACAAAAAAAAATGAGCTATCTTCTCCGCATATTTGCGGAAAACAATAAAAAACCTTGTAAAGAATTTGCCGCAAATTACAGAGCAGAATGCATTCTTTACAAGGTTATTTCTTTCGTTCAAATATCTACGTTAAGGAAAAAGGCTATGTCACCTTTTGTTAAGCAAAAAAATCCTTTCGATGATCCTAATTTAGCCGGATCAAAACCTTACCACTTTTTTCTCCTATCGTCTTAAGCTGTATCGCCATCTCTGCATTCTGAATAAGATCCGCCATTAGTTTCATTTCTTTATCTTCCGGCTGCAGATGGCTGCCATATGCTTCCCTCGCCTTGATAAAATAAGCTTTTGCCCTCTCCGGTGATTCCCTAAGTTCAGCAACCCCCAGACTTCCATATAACCCGCCAAGCGTGACACCAAAATCCGGTATCTGACGAGCCTGCTTCTCAAGACCGGAAACAATGGCATCTGCTTTCCAGCGTTCACCATTCATGATATAAGTCACCGCCTGATTTGCCTTTTGTACAAAAGAGTCATGATTTTCAGGAAGCTGATACCGTTCCCTAAGCTTTGTAACCGCTTCCGTACATGTCATAAAACCCTGCCTATCCCCGGTAACTATATAGAAGTTGCCCAAATTACTATACAGATTAGCGGCTGTTTCCGCATATGCTTCATGTATGGGCTGAATCATTTCCAGACCTTTTTTCAAATGGACAATCCCCGCCTGAATCTGCTTTCTGTTTCCGGCAACGATTGCTTTATATAATTCATAAGTTGCCGCTTCCTTTTTATGGTTCTTATCCATTGGTATCGTATTTTTCATAAGTGCAAGCAGCTTATCCATCGTGTCAAACCGATCGTATTTCCCCAAATAGGCAATTGACTTGTCGAAAAAGAGAAATGCCGATTCCATATCATCCATTTCAATATTCTGAAAGATGCTCTCAATCGTATTCAATATCTCATGATAAAACGGAACATCCTCGCCATAGCAAAAGCAATGGTAATAAATTCCCTTTAAAAACTGGCTGCAATTGTTCAGTGACGGCTTTGTAAAATCCCGGATAACCTCATGTAAAAAGGGATGCAGGGATACACGGTTGTTCTCGTTGTCCTGCTGTACCCACCCATATTCGATCAACTCCGTCATGCTATTGTAATCCTGGATTCCCGACCATGTATGGAAGCGTCCCTTAGAAATACCGCTCCCCGGAACTAATGCCATATGACGCAGTGTATGGATACGGCTGACAGCCAGCTTCTGTAACGCAAATAGTGTCTGTATATGGCTATACAAACGCTGGCTCTTTGTTCTTTCATCTTTTGTCACTTTGACCTTGCCGGGATTTGACAGGGCTACACCCTCTTTCCGTAATGCCGCTAACAATTCCTCCGGCGTAATGTCGGAAACCATCAGTGTTTTTGCCGCCATTTCAACGGTCAGCGTATGACCATATACCTCTTCCATGATTTCAGCCACTACAGATGGCTTGTTTCGGCTATTCGGTGCATAGGTGTAAAAGAGTTCCAGCAGTTCCTCCTTGTCCTCTATTTCGTTCACCAGATAGCTTGAGACTTCTTCTATATGGCTTCTTGTGGTAACCAGCAGTTGAAACTGCATAGCTGTAAATTCATGAAATAATTCTTCCTTTTCAGGTATGGTATCAAAATTATCCAGGATAACCAGCGTATCCGAGGGCAGTTGTTTAAAAAAACGGTAATGCCTGCGAAACAGGTCATCATCTGACATCCCCGGCTTATCGTCGATAAACGCTAACTGTGTGATCGTTTTTTTCAGGCTTTCCGTGTATCTTAAAAAAAGAACATGTTCATATGCATCTTTATAACGTCTCCCATACTGCTTAGCCAATTCAGATTTTCCGATTCCTCCAATTCCCTCTAAGAATAAACAATGTTCCGTATTTAAATATTCATATATTACCCGCAGTTCCTTTTTCCGACCGAGAAACACCCGATTCACCGACGGAAAATGATAATCACTCAGATAATCAGAGATCAGGAAGCTTTTTTTCTTGGAAGCCGTATTATTTTTCGAGTCTCTGGAAATAAAATTTCTGGAAAATCCAAACAAAAGACAGCTGGCCATAAAATCCGCTAAAGATTCTTTGTCCTCCGATAACTCCGTTTTCTTATCGTCTGAGACCGTGGAGTCATTCCAGAGAAGATCACATAACTGCTCATTGACATACGCCGGATCAGATATATATGCAAGGACATTTTCCGTATCCTGTTTTAAATACTCCACATTTCCTGCTTCTTTATAAAGTGTAATCATATCATTGATCACATTTCGTTCACCGCTGATTGTCCGGCTGATAATCGTATCGGACGGCTTGACAATCAAATATTTTGTCTGTTCCAATGCATAACGAAAGAGTACCTCATAATACTCTTGGTTTTTCAGACCGCCTGTGTCCATATTGTCTAATATAATTTTTGAAATAGAAGAAAAATCCAGTCTTTCCCTCAACTTGTTCACCTCCTGATTTTTGTAATTGAAATTTTGTCAAATTCATGTCAAAACGCTGTAATTCCTTATAATCTGTATGTTTAGTAGAATATTGGTAAGACGTCGGAAGGATAGGAATTTATAAACTGGCATGAATGATACTAGTAAAATCATACCACAAACGTATGTTTGGTTCAAGTTTGAATCATAAATTTATATCAGCAGGGAGAGGATGCATCGGAAAATACCATGCCGAACCGTCCGTTTGGCGGCGTGCGGAGCGAAAGCCGCAAGAACGGACGGATGCGGCATAAGCGGCAGCGACGCCGCACTTTAAGCCCCTGGTATCTAACAGAGGGGCACAAATAAGCAGACAAATACTCATAGGCAGAAATCCCATCCCCAAAATAAAGGGTTTGATGCATCTGCAAATGAAAGTGACAAAATCTAAAAATATCACATCCTACCACCACGAAAGGAACAAGGGTAACAAAAATGGATAAATTTATTGAAGAATTTCGTAAAGAACGTCAAGATCATAATATTTCTCAAGAAGCACTTGCGGTCTATGCGGGTATATCACGGGAATACCTAAGCCGTATTGAAAACGGCAGACTTCCGGTAAGTGAAGATCTAAAAGAAGCGCTTATAGCCGCTTTGGAAAAGTTAAAACCGGATGCACCGCTTTTTCTCCTGATCGATTATGTCAGAGTACGCTTTCGTACAACGGACATCCGGCATGTCGTAGAAGATCTGCTGCAAATAGGGTTAAAGTTTATGGGACATGAAGACTTTGGATTCTATTCCTACTCCGAGCATTATTACCAGGGTGATATATTCATTATGGTGTCACCGGATGAAGAAAAGGGTGTCCTGTTAGAACTAAAGGGAAAAGGCTGCCGCCAGTTTGAAAATTATCTGCTAGAACAGGGACGTGACTGGTACGACTTTTTTCATCAATGTATCATTGAAAATGCGGTAATCAAACGCCTGGATTTAGCCATCAACGACCGTGCCGGGCTGTTGGATATCCCGGAACTGATACAAAAATGTACAAACGGAGAATGCATTTCAGTATTTAAAAAATTTGAAGATTACGGAAGCGGGCACTGATTCCCACAAGAGACCAGCATAAAGTTGAAATGGGGAAAACATTGTATTTAGGCTCAAAACAAAGCGAATTATACTTCTGTATTTATGAAAAAGCATATGAACAGTACATCAAAAATGACATTCCACTGGAAGAAGCGGATATCAAGAACCGTTTTGAAATCCGCCTGAAAAATGAACGGGCTTTTCAGGCAATGTATGCCCTGCTGGCTTACCGGGATGCGGAACGGACGGCATTTTCCATCATTAACCGTTATGTATATTTCGTAGACACTGATCCTGCCAAAGACAGATATGAATGGAAAAAAAATGCGAAATGGCTCTATTTCATAGGTGAACACCGGGAAAAGCTGCGGCTTACCACCAGCCCCAAAGAAAAGACCATCGATGATGCTTATAAATGGCTGCATCATCAAGTTTCACCGACGCTAAAAACGATGATGGAAATCGATAAACGAAATGGAACAAAAATCATCGAAAATATGATTGAGAGTGCAAAACTTTCTGAAAAGCACCAGAAAACCATTGAACAACAGACTACATCCACCCGTGATATGATTATCTGACAGCAACACAAATCGAAAGGAAAGGAGGGGCATAGCCATGACACAGAAAGACTGGTTGCAGATTGGCATTGAAAAAGGTATAATAGAACCTGAAAACTTAATATCTTCTGATAACAACAACTATATGAACCAGAACCTTGAAAATAAAAAAGTGTCGCCAGAAAGAAATGTAATAGCCAGAAAAGATGGCAGATTCATGTGCTATGCCCAGCTTGAAACCGGAAGAAAGGCAGTTTACGGCAAAACCTCGGAGGAAGCGGTGAAAAAGGCAGAACAGCGTGAAACAGATGATAAAAAGTCAAATTCGGATGAAGTGAAATATTCGTTTGAAACTTACTATAAAAAGTGGTTCGTTACGAAAATGCATACCAATATCCGCCCGCAAACATTAGACCGGATAGAAAATACATACAACAAATACTATGCGGAAAAGTTCTGTAAACAGGATATCCGGTATCTGGAAGAAAACGTAATTATCGAATTTCATGTAACATGTATTCAGCAATCCAAAAAGAAGTATATCAGCAGAAAAGAATTTGCTAAGATTATGCAGATCATCAAAGAAGCCTATCAGACCTATTATGATGAATGTGTCCTTGCCCATGAAACCGTTCCGAAAGAGATTGTATGGGAAACTGTCAAAAGAAAGGTGGAAGAACAGGCAGTGATCCAAAGCCCAAAGAAAAAAGAGATTGCCCTCTCCGATTCCGAACGCAAAAACATGGAAAAAACCGCATTACTGGAAAAGAAAGTATCACCACTGCTGTGGATACTCGTAACCTGTACCGGGCTGCGAATCGGAGAATTGACAGCACTTACCTGGAATGACGTAGACTTTGAAAATGAGATATTGGATATTTCAAAGACAGTCTGCAAGTATTATAAGCGTGACAAACAAGGAAAAAGACTCAGACAAGTTTATGATATTGGTACAACAAAGACTGCACATTCCAACCGGGAAGTACCTCTGACCGAAAGAGCCATATCTGTTCTAAAATATTTAAAAGAACTGCATCAAAGAAACGGATGGTATAAGCCAACCCAACTTCTTTGTTATGATGGTCATGCGTATGTGGCAAGGACAACGAAACTAGCCAGGGATTTAAAGAAGTTCTGTGAAAGAGCCGGAGTTGAACCTGACAGAGTTCATCCACATCTTCTAAGGAAGACAGTAGCCACAGTCTTACATGAAGCAGGAATGAGCACCAGAGATATCGCAGACATTCTCGGGCATTCCGATATCACAACTACAGAGCAATGTTATATTATTTCAACAGAATCAGAAAAGAAACGAAAAAAAATGGCGGCAGTTTTATAAAAAACTATCGTCATTTTTATTACAAAAGTCGCTAAACTTTTTTGACAGCAAACATTCAATTTTGACAGCAGTCTGATTTGCTGACCAATCCGCCAAACCCTTGATAAACACTAGGGTTTTTAATATTAAA
>JAGZJZ010000114.1 GCA_018365455.1 Clostridiales bacterium
CCGAAAGCCGGAACAGCGGATTTTGATAGTCTATTCCGGTATCAATAAAACCAATGATCGTTCCCTGTCCCCGCAAGTTCAATTGAGGTTGTTCAATGGTATTCAATATACCGGATGCTTCCATGCTGGATGTATCCAGGGTTGTATAAAGATTGGGAATTGAATAGTATTCATATTTCTCAGTCGTAATTGGAGCGGCTTCCTGCATGGGAACATATATAATTGAAAATTGGCTGTCAACATAATCCCCGCAAGAGGTAGGATTTTTCTGAAGAGTATCATTCAGACTGTAATTGCTGTTTGATATGATAAAATCAGCAAATTCTTCAGAGGCAACATTTTGATTACAATCCATGAATTTCTCCCGGAATTATTTTCTACAATATATGTAAAGAGGCAGAAAGAAAGACCATCCTTTGCAAAAGTTAAAAAAACCGTCGTTCCCGGCGGGTTTTTTGATTATTATGAATAGAAAGATAAAAAATTACTATAATAAAAACAGAATGGTTTTTCAAGGATCGTAAATCCAAAATCCGATCATACAATAATAATAAATATAATATATTTCCAATAAGAAACTAGTGGACAGAAATCATTAGAAATGGATGCATTGCGGTTTTTCCGGCAATGCGAAGAGGGTGAAATCATGAAAAGATCTGGAAGTAAAATCGCTGTATGGGTAATCATTGCAATCGTTGTAATCCTGGTGGTCGTTGGCATCAGCCAGTACAACTCCCTGGTGGGAATCAATGAAAATGTGGAGAATCAGAGAGCTAATATTGATACAATGCTTCAACGTAGAGTCGATCTCATTCCCAACCTGGTAAATACCGTAAAAGGTTATGCAGAACACGAAAAAGAGGTTATCGAAAACGTTAGCAGCGCCAGAGCAAAACTGGCGGGTGCCACAAGCATGGAAGAAAAGGCAGATGCTGACAACCAGCTGTCAGGAGCTTTGAGCAGATTGCTGATGGTCGTGGAAAATTATCCGGACTTAAAGGCAAATCAACAGTTTATTTCCCTTTCGGATGAGCTTGCAGGTACGGAAAACCGAATTGCGGTTGCCAGAAAAGATTATAATGACTCCGTTAAAGTATATAACCAGAAAATAAGGAGATTCCCGTCTAACATTTTTGCTAATTTGCTGGGATTTGAAAAGGCAGAGTATTTCCAGGCAGCAGAGGGGGCACAGCAGGTACCGGAAGTCAATTTTGAAGGACAATAGGATGTATGATGGCAGGTGTCATATGAAAAAAATTAAAAATATTTTTGCATATTGCATGATGGCTGCATTAACGCTGATGCTGGCATATTTGCCGGTAAAAGCAGCTGCCGATATTCAGGCTCCAACAAGAGAGTTCTATGTTAATGATTTTGCAGGACTTTTGAGTAATGACACGAAACAATATATCATTGCACAGAGTAAATTGCTGAACGACAAGTCAAAAGCCCAGGTGGCAGTGGCTACGATACAAACCCTGGGTGGAAATTCCATCGAGGACTATGCCAATGAGATGTTCCGGGAATATGGAATCGGAGATAAATCCCAGAATTCCGGTGTCCTGATTCTTCTGGCTTTACAGGAAAGAGAAGTCAGGATAGAAGTAGGATACGGACTGGAGGGAGCGATTAATGATGCCAAGGCTGGGAGAATTATCCGCAATCTGGGGACTCCTGCTCTGAAAGAAGACAATTGGGATCTGGGAATTAAGACCATGTATACGGGAGTTCTGAAGGAAGTATACGCTGAGTACAATCTGGCTGAACCCGGGGATCTGGACGATGCGGACATACAGGAAGGATTTGCAGACGAAGACTATGGGGAATCCTCAGGTGGCGGCTCCTGGATCAGTATTGGACTGGTATTATTTTTTCTCGTAATTTTTTTGCGCGGCGGGGGCAGAGGCGGTCGTGGCGGCGGATTTTTCGGTGGTCCGTTTGGCGGCGGACACTTCGGCGGCGGTTCTTTTGGAGGAGGTGGCTCCTTTGGCGGGGGCGGCTCTTTTGGAGGCGGCGGGTCATCCGGCGGAGGCGGTGCTTCCGGGAAATTCTGACAATGCATGTTATAAAAGCTGTATCATTAATTTGGCTGGCTGCCTGTTTTAAAAAAAGCCAATTTGCATAAGAAAAATGACAAATAAGCCCATGTAACATCCATCAAAGTTGTTTATAATTTTTACAACAGATAAATGATGGTATAGGAGGAAAACACATGAGGTTTACAGATGGAATATGGGAAGAGGCAAAGGGAATCAGGCAGCATAAAGTACACTCCTTATGGGAGTATAAGATTTCAGATAAGGGGATAGAGGTATTTGTCCCCTGCACTGAAATCCGGGATTTAAATGATACTACATACGGACCGGCGCTGACAGTATGGTTTACTTCTCCCAGAAGGGATGTTATTAAAATTCGGGTGAAGCACTATGACGGCAAGATTGAAAAAGGACCTGAATTTAAGCTGTTCCAGGAGGAGACAGAGCTGGAATTTGATGATACCGAGGAAACCGTTTCTATGACCAGCGGCAAAACTGCGGTCATCATTCAAAAAAAGGGTGAATTTTCTTTCAGCTTTTATTATGAGGGCAAAAAAATCGTATCCAGCAAGGACAGAAGCCTGGCATATGTGACAGATCTGGATTATGAAGCAGACCAGTGGTGTGACTTTAACCATTGCCCGCCCCGTCCCCACTATATGAAGGAAACTTATATGAGAGAACAGCTTTCCCTGGGAGTAGGAGAAAATATCTATGGACTGGGGGAAAGATTTACATCACTGGTGAAAAACGGACAAACCATTGAGATATGGAATAAAGACGGCGGCACATTTGGTGATCAGAGCTATAAAAATATTCCGTTCTATCTCTCTAATTATGGTTACGGAGTGCTGGTCAATCATCCGGAACATATCTCATTTGAGGTAGGAACAGAAAATGTGAGAAAAGTACAGTTCAGTGTGGAAGGTGAGACGCTGGAATATATGGTGATCGGAGGCGGTACACCCAAGGGGGTTGTCGGCAATTATACTGCGCTGACAGGCAGAAGTCCCGTTCCTCCGGCATGGTCCTTTGGACTCTGGCTCTCTACCAGCTGGACCCCCAGTTATGCCCCTGAAGTTGTACATGGTTTTGTAGAGGAGATGAAGAAAAGGAATATTCCCCTGGGAGTATTTCATTATGACGCAGGCTGGATGAAGCCATTTGAACTCTGCAATTTCAAATGGGACAGCAGATTTGATGATGTGAAGGGCATGCTATCAAAAATTAAAGAAAATGGGGTTAAAATCTGTGTGTGGATTAATCCTTACATAGGACAGCGTTCCCAGTTATACCGGGAAGGAAAAGAGAAGGGGTATTTGCTGATACGCAAAGACGGAAGTATCTGGCAGAGTGATCTGTGGATGCCTGGTCAAACCATTGTAGATTTTACAAATCCTGACGCCTGCCGCTGGTATGCAGGGAAATTAGAGGAACTTCTGGATACCGGGGTTGACTGCCTGAAAACGGATTTTGCGGAAAGAATTCCTACAGAGGTGCAGTGGTTTGACGGATCGGATCCCGATAAAATGCATAACTACTATACTTATCTTTATAATAAGACAGTTTATGAAATGCTGAAGCGTAAAAAAGGTGAGCGGGATGCCTGTATATTTGCACGTTCAGCAACGGTGGGCACCCAGCAGTTCCCGGTGAACTGGGGCGGAGATAACCTTGCGACTTATGAATCCATGGCGGAGAGTTTAAGAGGCGGGCTTTCCTTCTGCCAGTCAGGATTTGGATTTTGGGCTCATGACATCAGCGGTTTTGACAGCACCGCCACGCCGGACCTGTATAAGAGATGGTCGGCCTTTGGGCTTTTATCAACACACAGCAGGCTTCACGGACACGATTCCTACCGTGTGCCATGGATGTTTGATGAAGAAGCATGTGACGTACTGGGATTTTTTACCAGATTAAAGTGTTCCCTGATGCCCTATCTGTTTTCCCAGGCAGTGCAGGTTCATGAAGAAGGCGTGCCAATGATGCGTGCCATGATGCTGGAATTCCCGGACGATCCCAATTGTGCATATCTGGACAGGCAGTATATGCTGGGGGACAGTCTACTGGCAGCTCCTGTTTTCCGTGAAGACGGAGTGGCGGCTTTCTACGTGCCGGAAGGAAAATGGATCAATTGGATCACAAAAGAAAAGCTCTCTGGCGGCAGATGGTATACACAGAAGTTTGATTATTTTTCACTGCCGCTCCTAGTGAAGCCCAATACGCTGCTGGCAGTGGGTGACAGAGATGACTGTGCAGAATATGATTACTGCAGTAATGTGACGTTCCATCTGATTGAGCCGGAAGAGGGGAAAAGAGCAAAAGCCGTCGTGTATAATAAAGAGCTTGATACAAAACTAGAGATATCGGCAGAGAAAAACGGGGAAACCATAACGGTGATATCCACCCATGATACAGACTGGATGATGTGTCTGCCATATTCATGCAGTATGGCAGGAGAAAAAGGAAGTCTTACAGAATCCGGAAATCTGACATATCTGATTCCGGAAACGGGTTGTAAGGAATATAGAATTAAGGTAAGATAACAGACAGGGACAGGTGCGGTTATGAAGTAGAAAGTGGTTTACTTTCATAACGGCACCTGTCTGTCATGCTGTATCGTTCCGTTATGCTCCAACATTTCCGGCTCCAGATCAGGATAATAGCTGCACAATATGGAAAAGTTTTCACTCATAACCTTATCGGTGAGGAAGCACTCCCTTATGTAAGGAATTGGTGCCGGAGTGTTTTGCTTTTCTCTCAGGCGCCGGCGGTACTGCCCGGGGGTACAGCCAAAATATTCGTCAAACAGCTGGTTTAAATATTTGATGTCTGAGAAACCGCTGGCAATGCAGATATCCAGGATGCTGCTGTCAGTCTCGGTAAGGAGGTTAAGGGCCTTTTCAAAACGAAGCTGCTTCATATAGCTCTGAAAAGAAATGCCCAGGGTTTTCTTGAACAGGTGTGACAGATAGTGCAGGGACAGGTTCTCCAGCTTTGATATATCGGAGAGCAGCAGCTTTTCGGTATAGTGTTTTTCGATGTGGTTCAGGATTTTCTGCATTTTGAATATATTTTTTTCACGGCTGCTTCGTTCCTGCTGGTCCAGCAGACTGTAGGGGAGATGTATAAGCAGTTGTTCAGCCAGTAAATTCAAAAGCCCGATACAATGGAGGGAAAAGTATTGGGGTTCCCGGAAAAAAGAGGAAGCCATCTCCACCATCAGATTTTGTAAGGCTGAATATTTGCCGGAGCACAGCAGGTTTTGGGTGAAATAAGTATATTCCAAAGACGGGTAATAACTGCGGCAGAAGGAGGAGGAAAATTGGACTGCCAGTACAAGCCCTTTTCCCGATGTACATGTGAGCCGGTGCGTCTCATAGCTGTTGAAAAGGATTATGTCCTGCGCTCTGGCAATTGGTGTATCCGGCAGAGAATTAATAGCAAGCGTACCCTCTAATACCAGCAGCAGTTCAATATCGCTGTGCCAGTGCTGGGGGGTGCTTTGGTAAATTTCCGCCAAAAATATTTTACAATAACTTGTTTTGCTGTGTTTGATATATTCATATTCATGGTTAGGCATAAGGCGTTCCTCCTGATTTTTAATGTAATCTTTTTTGGGAGAAAAGTCAAGAAGAGGGAAAGATGAAAATGACAGAGAAGAAAGATAAAAAAGTAATGCAGCTAAAGAATAAGATTGTCCTGGGTTATATATTGCTGGGAATTATCCCATGCATTCTCATAGGAATTGGCAGTTACCTGGTGTACAGCCGCAGCATTAATTCCAAGATTGAAGCAATTGTGGACAACAATGCACAAAGGGATCTGCAGGTAATTGAAGAACGCCTGGAGTCCAACCGGAATATTCTTTATAATATTGTAACAGACCGGGAACTTTTAAAGCTGGTCCGCAAGATGAATCAGGCGGGTAAGGATGGAGAGTTCATCTATAAATCGAAGATCCTGGAAGAGATACAGGGCTTTACCACCACCTATGACAATGTGAACAGCATTACTTATTTAAGCAGCAGTGGAGGATACATATTATATGATAAGCGGCTGGAGCGTCTGGAAACAATCTGGGACAACCGGATTTACCGTGATTATTTTTACCTGAATGTATGGGATCAGGATCAGGTTGTTTACCTTCCCACGCTCTGCCTTACGGAGAAGCAGGAAGAAAAAAAATATTCTTTTTTCCTGGCACTTCCTTTGAAAGATGCAGTTACGAAAGAAAAGTTCGGAATTATTGTTGTAAGTGTGGACGAGGATATGTTTCATTATACGAAGATCAGCAACAATCAGATGAAGAAATATACAGAGGAACTGGGAATCACCACCTATGTAATTGATGGCAGGAATAAAATCATTGCTGCTGAAAACCGGGATATGATCGGAAATGATTTTGCAGATGCAACGGATTCCTCCGCAAATGGCAGCAACTACAGAATGTTTTATAATGAAATTGAAGGGACAGGATGGCTGCTGGTACAGGTAATTGACAAAACGCTGCTGTTCCAGGATGTAACATTTTTCGGACAGATCAGTTTTTTGATTGTAGCGGTGATCATGGGGTCATTTACACTTCTGACAGTTACGATTACCAACCGTCTATCCGGTTCCATTATAAAAACGGCACGGTATATTGAAAATTACCAGCCCGGTGAGGCGAAAGTCCTGCCACGTCTGGAGGAAAAGGACGAACTGGTATCAATTATTTACCAGTTTGATAAAATGCGGGGGAAAAATGAGAAGCTGATACAGGAATTAAAGGATAAGAATTATGAGATTATGGAAATATCCGACCGGCAGAGAAAGGCAGAACTCAAAGCTTTGGAAGCACAAATTAACCCTCATTTTCTATATAATACACTGGATTCCATCAACTGGATTGCCATTGAAAATGATCAGGAGGAGATCAGCCAGATGCTGAGCTCCCTGGGGAGTCTGCTGCGGTACAGTGTAACGAACATTGATATGCAGGTACCTCTGGAGGTGGAGCTGGAATGGATGAAAAAATACACGTTTTTACAGCAAAAAAGATTTGACGATTCCTTTGTGTGCCAATATGACATCCAGGAAGAGTCTCTGAATTTTCCCATATATAAAATGCTGCTGCAGCCTATTATTGAGAACATCATTATTCATGGCTTTCAGGATAAAAAGCAGGGAGGAATCATTGATGTGAAGACAGAGGTTTTGGCAGATGGGAAATTAAGGATATCCATTGAAGATAACGGATGCGGGATTGAACCGGATATCCTGGATCGGATTCACCATGATATTTCCAATAAAACACCTCTCAACAGTGAAAGTATTGGGATCAGCAATATCGTAAACCGCACAAATCTGTATTATAAAGGAGAGGCACAGATCCGGATCGGCAGTGAACCGGGGCAGGGAACGAAAGTAGTTTTGATGATTCCATAAGGGGGAAAAAATGCGTATAGTAGTAGTAGAAGATGAACTGCGGGTGCGGCATAGTCTGGTGAAATGCATTGAGAAGATAAGTCCGGATTATCGCGTGGTTGCAGAAGCAGACAATGGTTATGAAGGAATGAAGGCAGTGAGAGACTTTGAGCCGGATGTGGTGATCACAGATATTCAGATGCCAAAAATAGATGGACTGAGTATGATCCGGCAGTTGAAGAACATGGGGCTGAATCCGGTCTTTATCATACTGAGCGGATATGCTGAATTTGGGTATGCACAGGAAGGGGTAAGGCTGGGAATCCGGGACTATCTTCTGAAGCCCATAACAGTAAATAATCTGCGGGAAACGCTGGCGAATATTGAAAACAGGGGGAGGGAGGAAGAGGTGGAAGAGGAGAAGCAGTACTCCGCCTGCATTCGCGCCATGGTGGAAACGATACATAATGAATATGGTAAGCATCTGGGGATGGATTTGTTTGCCGGCAAGTATAAAATGGCGCCGGAGTATCTGAGCACATTGTTTGCCAAAGAGACCGGAAAAACATTTTCTAATTATCTGAAAGAAGTCAGGATGCTGAAAGCGAAACAGCTGCTGGAGGAAACGGACATGAAAATCTATGAAATTGCCTGTCAGACCGGCTATCCGGATCAGAAATATTTTTCCAAAGTATTTAAAGAATATGCTGGGGTATCTGCAAAACAGTATGTGTCCAGCTTAAAGAAAGATTCGTAAAGGTACTCTGGTACTACAGCGAATGCTTAATATGTGTTCTATTAAATGCATTATATTGGGGTTTTGCTGAGTAAGACGCTTTGTATAAGACAGGTAGTGTACGGAAAGAGAAGGGGGCGGACCAGGAGAGGGGTTTGGATTGCTCAACGCAGAACTGGCATTTTATAACCTTCCCGAAGCGCTTTTTGGCGGCAAGCGGGCATTCGCTCCGAATTCCTGAAGAATTTCGCAGCTCAATGCCCGC
>JAGZJZ010000115.1 GCA_018365455.1 Clostridiales bacterium
TTCTACTAATACGTCAATGTCACCAGCACTTACATTCTGGACATATTCTGCGATTTCATTGACCGGATAAGCATCAATTTCCCAGCCAAACTTGATCTGTGCTTCTACTTTATCGCCTTCGGTTACTGCTACATTTCTCATGTTGTCGGCTACACGGCATACGCGGATATGGCTGCTTTCCATGATACCAACAGCCGTTCTCATCCACTGTGCAATTCTTTTTTGTACCGCTTCGTCATCCCAATATCCTACCACTACTTTTCGTTCAATTCCCATGCGTGTTACGATGTGGCCGTATTCCCGGTCTCCATGTGCAGACTGATTTTCATTCATAAAGTCCATATCAATTGTATCATAAGGGATTTCCTGATTAAACTGTGTATGTAAATGAAGCAGCGGTTTCCTGTATTCCTGCAATCCTAAGATCCAGGATTTTGCAGGTGAAAAAGTATGCATCCAGGTAATTACACCTGCACACTCTTCATCCGCATTCGCTTCGTTGAACGTTTTACGGATTAACTCATTTGTAATCAGCGTTGGTTTCCACACTACTTCAAAGGGAAGCTGACCAGATGCATTTAATTTTTCCACGATAATTTTAGAATGCTCTGCTACCTTTCTCAGACATTCATCGCCATACAGATCTTGTGATCCTGTAGCAAACCAAAACTTGTAATTTTTTGCTGCTTTCATTTTAATAATCCTCCTTAAGTTTAATATATATTTTTTTGTTTTGTTGACTCTCTGATAATTAATTCCGGTTTAATCAGCCGCTCCACCCGGCTTTCCTCAGGGGGAACTTTGCGAATCTGCTCTAACAGCAGTTCGGCTGCCATCTCACCCAATTTTTCCTGTGGATGTGCGATGGTTGTAAGCGGTACCAGACCATTCTCCGATATAATCGAATTATCATATCCCGTAACAGATACATCCTCTGGAACTTGTACGTTCCTTTTTTGCAGGGTTTTAATAACTTCCAGTGCAATCTGATCATTATAGGAAACTACCGCATCCAGGGGAATCTTCTGCGAAATCATACGCTCCACCATCAGTATCGGCTTACTTTTCCGGTCTTCGGTATGAAACCAGATTACCATATCCGGGTCATAGGGTATCCCCGCCTCATTGAGAGCCTTAACATACCCCTTATGCCGTTCTTTACCCTGGCTGTCATCTGCCTTAAATACCCCAGCGATATGTACATGTCCCGTATCCAGCAGATACTTTGTCAATAAATACCCTCCCAAGCAGTCATCCATCAGGATATGGGGTCTTTCTTCCATCTGGGGATACAGCCCCTGGATAAACACATATGGGATCTCATACTCATCCAGCATTCCATACAAGTTCATGTGCCTGCACAGAATCTGGCTTTTACTGGGTTCAATAATTAATCCGTCAATATCCTTTGTCAGGATATCTTCCAGTACTTTTGCCTCATTTCCCCGGCTGTTTCCCGTATTCTTCAACATAATGCTGTAGCCGTTTGCCGTCAGCACCTTGTCTATACCCTGGATCAACCTTGGAAATATATAATCCGAAATATAGGTGGTAATCACCGCAATATTCCTGGACTTCTTCTGATGTCCCATACGTTCCGAGCAAAAAGTTCCACGACCATGCTGCGCTGTCACATACCCCTCATTCGTTAAAATGGAGAGCGCCTTACGCACCGTATGCCTGCTGACTTGAAAGGTTTCTGACAGTTCATTTTCTGACATCAGCTTCTCTCCGGGTTTAATCCTTCCGGATAAAATATCATTCTTCAGCTGTTCCATTAACGAAAAATATTTTGTTTTTCCATTCTCACCTGTCATAGGCACCTCCTTGCATTTATTATATAACTTGTATGCTCATACCTACAAGTTGTTGTTTTCACAAAAATCAAAAAAATAGTACCGGCTTTTAATCTACCGGCACTTCCCACGCCTCATCTGCAAGCGCCCGAAAACACATTTCCACCTGTTCTCTGTTATTTTTCTCTTCTGCAAGCTCTGGCAGCTCATCCAGTCCAAAGTATCCGCTCTCGACCGTTTCTATATTTTCCCGGAAAGCACCGCCCACAGCCTCGCACAGCATAAAGAACTTGCAGATTCCATATGCATACACCGGCTGGTTATGCAGGTTTCTGTCCTGGACTGCAATGAGTTTCACTACCTGAACATCCAGACCCGCCTCTTCTTTTACCTCTTTTATGGTATTGGATTTCACAGACTGGTTTACATCCACCCATCCTCCGGGCAGTGACCAGGTGCCATTTTTCTCCTTTACCAGAAGTATCTTCCCTTCCTTAAATATGGCAGCTCTGGTATCCAGCTTCGGCGTCTGAAATCCCGTTTCATTACAGAATAAATCTCTCACTTTTTCCATGGAAAAGCCACTTTTTAGGCACAACATTTCGGCTGCAATTTCCCTGATCCTTTCAAACCGTTCCAAATCAAAGTGATCCTTTGAATACGTCAGGCCTGCCTGAGCGATGAATTGTAATTCTACTGCAAAGTCCAGCCATGTTGTATCTGTCCTTACTTCCCCATCTTTCTGACCCATATAATCCTCCGGTTATGTAAATTAATATCTTTTATTCAAACAATTCCCTTGTTTTCTCTGCTATTCTGGTTCCAAACACTTCAAATACTGCCTTGTTTTCTTCAAAATTGTCTTTTAATGCCACTGCCCCTAAATGGATAAATGGCTGTCCCTGCGAGGAACCGCCGGAATACAACAGCATACCGTCTACCATAAGGTGCATCAATATCGTAGAGATAGCAATATCCGCCCCTCCCTGGGGATAATCAGCAGTCGCAAATGCTGCCCCGATCTTCCCTTTCAGATAGGTATTGCTTGTCTCATCCAGCCACTTCTTAATCTGCCAGCACGGATTTGCATGATAAGTCGGCGTTCCCACGACAACTGCCCTGCTCTCCCGGACAAATTTCATGTCTACATGATCAATATCAAAAACCCCTGTTTCTACCTGGGATACTTTTTTCATGCCCTTTGCAATCATCTCCGCCATTTCCTTCGTCCTGCCCGTCTTACTGTAATAAATAACAGACATTTTCACTTTAATCTCCTCCTTTATCGAACGGTCCGCAAGTATATTTTTGGGTATCGTTTTCGGTTATAGCTTATTCTATAACGGATTCTTACTCATTGCAATTAAATAATGTATAAAGGGGCGTTATAGAAATTGCTGTCTGAAGAAAGGCATGTTTCAAGTCCGTTCATCTATCAGAAAATTTGAATTAAAAAAATTCAAATTTCAATATTGACATCTGTTAACATATATAGTATTATCCACATATTAACACTTGTAAACATATAGAGTAATTTCCACATATTAACACTCGTAAATATATGTCGAAATATTAACACCTATAAAAACATACATAATATTATCCACATATTAGCACTTACAAACATTTATATTGGAATTGGTAACTTTACGTAAAGGAGAAATAACCATGAAAGAAAAACCATACCATCATGGCAATCTACAGATTGAATTAATAGAGGGCGGGCTGTCACTTATACATGAACATGGGCGTGAAAGTTTTTCGTTAAGAAAATTGGCAAAAAGGTTAGGCGTTTCCCCCACTGCTTGCTATAACCACTACGCTGCCGCCGAAGATTTGCTGGTTGAGATGAAGAAATATGTTACAAAGAAATTTTGTGATGCACTAACAGAAAGCATCCATGAGCATGAATTGATGTATGCATCAATCAGCATGGGCAAAGCCTATGTAAACTTTTTTGCTAAAAACCCACATTACTTTTCTTTCATCTATGACAATGAAGATTATCGAATTGACTTAACGGATCATTCTTTTGATGGTGATTTTGAACCTTTCCATATTTTTAAGGAAGTTGCTTTAAAGAGTATGGAATGCAATAACATAGACAAAGAAAATTATCGTGATAATCTCATCATCATGTGGGCAACCGTTCATGGATTGGCAGCTATGGCGAATATGAAGGGCTTTCATTGCGAAAGCGATTGGGAATCGCTTACCGAGAAACTCCTGCTTTCAAAAATTAATTTGCTTTAATTAAAATAAATTCAACGAGAAAGGAAAAATGAGATGACTATTTTTGCAGGCACGTCACGCAGTAAGAAGTTACAAAGATAAAAAAATAGAAGAAAGTGTTATTAAGGAATTACAGGAGGAAATCAATAGGTGTAACCAAGAAGGGAACTTATCCATCCAGTTGATTTGTAATGATAGGAATGTATTTAAAGGTTTAATAGCAAATTGTGTTGGCTTTCGCGGAGTTTCAAATTATATCGCACTTGTGGGCGAATCCAATGAAAATTTAGAAGAAAAGGCTGGGTATTATGGACAGCGCATTGCGCTAAAGGCGCAGCAACTGGGGCTAAATACCTGCTGGGCAGCATCTACCTATAAGAACCAAAAATGTAAGGCAATCATTGGAAAGAATGAAAAGCTGGTATGTGTAATGGCAATTGGATACGGAGCAACGCAAGGTGTTCCACATAAATCAAAAACGATAGCACAGTTATGCAGAGCAGAAAATGATATGCCGGATTGGTTCCGCAATGGCATGAAAGCTGCAGCACTTGCCCCAACAGCTCAGAATAAACAGGACTTTTTAATAGTGTTAAACCAAGAAAAAGTTCAGTTTGAAGTAAAAGAAAGCAAGTATAGTAAAATCGATTTGGGAATAATCAGATACCATTTTGAAACTGGGGCAGATCTATCCCTATAGCATGACACCATCTAACATTTCAACAGGTTATCACCACTTTTTTTCATTGCAAATCTCCCAATCTTCACTATAATATACTATGGCATAAATCATGAACATCCAAAAGGAGATTGAAAAATAATGGATAACAAAAAGAAAAGAATAGGCATGACCATCGCCGGAGTCATACTGGTAGGCTTCAGCATTGGATTATTTAAAATGGCTGTATGGGGGACAGATCCCTTTACCGTATTCTGCAACGGTTTGGCAAACTTATTTCATTCCACCTACGGTATGGTATTTCCTATTGTCAGTGTCGTGCTTTTTACTATAATCTGGTTGCTGAACCGTCATCTGTTCGGGTTTGCAACCATCTTCACCATGTTTGGAATGGGCATTGTAGTTGACTTTTTCACAAGTCAGCTGGAGCATTTATTTCAGAACCCGGGAATTCCCGGACGCATGATATTTCTGACGGGTGGTATCCTGATCATGTGCTTTGCTTCCTCCCTCTATTTTACGGCTGATATGGGGGTTTCTACATATGATTCTATTGCTCTGACACTTTGTGAAAAGACCAGGTTCCCCTTTAAAATTTGCCGGATCACAACCGATCTGATCTGTGTTCTAATCGGCTTTGCATTAGGCGCTCCCATCGGTATTGGCACACTGGTGACCGCATTTTTTATGGGGCCGCTCATTCAATACTTTAACCGGAAATTTTCGGAACCATTTCTGTATGGACATCCCCTGGGCATAGCGGAGCGTCTGAAGCTCCGGTAACAAATAAGAAGAGGAAGGTTTTACACCCGCCTCTTCTTTTCTTATTCCCATGCTGACAAAGCCGTTATTCTGTTTCGTCCTCTGCAGCTTCCTGTGCTGCCTTTTCAAGCTCTTCCTCAGACACCTGACTGGTTTCATCCCAGTCTACTTCATCCATAATTGCTTTTGCCTGATCAAAGTACGTTTTTCCCACCATAATGTCCGTTCCATAAATAGAGGAACCGGCATAAATTCTGAGATACCCGCCTACCCCTCTGTCTTGAACAAGATATGGAATATGATGATCTTCCAATAATCCTTCAATAAGACCTAATTCATAGTTATTACTTGCAGTACGAAGTAAAACGAGATCACTGTCCTGCTTATTATCTGAATCTTTCTTCCCAAACATATAGATCCCTCCCTTTCATTAGCCAAATTCCATACCTGACTCCTTATTAATTGTTACAGTTATTATAACATTTCTGATAATAGAATACAATCAAACTTTCCATGTGAAATACGGGATATGCATCTGGTACATCATTAGTTCTTTTCCTGTAATTGGAATAACTTCTTATCATTTGCAATTATTTCCTCTGTAACCAGCTACAAACTATTGCGATATTATTACAAAAGTGTTACAATTCTTTTGTACTTAGCTAATACAAATAAAGGCAAAGGAGGATAATAATCATGTGTTTTACAAATTGCGAAGACTTATTAGCCTTTATCCGTAGTTGTTTCGGATGTTAATATCATGGCTCTGACATTTTTGTCAGAGCCATTTTTGTTTGAATATTATTTTGGACTTCCTATGGGGATTTCTAAACCTTTTACGTATTTTCTTTCCATTAAATGCCTCGCTTTACGATTCTCTACGGTATCAAATATTATTGAAAAATCGTAATCTTCCGGATACATATCTTCTGCTTTCGTCTTGATCTGCAATCGTTTATGATTGACCAGCATTTTTTCTTTCTGAATCTGCACCCCTACATTACCCATTTCATCTGCCGGCTGATATACGATACCAATCTTTTTCTGAGGATATACCATTACACTGTCTCCCATGCGAAAACGTTCCGAACGTTTCTGCATCTGGCTATTTTCCATATCTGTTGAAGCTGATTTTTTTACGGCTGCCCTTATAATCTGCCCAGAACCTTTACACCCGTTCTTTTCCTCGTTTATTTTCTGATGTATATCCCCGGGTATTCCCTGTTTTTTCCCCCGGGTCATATCCTGTGATTTTTCCTGCATCTCATCTCCATCATTCCCAAATAACCGCTCATCTAAATCTCTTTTCTGCCGGCTTGATTCGTCTTCACGGTTATCCTGACAAATGGAATTTCCTTTGTACGTTGCCTCGTAAGCTCTCTTCAGCATATTGGCTGGCATTCCCAGGCGCTTTGCAATGTAGAATGCACAGCTTTCCCCGGCTTCCCCTATCTCCAGGCGGTACAGGGGCTTCAAGCTTTCCTTATCAAACGCCATTCTGGCATTTTGTATGCCCTCTGTCTTTTCTGCATATTCCTTCACTTCAGGATAATGGGTTGTTGCTATAAAACTGCAATTGCTGTTTTTCAGCTCTTCCAAAATGGAGATTGCAATTCCCATTCCTTCAGCAGGGTCGGTTCCTGAACCTACCTCATCCATCAATACCAGCGATTCCTGATTTACCAGCGCCAATATATCGATGACATTTTTAATATGTGCCGAGAACGTGGAGAGATTTTCCAGTATGCTCTGGTTATCGCCAATATCACACAACACCTGGGTATTCATAGACAGGTCTGCTTCCTCACAGGGAATATGCAGTCCGCATTGTGCCATTATTGAGAACAGCCCCACCGTCTTTAAAGCTACCGTCTTTCCTCCCGTATTGGGTCCGGTTATGATAATGCCACGGTGATGCTCTCCCAGTTCCAGATTCAGCGGCACACAGTTTTCCCTTCCAATCAGCGGATGCCTGCCATTTACAATCCGTATTCTTCTGCAAGTATTTATCTTTGGCTCTACCCCCTGCATGGATGCGCTTAATTTTGCCTTGGCAAATATATAATCCAGTTCTTCTATATACTCCAGATTCAAAAGTATCTCTGCCCTGTATTCTCCTACGCAGGAAGACAGGGTGTAGAGTATTCTGCGTTCTTCATTGCTCAGGGCTATATCCAGTTCGCCCAGTTCCGCCTTCAGTTTTGATACACTGGACGGCTCAATAAAATAAGTTGCACCGGATGATGAGACATCGATTACACTGCCGCTGATCTGCAGCTTATGCTCTCTTTTTACAGGCAGGGTATAGTGTCCGTTTCGATTAGATATAAAGCTTTCCGAAAAGCATTCTTTTTTGCTTTTCAGCATATTGTCCAGCTTCATCCGGATATTATTCAGAATGCGGTCTTTCTTCTTTCTGATTTCCCTCAGTTCTTTCGATGCGTAATCATCAATCTGCCCGCTTCGGATACAGCGTTCTATCTCTTCTTTTAATATTTCCAGATCCGCCATCCCGCGTCCGTATTCTGAAATCTTAAGTCCCATTTCATCGCTCTTTTTCAGATAGCGGGTTAAACGCATCCCCAACACGGCAAAGCGGCTGACCTGCTCCAGTTCTTCTATACTCAGCATTTCCCCTTTATATGCACCCTCTGCAATCTTATCCATCTGATCGGTAGTGGACAGCGGCGGGGTTCCATCCCTGTCTAACAGAATTCTGGCTTCTGTTGTTTCCTGCTGGCGTTTCCACAGTTCCGCTTCATCCATAAGCGGTGTCATTTCATCAAATTTTTCTTTCGCCTTTTGTGTTACGGTATATTCTTTTAGTAGATCTATCATTTTGTCAAATTCTAGCATTTCGATATATTTATTCATATTTTTTATCATTCCTTTCGCTTCGCTCAGGCACAAACAAGTAATGAAAAGTGTTGTGTCCCTCCTGTTTTTGATTTAAAATGTTGTTATGG
>JAGZJZ010000039.1 GCA_018365455.1 Clostridiales bacterium
CAGGTTACGTAGCCCGCTACGCGCCCTTCATCCGGGACAAATCTCCCACAAAGTGTGACGCACAGCTGCCAGAAAGCAATTTTAAAACACGCTCTAGAGCCTGTTAGCATTAAATAATTTTTAAATTCGGTAACAGCCGGGAGGTAAATATGCCATTTGATTTTCATAACAAAGACAGAATTAAGAATTTATTGGAAGAGCTGGAAGAACTGCGTTACCACAGCTTGCAGGAAATACCGGAATTCCTCTGGTACGAAGACGACAAAAAGACAGGAAACAGAATACCTGTGGGAGATCCGCAGAGAGTAGGAAAAGGATTTCGCTGGAAAGGCTGGGACCGCTATAACTGGCTGTGTACCAACATCACCATACCAGAATCCATGCAGGATGAAGAAGTAGTTGGGCTCTTTGACTTCGGGGCACGTGCCGGAACGGGAAATAACAGCCATTTTGAAAGCCTGTTGTATTTAAATGGGGAACCTTACCAGGGAGTGGATGGAAACCACAGAGAAGTCTTTTTAAAGCCTGGGAAAAACGGATTCAGCCTGGCGCTGAACTTCCGTGTATGGTCCGGGCTGAACGGCGGCGGCAGGCCACAGGAAATGGCGATGGAAATAAGGCGTGCGCAGTTTGGGGTACTGGATCATATGACAGATGAGTTTTATTATCTGGCAAGAACTGCCCTGGAGGCTTACGAGCTTCTGGACGATAACCATGCATATAAAGAGTGGATTTTAAATACACTGGTGAAAGCCTTTGGCTATGTAGATTATACCGAGCCAGGCAGCAGTGAATTCTATGAGAGTGTCAAACAGGCTTATGCATATTTAAATGGACAGATGGATGGACGGGGAAAACCGGAAGTAGAGGTGACGCTCCTTGGACACACCCACATTGATGCCGCGTGGCTTTGGCGGCTGTGCCATACCAGAGAAAAGGCTGCACGTTCCTTTTCCAGCGTCAACCGTTTAATGGAAGAATACGGACAGTATACTTTTCTGCAGTCCCAGGCACAGCTTTACGAGTTCATCAAAGAGGACTATCCCGACATCTATGAGAAGATCAAAGAAAGGGCTGCCCAGGGAAGATGGGAACCATCCGGATCCATGTGGGTGGAATGTGACTGTAACCTGGTTTCGGGAGAATCCATAATCCGCCAGATTCTGATGGGAAAGAATTTCTTTCTGCAGGAATTCGGATATGAAAATGATTTCCTGTGGCTTCCCGATGTGTTCGGCTATTCCTGGGCACTGCCCCAGATTTTGAAAAAATCCGGTGTGGATACCTTTATGACTACAAAGATCAGCTGGAATGATACTAATAAGCTCCCCTATGATACCTTTTTGTGGAGGGGGATAGACGGAACCGAGGTAACCACTCATTTCATTACCACCACGGACCAGGGAGATTCTTATTATACATATAACGGCGATACCAGGCCGTATGCCGTAAAAGGCGTCTGGGATAATTACAGCAATAAGGATTTGAACAGAGATCTATTGATCGCCTATGGATACGGCGA
Organism: Clostridiales bacterium; assembly: GCA_018365455.1. GTDB lineage: Bacteria > Bacillota > Clostridia > Lachnospirales > Lachnospiraceae > Robinsoniella. Next base: position 1,523 of record JAGZJZ010000039.1, read on the forward strand.
TGGCGGGGGAGGACCCAATCGTGATATGCTGATGACCATGGGGCAGCTGAATAAGGTACCGGGCATTCCCAAAGTCAAAACGGAAACTGCCCGCAGTTATTTTAAACGGCTGAACACAACCCTTGGGGAAAATCCCATGCACGGTTTTTTGCCTGTCTGGGACGGGGAACTGTATCTGGAGTTTCACCGGGGTACCTATACATCCCAGGCATATAATAAAAAAATGAACCGGAGGATGGAGTACTTATTAAGAGATGTAGAACTGCTATGTGTTCTGGCACAAAACATATCCGGTCTGCCCTACCCCCGGGAAGAGATTAAAAAGGCATGGAAGATCGTGCTGTGCCACCAATTTCATGATATCCTTCCGGGCTCCTCCATCAAAGAAGTATACGAAGACAGTCATTCCGAATACGAACGTGCCAAAGAGCTGCTTATGAGGATAGATGAAAAACTTTGCAAAGCGCTGTATCAGCCGGAAAAAGGTGTCTATACGGTCTTTAATAATGCAAACTGGAAGCGGAGTACCTATGTTCGGATAACGGAAACGAAGGAAATAGATGTGTTTACCGATGCCGACGGAGTACGGCTGGATTCCAGATGGAATGATGGAAGCAGTGAAGTGTATTTACCGGATATAGAGGCATTTTCCTTTGCGGTCATTACGAAAAAAGAGGGAACAGCCGTATCCGGACGGGAAGCAGAGAACTTTAGAGCAGATACACCCTTTTATACGGTTTCCTGGAACCAGCAGGGACAGCTGACAAGCATCTATGATAAGGAAGCAGAAAGAGAAGTGCTTCCGGCAGGAAAATGCGGCAATGTACTCCAGGTTTTTGAAGATAAGCCAAGATGCTTTGATGCATGGGAGTTAGAGCCTACCATTGATTTAAAGAAAGAAGAGATCACAAACTGCATCAGCATTAGAGCAGAAGAGCACCCGGCAGGAATTTATGTTACCTTTATCTGGAAATATCATAAATCCAGGATCAGCCAGACCATGTGTCTCTACCGGAATAAAAAAAGAATTGATTTCCGTACCTCAATCCACTGGGAAGAACGCCAAAAGCTTCTGAAAACGGCATTTCCAGTGGATATCAGGGCGGTGGATGCCAGATTCGATATACAGGAAGGCAATATGAGAAGGCCCATTACCCGCAATACCCCCTGGGAATATGCCAAATTTGAAGTAGTTGCACACAAGTGGGTAGATCTGTGGGAAACCGGATATGGAATGGCGGTCTTAAATGACTGCAAATATGGCCATGACATCAAAGAAGATACCATACGCCTGACTCTTTTAAAGTCGGCGGTAGATCCGGACTACACGGCAGATCTGGGACATCATGAGTTCACGTATTCGATTCTGCCCCACCATCTGGAATGGTATCAGGCAGAAATAGAGGAGGAAGCATTTGATCTGAATAATCCGCTGACTGGCAGGTCCGGGAAACCGGTGCTGGAAGATCGTTTTCTTACTTTTGATGGAGATAACATCGTTGTGGATGCGGTGAAAAAAGCGGAGAACAGCGAAGCCATAGTGGTTCGTTTTCATGAATTTAAAGGGGCCAGAGCAGTCATCAAAATGCGGTGTGCATTTAACATCAGGCAGTGGTGTGAATGCAGCCTGATGGAAATACCGGAGGGGACATTCCGGGAAGAACCGGTAGAAATATTTATCAAACCATATGAGATTAAAACCATAATGATAAATTTCTAAGAGGAAGAAACAGCCGCCAAATGGTACGCTGAAAGTGCGTCCGTTTGGCTCCCAGCCCGGGAAATCAAGGACGGCTGAACAATATCTGCGGGAGGAAAATAAATGAAGTTTTTTATAAAGTCCGGCTTGGAATCTCTGAGAACTGATGAACAGCTGATTCTTATGGGAAAGTACGGGGAGGAGCCAAATTTCTCCAACATATATAACATGATAGAAAACAGACAGTTCACCAGGTGGGATATTCAGGAGCAAAAAGAATATCCTTTTTGCCATTTACAGAAAAAGTGCCGGGAGCTGGGAAAACATGCAATGGGCAGTATCTGTATTTATCTGGATGGACTGTGTGCGGATGAAGAAAGTGCAGCAGAACTCATACCCATCATGGTGAAGGCAATTGTAAAAGGCGGATATTCTTTTGCAAAAGAAGGGTTAAAAAAGATTGGAAATAATAGTATATTTATAAACAGGGAATTATTTTCAAAATATCCCGGGAGCCAGTATACCTTTATTACAAAATTTGCTTTAAGTAAAATCCTGGAGGATGCCGAACTGGATGCCAGGTGCATCGGTCATGCAAGAAGTCTGGGCAACCTTCCCGGAAATTATTTTGGAATCCGGGAGATGGAAGCATATGTCAGGGAACTGGCAGACTATTATCAGGTAAGGGCAGATATACTTGATGACAGGGCATTAAGTGAACTGGGATGCCAGGGAATCCTGTCAGTGAATCAGGGGAGCAGCAAAGGCGCCAGGCTTTTTGTTCTTCACTATGATGGAGGTGGGTCCGGAAATCTTACGGCACTGGCAGGCAAGGCAGTTATGTTTGACAGCGGCGGCTATCATTTAAAATCCATGAGTGGCATGGAAGGGATGCAGTATGATATGTGCGGCGGTGCGAATATATTGTCGGCATTTGAAATGGCAGTGCGAAAGAAAAGTGAACAGAGGATCTGCGCCATTATACCCTGTGTGGAAAATGTAATCAGCCCGGATGCCTGCAAAATGGGAGATGTCATCACAACACTGTCAGGCAGAACGGTGGAGATCTATAATACCGATGCGGAAGGGCGGCTGATACTCTGTGATGCGTTAACTTATGCGGCAAAATTAGGAGCAGAGCGTATCATAGATTTGGCAACTCTTACCTATTCCTGCCAGAACGCCCTTGGAAATGAGATAGCAGGGATCTTTTCCAATAGTGATGAATTCTATGGAGAGTTTAGCAGGACCGGGCAAAACTGCGGGGAAAAATTCTGGAGGCTGCCTTTAGATGGGTGTTTCCATGAGAAAATAAAAGATTCCCTAACGGCGGATCTCATTAATTATGCCCCCGGGTCAGGCGGCGGTGCCAGTATAGCGGCATCTTTTCTGGAAGAATTTATAGAGGAAGGAATCCAGTGGATTCATCTGGATGTGGTAGGCCCCGCTGTGAATAAGCAGGAAACAGATGACTTGTGCAAAGGTGCCACCGGAGTTTTTGCAGATACCATAGCTGCCCTGCTGGATAGAAAAGGAGTGACAGACAGATGACAGATTATTACTTTGATACAGACATGAAAAAAGAAGTCCTGGAGAATTATCTTTCCAGGGCAGTAACGGCTGCAGGATTATTGGAAAGCAGTACCCTGGAGGATGATTTGAGAGCCATCGGGGAGCTGGGGGTGAAATTCCTGGGGAGAGCCTCCGGGGTCTGGTATATGACCATGGACGAGGAAGAACATTTTGAAAAAAGCAGGGAACTGGCGGAAAAAGTCCATGCAGTAGATGAAGATATTATCCTCCAGTCCTGTATATTTGAGATCATCGTTGAAAAAATAAATGAGATTCCCATTCCGGAATATGTCTTTGAAGCATTTGGCGTAAAGCCGGAAAAAAGAAACTTTTGTCTGGAAAAGGCGTTGTTTCCCCAGAAGCCTCCGGGTTTTATACATACAAGCGATGAAAAAGAAAAAAATGGAGGGATTCCGGATCTGAACCGTCTGGAGGCCAGGATGTGGTTCTTTTACAGAGCCAGCCGTTATATTGACTGTGGTTATGAAGCCCTCCATATGGGGCAGGTTCATCTATATACCGCCAATGACAGGGGATTTCTAAAAACAGAAGAGTTGTTTTATCTGATTCGGGACTATGGAAAAAAGCATGCACGCCGCCACAAAGTACTTCTGGATGCCCACACACACGGTATCAATATCCGGGGAAGACTGCTGTTTGATTATCATGCCATGCCATTTACGGGAGTGCCCCTGCTTGAGCATCCGGGTCATAAACAGGTGCTGGTAAGAGAAGGGTTCAGCGAAGGAGGAAGCAACCCCAACGGGTGGAGTGCTCAGGCAATGCCTTATCTGATGGAATATGACAACTGGGGAGGAAAAGTAATAGACCGCTTTGATGCGTATACCCGAGAAGAGCTGGCGAAGAAAGACTGGTGGGGATATGATCAAATCGGGTGGTTTGCCAACCAGGACGAAGCGACCAGGAACCATTTTCTGGAGTACACCTACTATTGGACAGAAGTCCAGAATCCAAATGCCTATTTTGAAGTTCCCTTTCGCAGAATGCTCAGTGATGCGGCCCTTGTGGCAAAGCGGGAAGATGGGACTATAGGAATACAGGAATTTTACCAGATTAATGATAAAAGCAAAGGCTGCCCTATGGGATTTTCCCAGGAAGGCACGCTTCGCAGACTTTGGAGCATGAATCATATGCTGCGGCAAAAAGCAGCCAACCCGGGCAATCTGATGGATTATGGCGCAAGGGAGGAATACGACGAAGAAACCGGCGTGAAGCTGCCGGAAAAAGTAGTGGTATATGGCAGCTTTCAGCCATTTGTGGGAGCAGTAAAGAATGATTCTAACAGTGAGGTGACCCGCATGTACTATCTGGGCGGTGGCTTGTATGCCCTCACAGTGGTCATTCCCTATGCGGGTACCTACGATTATGCAGTTTCCACTTACGGAACACTGTCTGCAACATACTGTTACGACTGCTTTCCAAGAAGTGGTTCTTCCAATAAGGCGAATCTGGTAACGGAAAAGGATAATACCGTTATAAGATTTACTTACCGGTTTTCTGATCATAGAGTTAGCGCGGAAATTGTGGAGGCAGAAACCAATAGTTGTAGAAGTATATCTGAATAATCATGTGATCTAACTTTAATGAAAGGACAGAAAAATGGTCAAATACGAATTCAAAATAATAAGTTCTCTGAATAAAGTCTTTCCGGGAGCAGAACCGGAAGACGATTTAAGGGGCATAATGTTATCCGGATTTTGGGGAGAAACGATTTCCCTGCAATGTGCATACCGGGCGGAGTCTTTGTATACCGGGTATGGAAGGATAGCGTTACATGGCAGTTTAAAAGATGCGGTGCGGATAAGGGAAGTGAAACTAATGCCATCTGTTTTGCCCTGCAACGGGGAAGGGGATGACCATTATCTCTCCAAAGAGCCCGGTCTTTATCCTGATTTATTAAGTAATATTTCTCTGGAGAGGATAACATATGTTCCCTGTCAATGGCACGCCTTGTGGATTGATCTGGAAGCAGAAGAGGGAATGGAAGGAAACCAGGATCTCATATTGCAGTTTTACGATGAAGAAGATTTACTGGTGGGCGAAGCACGGACAGAAATCTGTATTTACCCCATACATCTGCCCCCTCAGACCTGTTTTCATACAGAATGGTTTCACTGTGACTGCCTTGCGGATTATTACGGGGTAGAGCCCTGGTCTGCCCGCCACTGGGAGATTATGAAAAATTTTATCACACTGTATAGCAAACGAGGCATAAATATGATTTTAGCCCCGGCATTCACACCGCCTCTTGATACTGCCGTAGGAGAAGAACGGACTACGGTACAGCTGGTAGATGTAAAGATTGTGGGCGGAAAATATATGTTTTCCTTTGATAAGCTGTACACCTTTTTTCAGATGTGTATGGAATGCGGTGTAAAATATTTCGAAATCGCCCATCTTTTTACCCAGTGGGGGGCTAAAAGCGCACCCAAGGTGATGGCTGAAAAGGACGGTGCCCTGGTGCGGATCTTTGGCTGGGAGACCGACAGCCAAAGCTTTGCATACCAGGAATTTCTGGGACAGTTTCTGGATGCCCTGGTGCTCAGACTGGATGAGTGGAAGTTAAGGGGCAGGGTATTTTTTCATTTATCGGATGAGCCGGAGGAAAAAGATCTGGAGATGTACCGGAAAGTCAGAGAATCTGTATCCGCTCATTTAAAGGGATACCCCATTATGGACGCAGTGTCCAGATATACCTTCTATGAGAGCGGTGTCGTGGATAAGCCGGTTCCGGCAGTTGACCATCTGGAGCCTTTTTTAGAACATCAGGTTCCGGGACTTTGGACCTACTATTGCGGTGCCCAGGGAAAAGACGTTACAAACCGATTTTTTGCCATGCCTTCCGGCAGAACGCGGATTCTGGGAGTGCAGATGTACCAGTACCGGCTGGAGGGATTTTTGCACTGGGGATTTAATTTCTACAACTCCCAGTATTCCCTGTACCATATTAACCCATATCAGGTCACGGATGCTGGAGCGGCATTTCCATCCGGCGATGCCTTCCTGGTATATCCGGGAGCAGACGGCTGTCCGGAAGAATCCCTCCGCCTCATGGTATTAGCGGAGGCTATGCAGGATATCCGGGCATTCCAGATGCTGGAAGAACTCACATCCAGGGAATACGTAATGGATTTGATCAGACAGACAGCTGAAGAACCCGTAACACTGGTTTCTTATCCCCACAACAGTCAATTTTTTCAGAAACTCAGGGAAATTGTAAACAAAGAGATTGCTGACAGGAGAATTTCTTACAGGAACAGTTAAATGATGTGAATAGAAGGTACCAAAAGGACGGACAGATGAAAAGTAAAAAAATTTATAGTTACTCCATATTTAAGCAGCTGGTTTCCTTTACTATTGTGATTAGCGTTGTGCCCATCATCCTGATCAGCGGTTTTCTGTTTCAGAAAATAGAACGGCTGATAGTAGGAGATCTGGTTAATTCTCATGAACAAATAACAGCCCAGTATATGAAAAATATCGAAGAAAAAATGCTGCAGTACCAGAACAGCCTGGAATTTATCGCCAATAATACGATTATACTGGACACACTCACAAATGCATCAGGCAAAAGCAGTCCTTACATGAAAGGCCGGGATATCAGCACAGAGGTGACAAAATCTCTGCTGCTGGACCGTCCCAGTGAGATCAGAAACTGTATGATTTATTCCAAAATCAGCGAGATTCCCGTGTACGGCAGCAGAGCTACTATGATGGAAGAAGCAAAAAAGGAAACCTGGTACCGCAATAAAAAAGCGCTGAATGAGGGATGGTTTACATACATTTCCGCCGGAAAAGGCCAGACTATTTTATCCATTCTGCGTGAAATAGAAAAGATTGACCTGCTTAATTATACAAAAAAAGATATTGGCATTATTAAGCTTGACATATATATGGAACGTCTTTTCTCCCCGGGGAAAAACTGGGAGAATGAAAAAAGTAATTTTGATGTGATTGTCTATGGTACAGACGGGCAGGACCTCTACGATTCCGACCCGGATAAAAGGGAAGTTCTCACGGAATTTTTACAGCGCCAGTCCGATGGGGAAGATTATCATAACGGTAAAATCCATACGATATCGGACTATGTGGTTGCCAGTACTGCCCTGGAAGAGTATGGGATGAATATACTGTTCTTATTTACAAACAGCGAACTTATGGAGAAAAAAGGAGAGATACAGCTTCTGGTAATCCCCCTTCTGCTGTTGGTTATCCTGGCAATTTTGTTTTTTTCTTATTTGTTTACCTATCGTTTTTCAGCACGGGTCGGTGCCCTGGTACAGAAGATTAAAGTTGCGGAAACCGGTGATCTTACCATTACAAAGCCTATTGCCGGCAGCGATGAGATCGCCTATCTGGACAAGCAGTTCAGCCATATGCTGAAAAAACTGGATAAACTGATACGCAAAAACTATATCCAGCAGCTGGAGAATAAAGAAACGCAGCTGCGCAATCTGCAGCTTCAGATCAATCCCCATTTTCTGTACAATACACTGGAAACCATCAGCTCAATTGCAGCAGTCAACCAGGCTTTCGTGGTATGTGATATGTGCGAAAAACTGGGAGAAATCTTCCGCTACAGCCTTGGGAAAAATTATGGAGAATTTGTGACGATTTCCCAGGAACTCCACCATACCCAGAATTATATTTTTATTCAGAAAATCCGCTATAACGAGCGGTTTGAGGTTTTTTATAATGTAGAAGCGGATGTGGACCGCTATATGATTCTCAGGTTTATTTTACAGCCGATTGTAGAAAATGCCATCGTACACGGACTGGGGAATCTCACATCAAAAGGAACCCTGGAGATCTCCATTCGCAGGGAAAAGGATGCATTGCTCATTGTCATTGAAGATGATGGGGTGGGGATGGACGCAGAGCGTGTGCGGGACTTAAATACCTTTATCAATGAGCCAAAAGAGGTCCGGGACAATAAAAAAAGCATTGGAATCCGAAATGTAAATCAGAGGATACAACTATCGTGCGGAAATGAATATGGAATATCTATTGAAAGTAAGCCATATCAGGGAAGCCGGTTTTATATTCGGCTGCCTTTAATACAAAGGGGAGGAGATATGTAATGAAATACCGACTGCTAATGATCGATGACGAAGAATTAATCAGGAAGGGTTTTCTTGCCAGATTACAGTATTTAAACCTGGAATTTGAGGAAATTCTGGAAGCTTCCTCCGGGAAGGAAGCGCTGCTGCTGCTGGAGAATAAAAGCGTGGATATTGTAGTGACCGATATCCATATGCCGGATATGGACGGGCTGGCATTTATAGCAGAAGCAAAGCCGCTGTATCCCCACATGAAGTATATTATTCTAAGCGGCTATGCCGAGTTCGCCTATGCGGAACAGGCAATCTCTCTGGGGGCAAAAGCTTATCTGCTTAAGCCCCTCTCAAATGGAGAACTGAAAAAGGTAATGGAAAAAACCATTCAATCGTTGGAAGAAGATGAGCGGATCCGCAATACCATATCCAGCCAGACCAAGCTGCAGAAAGAAAAAGAGCAGTATACCCTGGAAAAAGGCATCAATGCGCTGGTGAGCAAGCAGGTGATGGAAACAGAGGAAAAAGGATTTCTATATGAATTGCTAAGCGGTGACCATCCCCGCTTTTTCAGCCCTGGATGCATACATTTTCTGGGGATCATTAATATAGACGGGAGAAGCTATTCCGGCAGTAAATTTGGACATGAAGATATTGATTTAATCCGGTTCTCCATCAAAAATGTTTTCTTGGAAATCGTTTCCGTTTGTGATAAGGTAATGGTGGATAACTTATCCAATTATAACCAGCTCTTTGCGATATTTTCCCTGGAAAGAGAGAAGCTTTTGCGAAATGAAATAGAGCAGATTTTTTTAAAACTGCAGAATATTTTTGAAAAAAAGATGGATATTTTTCTTACATTCGGACTGAGCAGGGGGACGCTGCACTTGTCGGCTGCCAGCAAAAATGAGGCGATGGAGGCATTAAAACAGAGACTGGTATATGGAACCTCCAACATTTATTTCTATGAAGATGCCAGTATATTTCAAACGGAACAATTTCCCACGGCAGCATTAAATATGCTGTATCACTATATCGAAAGGCACGATATCGGCAATATACAGACTTTGATTCACGAAATATTTTCGGAAGAAAAGCTGATCAAATATAACGTAACTTACATCCGGGTCATGTGGGTGCGCATTTTAAATATGGTTTTGCGGAATTTTAATTCAAATGGCATCCAGAATCCCAAAAGCATGGAAAAGCTTCTTTCCAGTTTCAACATCCTGGATGAACTGCATAACGTGGAAGAAATGGAAGGTTATTTAATCGATATAGTCATGGACTGCATGCAGAGCGAAGGAGCCGTAGATACCAATGCCAGGAATAAAATCATGCTGGCGCTTCAGTTTATACAGGAAAATTATAATGAAAATATCGCCATAAATGAGCTGGCGGAACGCTATGGCATGAGTCCTAATTATTTTTCGTCCGTATTCAAAAAAGAGCTAAAGCAGTCAACCGTCAATTACATTACCGAATTCAGAATCAAAAAAGCCAGGGAATTCCTGGTGGAAACAGATAAAAGCGTTGTAGAAATTGCGAAGAAAGTGGGGTATGAAGACAGCCAGTATTTTTTCCGGGTGTTTAAAAAATCCACAGGGCTTACGCCCCTGCAATACCGGCAGCAGAACAGGTAGAATAGAATGGATCAGGGAGGAATTACGTTGCACAAATATAAGAAAATAACAGATGTACGAATGACAACTTTGTTGTTTGTATTATGCTGGATAGCCTATTTTACGTCCTATCTGGGCAGGCTGAACTACTCATCAGCCATGACCGTCATGATCAAAGAAACCGTACTTTCAAAATCCCAGGCAGGATTTATCAGTATGACTTACTTTTTCGCCTATGGAATCGGGCAGCTCTTAAACGGTTTCCTGGGAGACAAAGTAAATCCCAGAAAAATGATATTTCTGGGGCTGTCAATTTCAGGAGCCGCCAATTTCATTATGGGGTGTTTTGCAGATTTTGGCATTATGGCGGCAGTCTGGTGTATAAACGGCTATGCCCAGGCAATGATATGGCCTCCGATTATCCGCATTTTTGCAGAAATGCTGGAAGAGAAAACGAAACTCCGCTTCTGCATCAATATCATATCCACCCAGGCGCTGGGAACTCTGGCATCCTATTTGTTATCGGCAGCCGTCATTTACCTGAACGGCTGGAATGGAGTGTTTTTTGCAGCAGCAGCACTGCTTATAGCAGCAGCGCTTCTTTGGGATATTAAATTCCGGAAAATAGAGAAGTATTCCATTGAATTCGGAATAGAAGATGGGACGGAGGATGAGATTAAGAGCGGCAGCAGGAAGGAGAACCAGGTTCCTTTTCTTTCACTATTGACAGGAAGCGGAATCCTGGTCATCCTGATTCCTGTAATTGTACATGGTGTTTTAAAAGACGGTGTAACCTCCTGGGTTCCTACCTATATCAGCGAAACCTTTCTCACATCCCCGGCACTTTCCATACTGGTGACTACCGTTTTACCTGTTATTAACCTGACCGGTGCTTACGCTGCGCAGTATTTGTACCGGAAGTGGAAAAAGCAGGAGACAAAGACAGCCGCATGTTTTTTTCTGGCGGCAACCGTATCGCTGCTCTGCCTGTGGCTGTTTGGCAGTAAATCATTGCTGCTCACGGTAATATTACTATCTGTTATTACTGCATCCATGATGGCTGTAAATACGATTTTTGTAAATCTGCTTCCACTGAGATTTGAAAGAGCAGGAAGAGTCTCCACCGTTTCGGGATTCTTAAATTCCATGGCGTATCTGGGCTGTGCCATTTCCACATTTACAATCGGTATACTGGTTCAGAACAATGGCTGGGAAAATACAATCTTAAGCTGGCTGGGCATCACCTTCTTAGCGCTTATCATGTGTATACTGTTTGGAAATAAAAAGATCGCCAGCAATTAATAGAAAAAGGAACATGCAGCTCGATAGCATGTTCCTTTTCTGATGAAATTATTTTGTAATAACCGTACCTGTCTTACCAAGATAAGCATCACAGGCATGTTCCATATTTGTGATAATTGCCTTGCGGTTATTGCCGGATGCAACAAAATCCACGGAAGCCCTGATCTTAGGAAGCATGGCTGTTTCACCAAATTCCTTATGGTCAATGTGTTCCTGCGCCTCTGTACAGGTAATCCGGTGGAGTTCTTTAGGCGTTTCAGATTTATAATCAATGCAGACATATTCTTCATTGGTTAAAATAATCAGTGCGTCAGCATCGATCAGTTCCGCTAATTTTCCGGCAGTGTAATCTTTTTCAATAATTGCGCTGGCACCTTTCAGTTCGCTGCCCTGTTCCAGCACCGGGATACCGCCGCCGCCGCAGGCGATAACGATCTGGCCTGCATTTACAAGGGCCTTAATCGCATCAATTTCAATAATATCCTTTGGTCTTGGTGCTGCTACAATTCTGCGGAAGCCTTTCCCTGGTTCCTCTACTACGTAGTTGCCCTTCTTTTCCTCTTCTTCCGCTTCTTCAGCAGTCAGATAACGGCCAATTACTTTGACGGGATTATAAAAAGCATCGTCATAAGGATCCACCAGAACCTGGGTGAGAATGGTGCTTACCGTATTGAAGATACCGCGTTTAATCAACTCCGCACGGATTGCATTCTGCAAATCATATCCGATATATCCCTGGCTCATGGCGGAACAAACAGACATCGGTGCCTGGGTATAATCTTCATGAACCTTACCGAATTCATTCATTGCAGTATGAATCATTCCAACCTGGGGAGCATTGCTATGTGAAATAACCAGCTGGCATCCTTCTTCTACCAAATCAGCAAGAATCTTCGCAGAATTCTTCACTGCAACCTTCTGTTCCGGAAACGTAGTACCAAGAGCTTTATGGCCAAGTGCAATCACAACTTTTTTCTTCATAATCAGTTACCTCTTTCGATCTGTATTCTTTGTTATACTGCTTAAACTTTTCTTCTATTATATAGTTAGGGGAGGGAAAAAGCAATATTTTTCGCGTGTAAACTGTGACACACAGCTTTCAGAAAGCAATTTTAAACAAGCTCTATATTACAAAAAGTTGGAATAATATAAAATTATCAGATAATTGATACAAAAATAAAATATAAAAAATTAATAGAAAAAAATATAAAAAAATGGTTGACAAATGAAAGAGCGGGGGATATAATAAAGACAACAAAAAGATAAACCATCAATTAAAACTTAATTAACTAAGGAGGAGAGTCCCATGGGAACTTAATCTGAAACATTTAATTTACAAAAGTGAAACTGATGGAAAAGTAGATGTTGATAAGCAAATGTAGAAACGAAAGCGAAAGCAGACAATATACAGATGTGGTAAACCAAATACAAAGTACAGAAGAAGAACAGTTGTAAATTTGAATGATAGAAATCTAAGAAAGAGAGGTACGGACCACCAAAATATTAAGCGCAGTTGCTTTTGTAAAACACAGAAGTAACCAAGAACGGATGACATTGTAAGCAATGTAAATAAAGTTTTAAGAGCTCAAGAAACAAGTGATTGAGGTGTAAAAATTTTAATCATGCAACAAATCGATTTGAAAGTATCAATCTTCCAAATCAAAAGTTTAAAGTTAAACGTTTTGAACAGAAGAAGTTTAAAAGAAGTTATTTAAGTAAAAAGAGTGAAAGGTATTAAGCAACAAGCGGTTTGAGTGAGCAGTTTTAAGCAATTGTAGTTGAAGTAAAGGTTAAACAGATGATTTAAGTAATTGGAGTTTTAGGAAGTAGTTTAATAACTTTGATCAGGGTGTAAATGACCAGAGATTTTAAATGAAGAGTTAAAACCCGTTCCTTAAAAAGAAGGTTTAAAAAAGTATTTTAACAAAGTGGTTTGAAATGAAATATCAGAACCAGAAGTAGTTTAAGAATTTTATGAAAACTTAGAAAGCGAGGAATTTAAACAACAGAAAGTTTAAAACAGGATGATTTTAAACAAAAGAAGTTTAAAATGTAAGAGTTTTAAACGGAGAAGTAAGGTAGAATCAAAACCTTATAAAATTGTAATTGAGAAAAGTCGACGAATAAGATTACAAAGATGAAAAAGAGGTAAAAGAATGATTGAAGTTCATTAGGAGCGAGTATCAACAAGGTGATGTATAGTTGATGCTCGTTCCTTTTTGCGTTTTAATATCTCCAAGAAAACATAGTACTGAACGGTGAGAAGAAAAGAAAGAATAAAATGCAGCTGTAAGGAGATGATGACTCTTTACGGCTTTTTTGCGTCTGGATTAAAAAAAAGTTTCCTAAAGGTATATTTCATGTACAACCTCATATATTGGTTAAAAGGGGTGAGGACATGAAAGGAAAAGATGATTTTGTCCGGATTTTTGCAACAGGAGTCCGGGAAATTTTACAGAAGATGGATGTTGATTTTGAAAAACTCCAGGAGATCAGGCTGAGAGTTGATAAGCCGCTGTTGATTACCTGTGCCGGCAGAGAGTATTTCGTTTCCGTTAAGGGACGGTTAAGTACCAGGGAAGCAGACGGTTACATGGTGCAGAAAAAAGAACTTCTTGAGACGATGGAATATATTGCAAATTATTCCCTGTATGCTTTTGAAGATGAATTGAAGCAGGGATTTATTACCATACAGGGCGGACATCGGGTTGGTATCGCAGGAAAAATTATTATGGATGGTGAAAGGATTAAAAGTGTGAAGTATATTTCTTTTATAAATGTCCGTTTATCACATCAGATAAAGGGGTGTGCGACAGATGTGCTGCCTTATGTGATACAGGGAGATGAAATCTGCCATACGCTGATTATTTCTCCGCCCAGATGCGGAAAGACGACATTATTAAGGGATATGATCCGGCAGCTTTCTAACGGAACTTCCTATTTTCAGGGAAGTACGATTGGAGTGGTGGATGAGCGGTCGGAGATTGGGGGAGCTTATCTTGGCGTGCCCCAAAATGACCTGGGGATCCGCACGGATGTGCTGGATTGCTGCCCGAAAGCAGAAGGCATGATGATGCTGGTCCGCTCCATGTCCCCCAGGATTATAGCGGTAGATGAAATCGGGGACTATGAAGACATCCACGCCATTGAATCGGTAATACACTGCGGCTGCAAGCTGCTGGCTACGGTTCATGGGAGCTCCATTGAAGATGTAAAAAGAAAACCATTACTTCAAAAACTGGTTCTAGAACGGGTATTTGAAAGATATATTATTTTACACAACTACAAACAGATAGGCAAGGTAAAAGAGATATTTGATGAACGTGGGACAAGGCTGTATGACAAGGAGGTGTTTTTATGCTGAAAATGCTGGGTATAGGCATGATCATTGCTACATCCTCTGCGATTGGCTTTTCCATGAGCAAAGACCTGGAGAAGAGGGTAGTACAGCTGACTGAGTTAAAGCGTATGTTTGTAATGCTTCAGGGAGAGATCAAGTATGGCAAAACACCGCTTGTGGAAGGGTTTCGCAAAGTGGGACAACGTTCAGGACCGCCGTTTCAGGAATTCCTGCAGTATTTATCGGAGGAAATGGAGAAGCGGGATGGAAAAAGCCTTTCCAGGATTTTTGAAGAGGGGGTGAATTTAAAGCTGGAGCACTGCTATCTTACAAAAGAGGATCTGGAACAACTGAAAACGGTGGGAAGCCATCTGGGCTATCTGGATATTGACATGCAGCTTCGAAACATTGACTTGTACTTGGAGCAGTTAAATGAAAATTGTATACAGGCCAGGCAGAATTACCAGAATAAATCAAGGGTTTATCATTGCCTTGGCGTGATGGGAGGGCTGTTTCTGGCAATCATCTTAATCTGACAGGCGTGCCGGAAAACGATGTATCAGCAGATGCGTGGCGGGAATGATTTTTTAAACACGCTCGAAGGTGAGGGGAAAAGATGAGTGTAAATTTAATATTTAAAATTGCGGCGGTGGGAATTCTGGTCTCGGTACTGAGCCAGGTACTTAAGCATAGTGGAAGGGAAGAACACGCATTTTTGACTAGTCTTGCCGGACTGGTGCTGGTACTTTTCTGGATACTGCCTTATATAAATCAATTATTTGAAACAATTAAGAGTCTGTTTGCGCTTTAAGGGGGTGCATCGGTAATGGATATGATGAAAATAGGAATTCTTGGGATAGCGGGAATTCTGACAGCTCTGTTTATCAAAGATGTAAAGCCCCAGTTTGCCGTATTTATCAGTATGGCAACATGCATATTAATATTTTTCTATGCAATAGATAAACTAACTTTTTTGACCCAGACCCTGGAGACGCTGAAAAATTATATTGCATTGAAAGATTCCTACCTGAGCATCTTACTGAAAATAATAGGGATTACCTATATTGCTGATTTTTCATCCAATGTCTGCAAAGATGCCGGATATTCGGCAATTGCGGGGCAGATTGAAATATTTGGCAAAATTTCTATTTTTGTGGTAAGTGCTCCGGTGTTAATGGCGCTTTTAGACACGATCCATGATTTCATGAGTTAGTGCCTCCCGACGGATTTATGCCGGGAGCCACTTGAGCCTGTTTTTCTGGAAGGAGGATTATGGGGGTGATGAAAAAATTCTGGTTTGTCCTGACCTTAGTCGGCCTCCTCTTCCTTGGGACATCCATAGTGGTACAAGCAGAGGGAAAAGAAGAGGCAAATGAAGAGGAATTGCAGGAATCTTATTTGGATGAGCTGGATTTAAATGAAATTGAATCGACACTGGATAATATTCTGGGAGATACTAAATTTGATTTTAAGGATGCACTTGGAAAGCTGATAAAAGGGGATATGCCAATGACGCCTTCCAGTATCCTGCAAATAGTGAAGGATGCCTTTTTTGCAGAGTTAAATCAGTATAAATCCACAATGTTGCATATTATTATGATAGTGATTGCAGCGGCTATTTTTACAAATTTTACCGGAGTCTTTGAAAAAAGCCAGATTGCGGATATAAGTTTTTATATGATGTATCTGCTGCTGTTTACGGTTTTAATCAAAGCATTTTGGGACATGAGCCAATTGACAATGGATACCCTGGGGCAGGTTCTAAATTTCATGAAGGTGCTGCTTCCTGCTTATTTTGTAGCAGCCACATTTGCGGCTGGATCCATTACTGCAGCAGGATTTTATGAATTGACGCTGATTTTGATTACGGTAATCCAGTGGGTTCTAAAATATCTGTTGCTGCCGGGAGTGAATCTGTATGTGATTTTTCTTTTATTAAACCATCTGGCAAAGGAAGAGTATCTGTCTAAGATGGCGGAACTGTTAAATTTAATGATTTCCTGGGTGCTTAAGACCCTTTTGGGGGCAGTAATCGGGATACAGACGGTACAGTGCCTGATCATGCCGGCAGTAGATTCTCTGAAAAATACCCTTTTGCATAAAACCTCCGGTGCGATTCCGGTCATCGGGAATGTATTCAATGCAGTATCTGAAGTGGTGGTAGGTTCTGCAGTGCTGGTTAAAAACGCCGTGGGTGTAGCGGGGCTTATCGCCGTGCTGATTATCTGCCTGATGCCATTAGTGAAACTGGTAATCGGCACTTTTATGTACAAACTGTTAAGCGCTGTCATCCAGCCCATATCGGACAAGCGGATGATTGACTGTATAGGAAGTATTGGGGATGGGGCTGCGCTTCTGGTGCGGATTCTGTTTACGGCAGGTGCGTTATTCTTAATTACGCTGGCGATGGTAACGGCTTCCATCCGGGGATTGTAGCTTTTATTCCCGCGAGCAACGAGCCAAACGGGCACGCTGGCGCGTCCATCTGGCGACTGCCGCGGGTTTTTTGACTGGGAGGTGAGGGGATGTCCGGGATCTATACCTGGGTTCGCAATATTGCATGTTATCTCGTTGTCTTTAACGTGATCCTTCATATTGTGCCAAACGAAGGATTTAAGCGGTATGTGCGGTTTATTGGCGGGATACTGCTGGTAATTCTGGTCATGGCACCCCTTGCGAATCTAACGAACTTGTCGGAATCATTTGACCAGGCTCTGCGCATCGAGGGGCTTAAGGAAGAGTTGGACAATGTGAAGACAGCCAGAGAAGGGCTGGATGGTTTAAAGTCCGATAAGATTGAGCAGGCTTTTTCCGATGAAATAAAAAGGCAGATGGAACAGATTGTGATACAGCATGACTATTATCCGGTTTCAACTACGATGGAATATGAAAAGGATGGAGAAAGTATCATCGGCATAAACTCAGCAGATCTTGTAATCTCCAAAAAGAAAACGAAAATTGATATCCACGTGGGACAGGCAGCAAAAGGGGATGGAAAGGAGAATGAAGCTGTGAAAAGTATAAAAAAAGAGATTGAAGAAGTATATCAGATACCGGTTGGACATATAAATATTGATGTACGGGAGTAGTTCACATGGGAAAAGGATTAGGGCCGATTATTGAAAAATTAAAACGTATGAATAAAGACCATCTTCTGATTGCCCTGCTGGCGGGGGTGCTGCTTCTGGTAATTGCAATTCCAACACAGGATAAAAATAGTACGCCGTCCGTTCCGACTACTGAAAATACGTCTGGACTTACAAATACTGCAAAGAAAGATGATCTGGATGTTCTGCAAGGGCGGCTTGTACAGACACTGAGCAAGGTGGAAGGGGTGGGTAAAGTAGAGGTAATGCTCACGCAGAAGTCTTCGAAGGAGAAAATTGTGGAAAAAGACTCACCGGTAACAGATAAGAATACGGAAGAGAAGGACAGTGAAGGCGGAATCCGTTCCACCAGAGAAAATGTAACGGGGGAAGAAACTGTCTATGAAAAAGACGAAAATGGAAACCAGGTTCCATATGTGGTAAAAGAATTGGAACCGGAAATTGCGGGAGTACTGATCGTGGCAGAGGGCGGAGGTGATCCGGTGACAGTTAATAATATTACTGAGGCAGTTATGTCATTATTTGATATCGACGCGCATAAAATCAAAGTAATGAAGATGAATTAAGGAGGGGGAAAGTGTGAAACATATTTTTAAGAAGAATCAAATCATTATTACGGCACTTGCAGTCATGATTGCAGTTGCAGGGTACTTAAACTACTCGGGAAATAAGCTTGGCAAGGATGCCACACAATCTGCACTTGATAAAAATGGGGTAGTAAGCCAGAAGGAAACGGAAAGTGAGATGAAAAATGAGAGTGCATTAGTGGACATTCCAAGCCTGGATCAGGATTTGGAAGACGTATCAAGCGATAGTGCATCTGCAGACATTACAGCGGGAACAGAGAACGCATCCGCAGATATCTCTACGGATGGAACGGCTTTGGCAGATACATCTGATTCCAACACTGCTTCTGCTGATCTCTCATCAGAAGACACAGCATCGGCAGACACGGCTTCATCAGATGCCAGCATTGAAACAGCAGAAGGCGAAATCAGCGATACACCGGGAGAAGCTGTTCTTACAAGCTCAGCTACCAGTTCCGGATTCGCTGCAGAGGCCAAACTGTCCAGAGAACAGGTTCGTGCTAAAAATAAAGAAACGCTTCTTGGTGTAATCAACAATGAAAGCATCAGCCAGGACCAGAAACAAAATGCAATTGATGACATGACAGCTATGACGGATATCACAGAGCGAGAAGCAGCAGCAGAACTGATGCTGGAAGCGAAAGGATTTAAGAATTCCGTTGTGAGCATTACAGACGACAAAGCAGATGTTGTGATCGGAATGGCTGAAATCTCTGACTCACAGAGAGCACAGATCGAAGATATTGTAAAACGTAAAACCAACATCGCAGGAGAAAATATTGTAATAACACCTATGACTCAGAGTGAATAGTGTTTTTTCAAGGGGAGTCAGACTGAAAAAAGTCTGTCTTCCCTGATTGACAGTTGACAAGAACCTTGTTAAAATAGCTAGAGCGTGTTTTGAAACACACCCAAAGCTGTCTTAAACTGCCTTGGATTGGAAACACATCCTGATAAGTGCAACTTTCAGACACGATCAGTGAAAATAGATATATATGGAGGAATTACCGTGGGTAATAATATAACGAATGAAATAAAGAAAAGAAGAACCTTTGCCATCATTTCGCATCCGGATGCTGGTAAGACAACATTGACGGAAAAGTTTCTGCTTTATGGAGGCGCGATTAATTTAGCCGGTTCCGTAAAAGGAAAAGCAACTTCCAGACATGCAGTGTCGGACTGGATGGAAATCGAAAAGGAAAGGGGTATTTCGGTAACTTCCTCTGTATTACAGTTCAATTACGACGGATTCTGCATTAATATCCTGGACACACCGGGGCATCAGGATTTCTCGGAAGATACCTACCGTACACTGATGGCAGCAGATTCCGCAGTTATGGTCATCGATGCTTCCAAGGGTGTGGAGGCACAGACCAGAAAACTTTTTAAGGTATGCGTGATGCGTCATATCCCTATATTTACATTTATCAACAAGATGGACAGGGATGCCAACGATACCTTTGAATTATTAGATGATATTGAGAAGGAACTGGGAATTGCAACCTGTCCGGTTAACTGGCCCATTGGTTCCGGTAAAAATTTCAAGGGTGTCTATGAGCGTACAAGCCATAAGGTAACTACGTTTGCGGATACAGAAAAGGGAACAAAAGAAGGAGAAACCAGAGAATATGATCTGGATGATCCCCAGCTGGAAGCTTTTATCGGTATGGAAAATAAAGAACAGCTCCTGGAAGAAGTGGAATTATTGGATGGAGCAAGTGCGGAATTTGATCAGGAACTGGTGAGCAAGGGTGAATTGTCACCGGTATTTTTCGGATCTGCTCTTACGAACTTTGGAGTTGAGATCTTCTTAAAACATTTTTTGAAGATGACAAGTTCTCCCCTTCCAAGGAATGCGGACATTGGAGAAGTGAATCCCATGTCAGAGGATTTCTCGGCATTTGTATTTAAGATACAGGCAAACATGAATAAGGCACATCGGGACAGAATTGCATTTATGCGTATTTGTTCCGGTAAATTTGATGCGGGTATGGAAGTTTATCATGTACAGGGGGAGAAAAAGCTGCGTCTTTCCCAGCCACAGCAGATGATGGCACAGGAACGCCACATTGTAGATGAAGCTTATGCGGGAGATATCATCGGTGTCTTTGATCCGGGTATTTTTTCCATTGGAGATACGATCTGCTTGCCTGGGAAAAAATTTGCATATGAAGGAATCCCAACTTTTGCACCGGAGCACTTTGCCCGGGTACGCCAGGTGGATACCATGAAGAGAAAGCAGTTTGTCAAAGGCATTAACCAGATTGCCCAGGAAGGTGCAATCCAGATCTTTCAGGAATTTAACACCGGTATGGAAGAAATCATTGTGGGAGTAGTAGGTGTCCTGCAGTTTGAGGTATTAAAATACCGTCTGGAAAACGAATATAATGTGGAAATCCGTATGGAAACTCTGCCATACGAACATATCCGCTGGATCGAAAATAAAGAGTATGATATGGCGAAGCTGATTGGAACTTCCGATATGAAGAAGATCAAAGACCTGAAAGGAAACCCACTGCTGATCTGGGTGAATTCCTGGAGTATCCGTATGACCCAGGAGAGAAACGAAGGGCTTGTGCTTTCAGAATTTGGAAGATCTTAAGTGAAATATCTGAATGGAAAATGTGTATTTAAAACGGAATTAAAATAGAATGAAATCGAATTTAAAAAGTAAAAATACTTGCTATACCAGAAAAAAAGTAGTATAATAATTTCTTCGGAAAGGGCCGTAAATCACGGTCCTTTTTTGCGTTTTTTTAACGGAAAATATCCTGCGCATTATGAAAAATTTAAACTTTATGGACTGCTTGTAAGAAAATGTCGGAGGTGCACATAATGAAACGGTTGGATAACAAGGACTGGCTGATGCTGAACAACATCATTTATAAGATTTATGCAACGGAAGAACTGACTGAAATGAGAAAGACACTGCTGGAGCAGCTGAAAATGGTACTGGATTTTGACAGCGCGGATTTTTTCTTGTGGAATTCCGCTGAGAAGGCGGGTCTTGCCAGTCCGGTGACTTATAACTGCGATGGGATGTATACACAGACCTGTGATTCTCCGGATTACAGCAAGGGGATACTGTATAGCAGCAAAAGTCTGGTGTATCGGGAAACAGACATTATTTCTGATGAAAAAAGGATGGAGAGCGAATATTATAAAAAGGTATATACGCCCAATAACTGGCACTATTCCCTCCAGATGATCCTGGCAAGGGATAAACAGTTTTTAGGTATAGTCACTTTTTACCGGACGATTGGTAAAGACAACTTTCAATATGACGATATTTTTCTATTGGATATGTTAAAAGATCATCTGGCATACCGGCTCCATCAGTCAGTTAAAGAGAAAACAATTCGCCATGATAAGATCAGCATTGTAGAAGCGGTGAAAAAATATGATTTAACCAACAGAGAGGAAACCATTCTGTCGCTGCTTTTAGAAGGAATGGATAATACTGCAATCAGCAATAAACTGGTGATCAGTGTAAATACACTGAAAAAGCATATACTCAATATCTACCGGAAACTGGGCATCAAAAATCGCGTTCAGATGTTTAAGATGATACGGGAACAGGTGTAGAATGTGGCTTTTTTATCTGTTTTGAGATGTGATGGAAAAAGGTTCTTTCCTATATAAAAGGGGATATGATACTATAAATTTCAAACTAAGGGAGGCACACCGGTAAAACCGGTGAAAACTTAGGAAGGGAACATAGCCTGCGCTGCGTTCCCTTCCTCTGAAACTAATATATCAAATTGAAACAAATATAACACGCTTAGGATTCCTGGGTCTGTTTTTCTTGCAGAACATGAGTATCAAATGCGCTCCAGGAATCTCCCTGGGGAACCGTTGAGAACCATCCTCCGCAATATGGGCACTGCGCGGTACCATCCTGCTGGTTTTCTGTAATATCATAATTATTGCCTTCCTGAGCTACATGACGGCCATAGGGACTTGTCCCGCTTTCATCCTGAATGGTTGAGAACCATTCACCGCAGTACTGGCACTGAGCGTCTGCATCGGTGGGGATACCTACCGATGATTCTGTGGTATTGTCAGAACTTGTCTGGGATTGTGTTTCGGTAGTTGCCTCCTGGGTTACGGCTTCTGTTGTCTGCGGTGTTGTCTCAGGGACAGTCGTCTGGGGTGTTTGCATGGGTTCTGTTTCCGGCGCGGTAGTTTCACCCTTTAAGATGGGGGTTTTTTTGCTTTTGGCTGTATCGCTGTTTTTCTGTGTTTCTTTAGTGGTTGCCTTTTTGGTAGCTTTCGTCTTTGCAGTCGTTTTTTCAGTATCTCCGGATGAATCTCTCTGGCATGCAGTGAAACCAAGAGATAAACAAGCCAATATTAAAATTAATAGTCCTTTTTTCTTCATTTTAGTACCTCCTCATATATGTATGGTTATATTTTAGGCGAAAAGGAGAAAATAGGCAAGTAGAACTGCAAAATATTTTCATTTGCAAAAATCAGAAAATTTGGTATAATAAACATAGTGTAATAGAACAACGTGAGTAGGAGGTTGTTATTATGAGTAAAGAAGATAATCAATACGGTTATAATATACCAACAGATGAGAGTTTCGGACAGGTTCAGATTGCTGATGAAGTGGTGGCAATCATAGCAGGACTGGCAGCCACAGAGGTAGAGGGTGTAGCCAGCATGGAAGGTAATATTACAAAGGAGCTGGTTGGAAAGCTCGGAATGAAAAATTTATCAAAGGGTGTAAAGGTTGCGGTGCTGGACGGCATTGTAAATGTGGATATGACTTTGAATCTGGATTATGGTTACAGCATCGTGAAGACCAGTAAGAAAGTACAGGAAAAAGTAAAAGCATCCATAGAAAATATGACAGGACTAACCGTGGCAGATGTAAATATCAGAATTGCCGGCGTAACTATGGAAAAACGCAAATAATCAGTGGGATGTCTGAGAACGGACATCCCTTTTTTGCATGAAAAGAATATTTGTGGTAAGATACGAGAAAAAGGAAGACCCGGAGGAAAAATAATGGGCAGAAGAGAATTACGAGAACACATATTTAAGTTACTGTTTTTTACGGAGTTTCATGATGCAGAGGAAATGGGGCAGCAGCTTACCATGTACTTTGAGGATCTGGGTGATGTAGAAGAGAAGAACCAGGAGTATATAGAAGGCAAGTACCATATGATCCTGGAAAAAGAAACTGAAATTGATGCAGACATCGATCAGATTGCAGAAGGCTGGAAAACTACCCGTATGGGAAAAGTGGATCTGACCATTCTCCGTCTTGCGGTATATGAGATGAAATTTGATGAAGAAATTCCGGTTGGAGTAGCTATTAATGAAGCGGTTGAACTGGCGAAAAAATTCGGCGGAGATGATTCACCTGCATTTGTTAACGGAATTTTGGCTAAACTAGCGATATAGGGTTAGCCGTGTTTGAGAAGTATAGGAGATAAAATGCGAAATGTTTATTCCGTAGGCCAGGTAAATGCGTATATTAAAAATATGTTTACGCAGGATTTTATGCTGGCACGTATCTATGTAAAAGGAGAGGTCTCCAACTGCAAATACCATACATCCGGGCACATTTATTTTTCTTTGAAAGATGAAACGGGTACTATGGCTTGTGTGATGTTTGCAGGCTCAAGAAAAGGGCTGGCGTTTCCAATGAAAGACGGACAGCGTGTCATTGCAATGGGAAGTGTCAGTGTATATGAACGGGATGGGAGGTACCAGCTCTATGCCAGGGAAATTATTCTGGACGGGGCAGGGCTTCTCTATGAAAAGTATGAGGCATTAAAAAAAGAACTGGAAGAAATGGGTATGTTTGCGGCGGAATACAAGCAGGAAATTCCGGGGTTTGCCGGAAAAATCGGAATCGTAACGGCTCCCACCGGTGCTGCAATCCGCGATATTATGAATATCTCTTACCGCAGAAACCCTTATGTCCAGTTGATTTTATATCCGGCGCTGGTTCAGGGAGAAGGTGCGGCTGACAGCATTGTAAAGGGTATCCGGATGCTGGACCGCTGCGGGGTGGATACCATTATCGTAGGAAGAGGCGGCGGATCCATTGAGGATCTGTGGGCATTTAACGAAGAAAAGGTTGCCCGTGCAATTTTCCAGTGCCGTACCCCTGTGATTTCGGCAGTGGGACATGAGACCGATGTAACCATAGCCGATTATGTCGCGGATCTTCGGGCACCCACGCCTTCGGCGGCAGCAGAGCTGGCTGTGGCGGATATTTACGCCGTAAAAGAACAGATCATGCAGTATAAGAGAAGGCTGGCTGGGAAAATGTCGGAGTCCCTGGTGAGAAACCAGGAGCGGCTTATGAAGTACCAGCTGAAGCTGAATTACTTAAGCCCCCGGAACCAGATTCAGGAAAAGCGCCGGGGATTGGCTGAAAAAGAAGAGAAACTGAAGCGTCTGATGGAAAATCAGGTACAGGAAAAGCGCCAGTTTTTAATTGAGAAAGAAGATAAAATACAAAATCTGATGTACGACTGCCTTTTGGAGAAGCGGCATCAGTTTCGAATATATATAGAAAAAATGAAAGGCCTGTCTCCTCTGGAGAAGCTGAACCAGGGATATGCTTATGCAGCAGATGAAAAAGGAGCAACCCTGAGCAGTATCATGCAGGTTGAACCGGGAGAAAGGCTTAAGATATATGTAACTGACGGACGGATAGAAGCAGAGGTGAAACAGAAAGAACCTCTGGACTATCAATAACAATCAGGAGTTTGATTTATGGATAAAAAAGAAGAAAAAGAACTTACGCTGGAAGAATCCTTTGCGCAGCTGGATAAAATGATTGAAGCGCTTGAAAGCAGGGATATTTCACTGGAAGATTCTTTTAAAACATATCAGTCGGGAATGGAACTTTTAAAGAGCTGTAATGAAAAAATTGATACAGTGGAAAAGAAAATGCAAGTGATCAATGAAAATGGTGAGCTGAATGAATTTTAATGAAGAGATGAAAGAGCAGATCGCTCAGGTCAAGAACGTAATCAGACAGTATCTTCCTCAGGAAGAGGGGTTCCAGAAGACACTGCTGGAGGCCATGAATTACAGTATGCTGGCAGGAGGCAAAAGACTCCGCCCGCTCCTTATGATGGAGTCTTACCGGTTGTTCGGCGGGACAGGTAAAATAGTGGAGCCATTTATGGCGGCAATGGAGATGATCCATACCCATTCCCTGATCCACGATGATCTTCCGGCTATGGATAATGACGAGTACCGCAGAGGCAGAAAAACCACCCATGTAGTTTATGGGGAAGCCATGGGTATCCTGGCTGGAGACGGTCTTTTGAATTATGCCTATGAGACGGCGTCAAAAGCTTTTGATATGGAACCTGATAATGTGCGCATTGGTCAGGCTTTCCGGGTATTGACAGCGAAGACAGGGATATGCGGCATGATCGGTGGCCAGTCGGTGGATGTGGAAGCATCCGGCAAACCCCTTGAGCGGGAACGCCTGGATTTTATTTACCGTTTGAAAACCAGTGCCCTGATTGAAGGCTCCATGATGGTGGGAGCCATACTGGCTGGAGCTTCCAGGGAAGAAGTAAGTCTGATGGAAGCCATTGCGGCGGATATTGGACTGGCTTTCCAGATCCAGGATGATATCCTGGACGTTACAAGTACTACAAAAGCGCTTGGAAAGCCGGTAAAAAGTGATGAAAAGAATCATAAGACCACGTATGTAACCCTGCGGGGACTGAAAGAAGCGAAACAAGACGTAGCACAGATATCAAACCGTGCAATACGTATCCTGGATTCTCTTCCCCAGAAAAATGATTTTCTGCGCAGTCTGATTCTGCAGTTGGTGAATAGAGAGAATTAGAAGGTGAACCAATGGTTTTAGATAAGATTCAAAAGGAAAATGATATTAAAGAATTAGATAGGGAAGAGCTGGTATTGCTGGCGGATGAGATACGTGAATTTCTGATTCATAAAATCAGTATCTCCGGAGGGCACCTTGCCTCTAATCTGGGAGTGGTTGAGTTAACCATGGCAATGCATCTGACGTTTCAACTGCCGGATGATAAAATGATCTGGGATGTGGGACATCAGTCCTATACCCATAAACTGCTTACCGGAAGAAAGAACGGTTTTGACCAGCTGCGTAAGTATGGGGGCATGAGCGGTTTCCCTAAGCGCAAAGAGAGCCTCTGTGATGCATTCGACACCGGACACAGTTCCACTTCTATTTCAGCAGGGCTGGGATATGCCCAGGCTAGGGATATTAAAGGGGAGAAGCACTATGTGATCTCTGTCATCGGAGACGGTGCTCTGACTGGGGGAATGGCATATGAAGCCCTGAACAATGCTTCCCAGATCAAAACGAATTATATAATCGTCTTAAATGATAATAATATGTCCATTTCAGAAAATGTAGGAGGTATGTCCTCTTATCTGGGTAATCTGAGGACAGCAGATGCTTATACCGAACTGAAATCGGGTGTTACCAATACCCTTTCCAAAATCCCGGTATATGGCGACCGCATTGTGAAGCGCATCCGGAAGACCAAAAGCGGAATCAAGCAGCTTTTCATACCGGGAATGCTGTTTGAGGAGATGGGAATTACCTATCTGGGACCGATAGACGGCCATAATATGGAACAGGTATGTAAAACGTTCCGGGAGGCCAAGAAAGTAAATGGTGCCGTTCTGGTCCATGTCTGTACAAAAAAGGGGAAAGGCTATGAACCTGCAGAGCGTCATCCAGCCAGATTCCATGGAGCAGAACCTTTTGAAATAGAGACGGGAATACCAAAGTCAAAAAGAATTAAATCCAATTATACGGACATCTTTTCAACAGTGATGCGTAAATTGGGAGACCGTGAGCCGGATGTTGTGGCTGTGACGGCTGCTATGCCGGACGGTACCGGACTGAAGCGTTTCCGCAACATGTTCCCGGAGCGGTTCTTTGATGTGGGTATTGCGGAAGAACATGCGGTTACTTTTGCAGCGGGACTTGCAGCAGCAGGGCTTAAGCCGGTAGTTGCCGTATATTCCTCTTTTTTACAGAGAGCATATGACCAGGTACTCCATGACGTTTGTATTCAAAATCTGCATGTAATTTTTGCAATAGACCGGGCTGGTCTGGTTGGAAGCGACGGAGAAACCCATCAGGGAATTTTTGATCTTTCCTATTTGTCCAGTATTCCCAATATGTGTATCATGGCGCCCAAAAACAAATGGGAACTTTCCGATATGATGAAATTTGCAGTTGCCTATCACGGACCCATTGCACTGCGCTATCCCAGAGGGGAAGCTTACGACGGTCTTCGGGAATTCCGGGAACCGGTGAAGTATGGCAAGAGCGAAGTGATCTATGATGAAAGTGAAATCGCCCTGGTGGCAGTTGGAAGCATGGTGAAGACAGCGAAAGAAGTCCGTTCCAGATTAAGGGATACGGGATACAGCTGTTCCCTTGTAAATGCCAGATTTGTGAAACCCTATGACAGCGAACTCTTATTAGAACTGCAGAAGGAACACCGACTGGTGGTAACCCTGGAGGAAAATGTAAAGAGCGGGGGATACGGGGAAGCGGTACTGGATTATTTTAACCAGATCGGAAGTTCTGTGAAGGTTCTGAACATTACCCTGCCGGATGATTATGTAGAGCATGGCAATGTAGACGTACTGAAACAGGAAGTAGGAATTGACGCAGATTCTGTGGAGAAAAAAATTCTGGCTGCTTATATCGGGTTATGATCAGGCAGACAGTTAGGAGATACCATGAAGGAACGTTTAGATCTATTATTAGTGCAGCGGCAGCTGGCTGCCTCCAGAGAGAAGGCGAAAGCAATTATTATGTCCGGAAATGTCTATGTAAACGGACAGAAAGAGGATAAAGCCGGTTCCACTTTTGATGAGAAATCAGAAATAGAAGTAAGAGGAAATACCCTGAAATATGTCAGCCGCGGAGGGCTGAAACTGGAAAAGGCAATGAGTCATTTTGATATAACACTGGATGGAAAAGTCTGCATGGATGTAGGCTCTTCCACCGGCGGCTTTACGGACTGCATGCTGCAAAACGGAGCAGTGAAAGTATATGCGGTAGATGTGGGCCACGGACAGCTGGACTGGAAGCTTCGGCAGGACGAGCGGGTAATCTGTATGGAAAAGACGAATATCCGCTACGTGGTGCCGGAGAACATTGAAGAATTAGTGGAGTTTTCATCCATTGATGTCTCTTTTATTTCTTTGACAAAGGTTCTGCTTCCGGTGCGGAATCTGCTGACGGATAACGGACAGATTGCCTGCCTGATCAAACCCCAGTTTGAAGCAGGAAGGGAAAAGGTTGGCAAAAAAGGAGTTGTACGTGACAGCAAGGTTCACGAAGAAGTAATTCATAAAGTGATCGCCTATGCGGTGAGCATTTCATTTGAAGTGCTGGGTCTGGAGTTTTCTCCCATTAAGGGACCGGAAGGCAATATAGAATATCTGCTTTATCTTCAGAAGCAGCCGGAAGGCACATCGTGGGAGCAGATTCCATTTTCGGTGGAAGAGATTGTAAAGGAAGCACATAAAAAGTTAGAGCATGTTTGATCATTAATTCCGCAAACTGGAACGCACAGCTGTCAGAAAGCAATTTTCAAACACGCTTTAGAGCGAGCCTGACCCTGGGACTGTGTTGCATAATGAACCAGCTCTTATAGGACACGCTTAGAAGAATTCGAGGTATGGCAGTATGGATAAATTTTACGTGATAACGAATTGCTTGAAAGATCCGGATATGGAAACCACAAAATCTATCCGGGATTATCTGGAAAGCCAGGGGAAAGTCTGCATGATACAGCAGCGTCCGGGCAAAAATAAATTACATAATTATAAGTATACCAATGCAGCACTCATTCCGCCGGATGTGGACTGTGTATTGGTGCTGGGCGGCGATGGAACTCTTTTGCAGGCATCACGTGATCTGGTTGAACGCAATATTCCTCTTCTGGGAATTAATCTGGGTACCCTGGGCTATCTGGCTGAGATCGACCGATCTAATATTAAGCCTGCACTGGATAAGCTGCTTCTGGATGAATATGAGATTCACGAGCGGATGATGTTAAGCGGAACGGCTTATCACCAGAATAAAAAGCTGATGAGTGATATTGCGTTAAATGATATCGTGATCGGACGTAATGGGAGACTGCGTATTATTGATTTGAATATTTATGTCAATGATGAATTTCTAAATTCCTATAGTGCGGACGGCATCATTATTTCGACACCAACCGGATCCACCGGTTACAGCTTATCAGCAGGGGGGCCCATCGTTTCCCCTGAGTCGGAGATCATTATGATAACGCCCATAGCGCCCCATACGCTGAATACCAGAAGTATTGTATTGCCCCATGATGCGAAAATCACGGTGGAAATCGGAGAAGGACACAGCACCAGAGAGGGCGCCGAAGCCACTTTTGACGGAGATACTTCTGTGAATTTAAATTGTAATGACCAGATTGTCATCACAAAGGCTGACCGGTGCGCAAGGCTGGTTAAAATAAATAATATCAGTTTTTTAGAAATATTACGAAAGAAAATGTACCAGACATAGGAGGTGTGGCATGAAAATAGGCAGACAAGCCAAAATAGTAGATATCATTAACCGCTATGAGATAGAGACGCAGGAGGAACTGGCGGAGCGGTTAAACCAGGAAGGTTTCCGGGTAACACAGGCTACCGTTTCCAGAGATATCCG
Organism: Clostridiales bacterium; assembly: GCA_018365455.1. Taxonomy (GTDB): domain Bacteria; phylum Bacillota; class Clostridia; order Lachnospirales; family Lachnospiraceae; genus Robinsoniella. The sequence continues at coordinate 31,522 of JAGZJZ010000039.1, forward strand.
TGAATTAAAATTAACGAAAATTGCCATAAACGGCGGAAGGCAGAAATATGCGGTGATGCAGGCAAACGGCAATGGAATGAATGAAAAGTATCTGCGGGTCTTAAAAGACGGATTCGCATCCATGGACATGGCGCAGAATATTCTGGTGGTGAAAACAGTGTCCGGTATGGCTATGGCGGTGGCAGCAGCTTTGGATGCTATGCACTGGCCGGAAATCGCAGGATGCATTGCAGGAGATGATACCATCATGTGTGCAATCCGAAGCGTGGATGATACACTGCTGGTTATGGATAAAATCCGTAAAATTGTAGGAACAGAGCACAAATGATCTTTTGTCGGGAGAGGTAGAAGGATAAGCTTATGTTACTAAATCTACACGTAAAAAATATGGCGTTAATACAGGAACTGGAGGTAGACTTCAGAAAAGGTCTGAACATACTTACAGGTGAGACAGGAGCTGGTAAATCCATTATTATCGGCTCTGTTAACGTTGCGCTGGGACTGAAAAGTTTTAAAGAATTTGCAAGAGAAGATGCAGATTACGCTTTAGCCGAACTGGTGTTTTCTGTGGAGCAGGAAAGTCAGAAAAAACAGATTCTGGATATGGACATACCCATTGAAGAAGATCAGGTAATTATTTCCAGAAAGCTGATGAACGGAAGAAGCATTACAAAAGTAAATGGAGAAACGGTTCCGGTTTCGGTTGTAAAAGAACTGGCGGAGATTCTGATTGACATTCATGGCCAGCACGAACACCAGTCACTGCTGAACAAAAAAAATCATTTACAGATATTGGATGAATTTGCGAAAGAAGAGCTGGCAAAATATAAAGAGAAAGGTGCGGCTCTCTATAAAAAATATACAAAAATCAGGCATCAGTTATCGGAAACCAGAATGGATGAGGCACAGAAAGCCAAAGAAATGGATTTTCTCCAGTTTGAAGTAGATGAAATCCAGGAGGCGAAATTAAAAATAGGAGAGGATGAAGAACTGGAGTCACAGTTTCGGAAGCTCTCCAATGGAAAAAAGATCATTGAGTATATCACAGAAATCCATGACCTGTGCGGAAACGACAGTATGTCCGGGGCTGCTGAAAACCTGGGCAGATCCTTAAGAGACCTCTCTGTGGTTGCAGAGTATGATCAGGAGCTGCAGGGACTATATAACCAGCTTGCAGATGTGGAAAGCCTGCTGTCGGATTTTAACCGGGAACTCAGTGCCTATATGGGCAGTATATCCTTTGACGGAGAAGATTTTGCAAAAATTGAAGACCGGCTTGATTTTATTAATCATTTAAAATCAAAGTGCGGCAACAGTATAGAAGCAATTCTGGCATATCAGGCTGAAAAAGAAAAGAGACTGTCGGAACTACAGGATTACGATGCCTATATGGAACGTTTAAACGGGGAATTGGAGGCTTGTAAGTCGGAACTTGATAAAAATGCCGCTAAAATGTCTGCGATTCGTAAATCCTATGGAAAAAGGCTTGCTAAGACTATCCGGGATGCATTAGTAGACCTGAATTTCCTGGAAGTACAGTTTGAAATTGCTGTCTGCCAGACCGGACAGGCGGATGCCAATGGATATGACGAAGTCTGTTTTATGATCTCTACAAATCCGGGAGAAACGGTAAAACAGCTTGGCAGTGTGGCTTCGGGAGGGGAACTCTCCAGGATTATGCTTGCGATTAAAACGGTTCTGGCAGATAAAGATGCTACGGAAACCCTGATTTTTGATGAAATTGATGTGGGAATCAGCGGCAGGACTGCCCAGAAAGTTTCGGAAAAACTGGCAGTAATTGCAAGAAACCACCAGGTCATCTGTATCACCCATCTGGCGCAGATTGCATCCATGTCAGACAGCCATTATGTCATTGAGAAAAAAATTGTCAAAAACAATACGGTGACATCCATAAGGGAACTGTCTGAAACAGAGAGTATACATGAGATTGCCCGGATTCTGGGCGGTGCAAAAATTACCGATACGGTTATGGAAAGCGCGAAGGAAATGAAAGAATTGGCATTATGTACAAAAAAATACTAGAGTGAATCGGCTGCGATACTCACATACTAAAAAAGGATATACCCAGTGTATATTCTTTTTATTTTTGTAAACTTTGATTAGAAAAGTATGAAAAAGACAATACTTTTACATTAGACTGCTTAGGCTGTTTGTGTGGTTAATCTAAGAATGCAAAAAATGAATTTGAAAGGATGTGAGCATGTGGCAAAGAATAGAAAGCGTTGCAGGAAGATCATAATTTCAGTATTAGCATTTGTTCTTCTTGTCAGCCTTACAGGGGCATTTTTAATAGACCGCAGCATACCGGATCGCTTACAGGTGGTATCGGGAGACAGGAAATCTCAGATTTTAAGGTATCCATTTGATACCATTATTGAGGAAAACGTGGCAAAGGCTGCCAGCCAGAACGGATCCAACATTCCTCAGGATAATCTGAATATGAGTGCAGAGGAACCATATACCATTGAATGCAGATTGTTTGGTGTAATTCCGGTGAAGAACATCCAGGTCGATGTGGTAGAAAGAAGTAAGGTGATTCCCTGCGGAAGCCCTGTGGGTATCTATATGAAAACTCGAGGCATACTGGTGGTGGGAACCGGAGCGGTAAACGGCATGGACGGAGTAGATTATGAACCGGCGGCATCGGTTGTCCAGTCAGGAGATTATATCCTGGGAGTAAATGGAAATCCGATATCAGATAAAAAAGAATTGATCTCACGGATCAATGAATCCGGCGGGTCGGATATTACGCTGGAGGTACAGAGAAAGGGTGAGATCACAGATCTGAAAGTCACTCCGGTCATGACCGGAACTTCAGAATATAAGACGGGAATCTGGGTAAGGGACGATACCCAGGGTATCGGAACACTGACCTATGTGGACGAAAATGGTAATTATGGTGCACTTGGACACGGAATCAGTGATGTGGATACCAGTACCCTCTTGTCATTGCAGGAAGGAAAATTATATCCTTCCGACATTATTTCCGTTGTAAAGGGTGAAAAAGGCGTTCCGGGGGAACTGGCTGGTGTTATCCGCTATGACGAAAACGAAGTGATGGGAAGTATCACCGCAAATACAGAAGCGGGAATCTTCGGAAAAGTGACAGATTCTTTTAAATCTCAGCTGAAAGGAACACCAATTGAGGTTGGGCTTAAGCAGGAGATCGAAACAGGTCCGGCAACCATCCTCTGTACCGTGGATGGAACAGTAAAAGAATACGACATAGAAATCGAAAAAGTTTTGTTAAACAGCAGCGATGTGAATAAAAGCATGGTGATTAAAGTGACAGATGAGGAATTACTGCAGAAAACAGGCGGAATTGTGCAGGGAATGAGCGGAAGCCCCATCATACAAAATGGCAAATTAATCGGTGCAGTGACCCATGTTTTCATCCAGGATTCGACAAGCGGATTCGGTATTTTCGCGGAAAACATGATTTTTGTCGATTCTTGATGACAAGTTTTTCTTGATAATAGGTTCAAATGTTATATAATACAATTAGTTTTTGTTCGTGACAATTTATGGTATGGGCAAACATTAAATTTAGCGTACAATGACAAAAAAGTAAAATTGGAGGAGAGATTTGTGGAAAAATTAAATATAGCGATCGCTGACGATAATGAAAGAGTCGTCCAGTTACTGGATAACATTGTTGGCAGCGATGACGAACTTAACGTTGTGGGGAAGGCGGCGAATGGTGAAGAGCTTGTAGACATTATTAAACAAAAAGAACCGGATGTAGTACTTTTAGATATTATTATGCCGAAGGTTGACGGACTTACCGTCATGGACCGGATCAATAAAGATAAGACAGTTAAGAAACATCCGGCATTTATTGTCATTACGGCAATCGGACAGGAAAAGATTACGGAAGATGCATTTGAACTTGGGGCGGATTATTATATTTTAAAACCATTCGACAACGATATGGTTATCAACAGAATTAAGCACGTAAGAAGAAACAGAGAAAGAAACTTTGCCGAGGTACGTAAAGTAAACGCGTACGAAAGCAAGAATGAATATATGGAACGCAACCTGGAAACGGATGTTACAAATATTATTCATGAAATTGGCGTTCCGGCACATATCAAAGGTTATCAGTATTTGCGTGATTCCATCATTATGTCGGTAAATGATATGGAAATGCTGAACTCAATCACTAAAATTTTATATCCAACAATAGCGAAAAAGCATCAGACGACGCCAAGCCGTGTGGAAAGAGCGATACGTCATGCGATTGAAGTAGCCTGGAGCCGTGGGAAAATGGACACTATCGACGAACTTTTTGGCTATACGGTAAGTAATGGAAAGGGTAAACCAACGAACTCTGAGTTTATTGCCCTGATTGCGGACAAGATCAGATTGGAATATAAAAACAGATAATGCTTTCCATAACGCCTAAAATGAGGTATAATGTATGATTATAAGACAAATCTACATTAGGGAGGGTATGGTATGAAGAAAGTATTATTTGTCGCATCAGAGTGTGTCCCTTTTATTAAAACGGGAGGTCTTGCGGACGTAGTAGGATCACTTCCGAAATGTTTTAACAAAGAAGAATTTGATGTACGTGTAATTTTGCCCAAATATATGTGCATGAAAGATGAGTACAAGAGCCAGATGAATTATGTAAGTCATTTCTATATGGATTTGGCATGGCGTTCTCAATATGTGGGAATACTGGAAATGAAATATGAGGGAATTCAGTTTTATTTTATTGATAATGAATATTACCTGTCAGGACCGAAACCCTATGGTAATATTTATGAAGATATTGAGAAGTTTGCATTTTTTTCCAAGGCCGCGCTCTCGGCGCTGCCGGTAATTGGATTCAGGCCGGATATCGTACACTGCCATGACTGGCAGACCGGATTAATACCGGTGTATCTGAAGGATCGGTTCCATGAGGGAGAATTCTTCAGCAGCATGAAATCCATTATGACCATACATAATCTGAAATTCCAGGGAGTCTGGGATGTGAAGACTGTAAAAGATATAACAGGACTGCCTGCATACTATTTTGCGCCCGACAAATTAGAAGCGTTCGGGGATGCAAATTATTTAAAAGGCGGCATCGTATATGCCGATGCAGTGACTACAGTCAGCGATACTTATGCGGAAGAAATTAAAACACCATTTTATGGCGAGCACTTAGACGGCCTTATGAGAGCCAGAGCTAACTGCTTGTCAGGAATTGTCAACGGAATTGATTATGATGAATATAATCCGGAGACAGATCAGTATATAGTTAAGAATTATAATGCGAAAAATTTCCGAAAAGAAAAGATAAAGAATAAACGCGCTCTGCAGCAGGAATTAGGCTTGGAACAAAATGATAAGAAGTTCTTGATAGGTGTTGTATCCAGGCTGACAGATCAAAAAGGGTTTGATTTGATCGCCTATATAATGGATGAAATGTGCCAGCAGCAGGATTGGCAGTTCGTTATACTGGGAACTGGTGAAGAGAAATATGAGAATATGTTCCGGCATTTCGCATGGAAATATCAGGGAAAGGTAGCGGCTTGTATCTATTATTCCGAAGCGATGTCTCACAAGATCTATGCTTCCAGCGATGCATTCCTGATGCCGTCTTTATTCGAACCATGCGGACTCAGCCAGTTAATGAGCCTACGTTACGGTACCGTGCCGATTGTAAGGGAAACAGGAGGTTTAAAAGATACCGTATGGCCATATAATGAATATGAAAGTACAGGAACCGGATTCAGCTTTGCAAATTATAATGCCCATGAAATGTTTAATACAATTAAATATGCATATTACGTTTTCAATGAGAAAAAACGTGAATGGAATAAATTAATCGACAGAGGCATGGCAGCAGATTTCTCCTGGGACACATCTGCCCAGAAATATGCAGAGCTTTATAACCGCTTATAAGAATAGTTTTCCTCCTTTTTAGACATACTAGTAAGGTAAAATAGATATGTCAAAAAGGAGGAATTTTTTATGGCAGAAATATCAGAATTAGATTTACAGAACCTGCGTCATCTCATCGGTGGTTGCGCTACTACTCACTGTAAAATGACTGCATATGCATCTCAGGCACAGGACCCTGGTGTAAAACAGTTTTTCCAGAAATCAGCTCAGTCTGCAATGGAAACGAAACAGCAGTTAATGGGATTCTTACAGTAATCAACAGGAGGAAAATAACATGGATGAAAAAACAATGGTATCTGACACGCTTGTAGGTATTAACGGTGAATTAACACGTTATGCTGAGATGATTACCCAGTCTGAAAATCCACAGCTGAAACAGACTTTAAAACAGATCCGTAATCAGTGTGAAATGTCTCAGGAAGAAATCTACCAGATCGCACGGGCAAAAGCATATTACGTGCCTGCTGCAAAAGCTACAGCAGAAGAAATCTCTCATGTACGTTCTATTTTGACTCAGGGTTAATCTTTGAGACAGCGGCAGATATAAATGCCGGATAGAATGGAAAGACCCGGAATAGCGGCTGTGGATAGCAGCTGTGTCCGGGTCTTTTATTTGAGGAAACTTATTTTCACGTAGATATCTGTTACTTATGCTAAAAAGATTTAGAAGTATTGGGGAATTGAGAGCTTGTAATTAAAATAATATTGTCTCTCTTATATTCTAAAGTTGATTTTGTGAAAATTACATGTTATACTGTAAAAACAGACAGTAACTTCTATTTTGCAATATAAGAGGCTATCTTTATAAATCATCATCAAGTATCATCTCAAGATATTTATTTTGCAGTTACAACAAGGGCAAATGATCTTGCTTCAGTCGAAGCGATAATACCAATTATCTATAGAAACATTAATAACACAATCAAATGAACATTATGAACAATAGTTATTGTCTGCATGCATTAATCTGGTTATAATACAGATAGTTTCTTATATGGTCATCAGAACAGGAGGCCGTATGGAGGAAACGATATTAAAACAAAAGAAATGGAATCCGGATAATCAAAAGATTGAAGATCTGGCAATGAAAATGGCAGCACAGTTTTTTGCAAAGGAGATGGTTCCGTATTTTCACATTAAGGGTAATATTATGCAATCAGCACCCACGGAACATGTATATTTAACAGTGAAGCAGATGTTTGAAGATTTCAATTATGTGATGGACGACGGTTCCTGGTCTCATTTTGAGTTTCAGAGTACCTATCATGGAACGGTAGATATGAAACGGTTTCGGGAATATGAAGCGGTCACCGGAAGGACATTTGATGTTCCGGTCATTACATATGTGGTTTTTACTGGAAATATAAAGAATCCGATGACAAGTATAAGCGAGGGGATTAATACTTATCGTATCATTCCAATTGTCTTAAAGAATCAAAATGCTGATACTGTAATTCAGGATATACAGGAGAAAATGAGTGGTGATAAAAACCTCAGCCGTGCAGACTTGCTTCCTGTTTTATTTTTGCCATTTATGGACGGAACTGTGTCTCAGAAGGAACGGATTAAATTCGGGATTAAGATACTGAAAGATGAAATGAAAAATTGCGTGAATTTAGATGATGTACAGAGGATTCAGGCTGTACTATATGCATTTGCAAGTAAATTTCTCGGTAGTATGGATTTAGAAGAGATAAAGGGGGATATTCGTATGACTGTATTGGGTGAGATGTTAGTAAATGATGGAATTGAAGAAGGAAAAATACAGGGAAAAACAGAAGATATACTAAGTTTTTTAAGGGAAATTGGAGAAATTCCAACAGACCTGCAACATAAAATCAAAGAAGAAAAAGATCTGAACCTGTTATCGCAGTGGCTAAAAGCAGCCGCAAAAGCCAATAGTATACAGGACTTTACCGATTATGCAGCGATCAGGCAGAGTAATGAGAATGAAAGGTCTTTTATACAATCATTTCTTAAGGAGGCTAATAGATGAGTTTAAAAGATTTATGTAAAAATATAGGATTACCGGAAGCTGTAATCCAAACCGTAATCTGTCTGGAACAGAGTATCGCTCCGGATCAGTTAGAGGAACTGGACCTGCTCTTTGTTTCCGAAAAATGGGAGGAAGGGCTGCTGAGACTGCGTGCCAGGCTGGGTGAAGATAAGCACGGGTTTAAAATCCTCACGGTTGTACTTTATGCTGCTTTGCGGACAAAGATGGATTATGAGAAAATGGGAATTGAAGATGCTGTGTTTTGGGATACGATGAAATGCATTACCAGATTTGTTAATGAATACAAGGAAAGCTTTGGAGTCTATGGATTTGACCGCGCTTTTTGGGTACCCAGACAGTTATCCTGCCTGCTGTTCCGGCTGGGATCTCTTGAATTTGAACTACTGGTGCTTGATGGGGCAGAGGTATTGGATATCCACATACCTTCAGATGCAGACATCTCCAGAGAAAGATGTGAGAAATCCTATGAAATGGCAAAGCAATTTTTTTCAAATTACTTCCCGGAATTCCGGTATAAAAAAATCTGCTGCCGTTCCTGGCTCCTTGCACCCGGTCTGAAAGATGTCCTGTCGGAGAATTCCAGGATTATTCAGTTTCAGAATCAGTTTCAAATTACAAAGGTACATCCCGAAAACCAGGAATTTTTGGTCTGGATTTATAAAAGCAAAAATATTCCCTATGAAAATCTGCCGGAACATACAACTCTGCAAAAAAATGTAAAGCGGTATCTCCTGGAAGGAAAATATATCGGAAGCGCAGAAGGGCATTTATAATCCCATCTGCGTCTGGTACATTTCATAATAAAGGCCTTTTCTGGCAATCAGTTCTGTATGGTTTCCCATCTCAGCAATTTCTCCATCTTTTAATAAAAGTATGACATCGGAATCCCGGATTGTGGACAGGCGGTGGGCGATTATAAAAGAAGTGCGGTTTTGCGTCAGCTGCAGCACTGCTTCTCTGATTTTCTGCTCTGTTCGGGTGTCTACAGAGCTGGTTGCTTCGTCCAGAACCAGAATGGGAGCATCTGCCAGGATTGCTCTGGCTATGGTAATGAGCTGGCGTTCTCCCTGGCTGAAACTTCCGCCATCTTCTCCCACCAGGGTATCATATCCCTTGGGCAGACGTGTGATAAAGCTGTGGGCACCGGCAGCTATGGAGGCGGCAACCACTTCTTCATCCGTGGCGTTTTCCCGCCCATAGCGGATATTTTCCCGGATGCTTAAGTAAAACAGAGCGGTATCCTGTAATACAATGCCGAAACTGTTTCTGAGACTAGATTTTTTGTATTCCCTCAGATCTATTCCATCTAAAAGGATGCGGCCGCCTGTTACATCATAAAACCGTGCCAGTAGGCTGATGATGGTAGTCTTTCCAGCGCCGGTGGGACCCACAATGGCTATGCGGGTCCCGGAAGGGACGGTAAAACTTAAATCTTTTAAGATAGGATTTTCCGGGTGATATCCAAACCAGACATGGTCAAATACCACTTTCCCCTTTGGGTTCTCTGCGGACAGGGCATCCGGTTTATCTGCCGGTTCAGGCACTTCATCAAAGATATCAAATATACGTTCAGCACCGGCTACAGCAGTCTGGAATACATTGAAGATGTTGGATACTTCAATGAGTGGTCTGGTAAACTGCCTGGAATACAGCAGAAAACTGGATATGACACCTACGGTTATGAGTCCCTGTGATGCCATGATACCACTGACAACGGTGATACAGATAAATCCCAGGTTATTAATAACGTTCATAATAGGCATCAGATAACCGGACCAGATCAGTGCCTTTGTTCCAATCCGGCACAGGGATTCATTGTAAGTTTCAAATTCTTCCGTGACCTGGGCTTCCCTGCCGAAAGCTCTTACCAGAGAAAGGCCGGATATGCTTTCCTCAATATGGCCGTTTAGTGAACCAAGTACATTTTGCTGTGCCCGGTATAACTTCCGTGTGTGTTTGGTAATGGTTTTGGTAAGTAAAAATACAAATGGAACGGTAATCAGTGCAGTTAAGGTAAGCCAGATATTTAACCAAAGCATAATGCACAGTATGCCTGTTAAAGTAAATGCAAGCATCATAAGCTGGGTCAAAGAATCGGATATGGTGGTGCTGATATTATCAATGTCGTTTGTCAGCCTGCTCATTAAATCTCCGTGCTGGCTTTTATCAAAATAAGAAAGTGGCAGGTCTTTCATTTTGAAAAACAGGGATTTACGAATGAAGCAGATCATGTTCTGGGATACGGAAGCCATCAGAAAGGACTGTAAAAAACGGATTGCCCAATCAGCGAGATACACCAGTAATAATCCCGTTAACAAAAATGGCACCGGATTCAAAGCGTCAATATGATCAATAATGCGTCCAATCAAAAACGGAGTCAGCATTGCGGAAAGAGAGGCAAAGCCGGACAGCAAGAAGACGGCTGATAAACCCTGGCGGTGTCCCCTTGTGAGCTTCCAAAGCCGCAGTAATGTGCCTCTTAGGTTCCTGGGTTTTACTACGGGCAGTCCTCTCTGGTGCCTCATAGATGTTTTGGCAGGCGGAATTCCATTTGGTTTAAGCTCTGGCAATTTCTTCATCTCCTATCTGTGAACGGTATATTTCCTGGTAAACGCTGCATTCTCTTAACAGTTCCTCGTGTTTTCCCTGCCCGCAAAGCACACCATTTTCCAGGCATAGAATCAGATCAGAACCCATGACAGAAGAGATTCGCTGGCTGATCAGAAAAACGGTAGTTCCCTGTGAATGGGAGCGGATATTACTCACTACACTGGCTTCCGTTGAAGCGTCTAAAGCGCTTGTGCAATCGTCCAGAATCAGGATTTCAGGCTGTCGGACCAGAGCTCTTGCAATGGACAGCCTTTGTTTCTGACCTCCAGAGAGATTGACTCCGCCCTGGCCAAGCATGGTATCATACCCATCAGAAAGGGTTTCGATAAAACTGTGGGCACAGGCAGCCCTGGCTGCCTCACAGATCGTATCGTACCCAGCGTCCAGATCTCCCCAGCGAAGATTATCAATGATGCTGCCGGAAAATAAAAATGATTTCTGGGGTACTATGCCAATGTGTCTGCGCAGGCGTCCGGTATCCAGTGTGCGGTTGTCTGCACCGCCTACCAAAACTGTGCCTTCATTTACATCATAAAACCTTGGTATCAGATGAATCAGTGTTGACTTTCCGGAACCGGTGGAACCAATAATTCCGATGGTGTTACCGGCCATGGCATGAAAACTGATATTCTGCAGTGCCAGGCGCTTTGAGCCGGGATAGGAAAAGGATACGTTCTGAAAGAGCACATCTCTGGATAAAGAACCTATCGCCGGTGATTCCGGTTCGGTCATTGACGGAACTTCATCTAATACCTGCTGGACACGATTAGCGGAGGCGGTTGCTCTTACCATGCTGTTTAAAATATTGGAGACCATGCTTAGGGAAAAAAGTACCTGTGTCATATAATTTACAGATGCCATCAGTTTCCCCACATCTGTCTGTTCTCCTTTGCCGCCAAGCCAGAGCAATACCACGATTCCGATGTTGACAGTAAGATTGATCAGAGGACCAAAGACGGAAGTTATGCGCATCGCTGATGTCCCGGAGGATGCCAGTTCATCGGCTGCCCGGGCAAATTTATCCGTTTCAAAACGTTCTTGGCCAAATGCTTTTACAACCCGGATGGAAGATAAAAACTCCCGGCTGACATTATTCAGACGATCCAGCTTTTTCTGCAGGCGGGCAAATCTTCGATATCCCAGCATCATATTTCCCAAAATCCAGAAGGAACAGAGTATGAGAATCAGAACAATCATTGGAATCTGCTTCGGAGTCCTGGTGACAATCAGAAATATGGCACCAATGCAGGTTATGGGGGCCTTTACCAGAATCCGCATGCTTCCGTTAATAAAGTTTTGTATCTGCGTTACATCATTGGTCAGGCGTGTGATCAGGGATGCAGGATGGAGCTTGTCAATATTCGCAAAAGAGAAGGTCTGGATTTTTTGAAACAGGATAGAACGAAGTTCTTTTCCGATCTGCTGGGAGGTGCGGCTTGCCAGGATATTGCGCATAACTGCACCCAGTGCACCCAGGAGAGCAACAAAAAGCATAATCAGTCCGTAATGGATCACCACGGAGGTGTCCTGGTATTTTACGCCTTCATCTACAATGCGGGACATAAAAGCCGGCTGAAGCAGATCGCAGAGCGCTTCTATGGTTAAGAAAAAGATGGCACAGCAGAAAAGAAGCAGATGTTTTTTGATCATTGAGAAAATCAGCTTCATAATTTTATTCCTCCTCGCAGTTGATAGTTTAAATGGTCTTTTGCGAAGTGTCACGAACGGCTGTGAGAAAGCCAGTATCAAACACTTTCAAACGCGCGCTTGTCATTTGCCAGATCATTATATCATAAATAAAAAAGTGTGAGGCAAAAATCCTGTCTGCTTATGGAACTCTTCTCTGAGATATCTTAAATTTTACTTAATAAACAAACCGGTCTTTCAAAAATCTTGTCATGATAAAGAAAGTATGACATAATATACCTATTCTATATGGTATGCAAAAAGGCAGGAAAACATTTAAGGGAGTGACCGGAAATGGAGAAAAGAATGAATAAAAAGTGGAAATTGCTGATCTTGACATTAACAGCAGTATGCATGTTTGGAATGCTGTCTATTACCTCTTTGGCAGGCTTCCGGCAGACAGAAGGTGGATACCGTTATTACCTGGATGGAACGGATCAATATCTGAAAGGATTTCAAACGGTAGACAATCAGACATATTATTTCAATAAAAAAGGTTATATGCAGACCGGATGGGTCAAAATAGGAAAGAGTTATTATCACTTCGCCGATAATGGCCCAATGACGAGAAATAGCTGGTATGGACCCTATTTCCTGGGACGAAACGGTAAGATGGTAGTCAATAAATGGGTTGGCGGCCGGTATGTGGGAAAAGACGGTGCATGGATTCAGGACTATGATAAGAAGAGCAAGCCGGGTTTTGTAAAGACTGCTAAAGGAACCAAGTATAAAAAGCCAAATGGCAAATATGCAAAAAGCGAATGGCTCTGGATTGGCAAAAACGGAAGTGTGACAAAAGGGTATTGGTATTATTTTTATACCAACGGCATTATGGCAAAGGACACCTGGCTGAATGGAATCTTCCATATGAACAGTAAAGGACACCTGGATACGGATAAGTGGATCGGCGGCAGATATGTGGACAAGGATGGAGAACTGGTTCGCAATGCCTGGGTTAAAAATACATATTATGTGGGTTATGACGGCAGGAAATACCGCAACATGTGGATCGATGACCATTATGTGGGAAGCAATGGCAAAATGGTGAAGAAAAAATGGATTGGTAATAAATATCTGCAGAAGGACGGTACCTTGGCTAAAGATAAATGGATTAATGGAAAATACGTGGATAAGAATGGTAACTGGGTGAAAAATAAAAAGCAATAAGTTAGGAATAAAAAGACATAATAAAGCTGTCGGTCATTTGGCCGGCAGCTTTATTACGCGAAAAACGATGAGCAGCAGAACGTAAGACAGTGTTAACAGGATTGCTAACGAAAACAGTTCAATCAGCGGAGGTGGAACAAACCCCAGTGAATGAACGGTCTGCCTTGCGAAGAGTATAATACCGATGCTGAGTACCAGTGCCAGAATCGGAAGAACGATGGATGCCTGCACATGGTAGGAATAGTCATATTCTTTTTTCAGGGAACGCAGCGCCATAAAAGCAATGACCAGTTCACTTGCCAGCAGTCCCCAGAGATATCCGGAGATCCCAAACAGAGGTACCGCGAACCAGACAAAGCCGATTCGAAGCAGAAGCCCTATGGTACTCTGGATAAAGGTAGTCGTAGTTTTGCCCAGCCCGTTTAATACACTGGTCAGTGTCGTGGTGAGATAAAGAAAGGGACAGATCCAGGAAAGCGTTAAAATAAATGGACCAGCCAGATCGCTGTGGAACAGCACCTCACCCATTTCATTGCCCAGTGCCAGGAAAACGCCGGTACAGAGGATGCCGAGAATCAGGCTGTATTTAATGGTATTTTCAATAGTTACGGTGATTCGTGTTCCGTCCTGGGCGGACTGTGCCTCCGAAACGGTAGGCAGCAGTAAAGTAGAAGCAGATGCTGTAATTGCCGACGGAAATAAAATGAGCGGTATGGACATACCGGTCAGGACACCATATGTACTCAGTGAAGTAGAAACATCCATGCCATATACTCTCAGTCGAAGGGGAATAAAAAGGGCTTCCATACTTTGCAGGAGATTTAAGAGTACGCGGTTTAAAGTAAGGGGGGTGGATAAGGACAACATTTCTTTAAAATTGGTTACCATAGAACTGGTAGGCGTATCTTTGTAGTTCTCGTTCCCGAAGTGTACCGCGATAATGGTACTGCATAAAAGGAAAGAAACCACTTCTTCGGTTACCATGCCGTATACGGCAAGTGCAGGTGTGATAGCAATGCCTTTTTCAATAAAGATAATGTAGAGAACGTAAGAAGTTCCCATACGGACCAGAGACTCAATCAGCTGGGAGATGGCAGGCACATTGGTACGGCGCAATCCATAATAGTATCCGTTAATACAGGAATGGACAGCTGCAAAAGGAACTGAGTAGGCAAGGAGGCGCAGAAGTTCGGCACATCGTGTTTCCTCCAAAAACTGCACCGAAATAAAATCTGCGTAATAGAAGAGGATGTAGCATGCCAGTGCAGATAACGCCAGGGAAATGGTAAGACCGGTTATGAAGATATTCCGGGCGCCTTTTTTATCACCAACTGCCATTTTCCCCGATACAAATTTGGAAATGGCGGTCTGGATGCCGGACGCAGTCAGGGAACAGCTCATAGCATAGATTGGGAAAATTAACTGGTAAATCCCCATTCCTTCCGCACCGATTGTATAAGAAAGGAATATTCTATAGAAGAAACCGATGATGCGGCTGGCGAAGCCGGCAAGGGTCAGAATGATGGCTCCCTTAATGATAATATGCTTTTTGTTCATAGGAAGTCTCCCACAAGTTTTCTTTAATATATATTCGATATAAGTGCTTGACAGAACTATGCAGTGGTGTTATATTTTACCTATGAAATCCGAGTAAATTACTGGGGATTAAAGTCGGATCTCCCGCAGCAAGCTTGACTGGGAGATTTGTTATACGCTCTGTTTCGGTCCGTTCTAAACGTGCGTCACCGACACACAGCACCCCTTCCGGCAGTTGCCAGGTGGATGTGTCCGCACATCTGTTTGGTTAGTAGCCGCGGAAATAAATTTTAAGAAGGTGAGCAGATGAAGCTTTCTACAAAAGGCAGATATGGGCTTCGTGCGCTGATAGATTTGGCGATGTACAGTGAGAAAGAAGCAGTGTCCATCAGCAGTATTGCAGCCAGACAGAATATTTCGGAGAGCTATTTGGAACAATTAGTAGGAAAGCTTAAAAAAGCAGGAATCGTACTTAGTATCCGCGGGGCTCAGGGTGGCTATAAGCTGGCAAAACCCGCATCCGATATATCCGTAGGTGACATCTTAAGAGCTTTGGAAGGGAATCTGGATGCCGTAGAGTGTCCGGGCCTGAAAGAAGAAAACGGATGTGAAGGCGCAGATCTTTGTGTCACCAAATATGTATGGCAGCGTATCAATGAAAGTATAAGTCACGCAGTGGACGAAATGAAATTGGATCAGTTAGTAGAAGAAAGTAAAAAAACAAAAAATAAAGGGCAGCAAAAATCTAAAGCATGTGAAAATTAAGGAGATGGTTATCATGAAGAAATTAATATATCTGGACAATGCAGCTACAACAAAAACTGCTCCGGAGGTAGTGGAGGCAATGCTTCCTTATTTTACGGAGAACTATGGAAATCCATCCAGTGTCTATGAATTTGCAGGTGTCAGTAAAAAAGCTGTGACACAAAGCAGAGAAATTATTGCAAAAGCATTAGGGGCCAATGACAATGAGATCTATTTTACCGCAGGGGGTTCAGAAGCAGATAACTGGGCACTGAAAGCAACGGCTGAGGCTTATAAATCCAAGGGAAATCATATCATTACCACAAAAATCGAGCATCATGCCATTCTTCATACAGCAGAGTATCTGGAGAAAAACGGCTATGAAGTGACCTATCTGGATGTAGATGAAAATGGAGTAGTGAAGCTTGAGCAGTTAAAGAAAGCAATTCGTCCCACAACCATTCTGATATCCGTTATGTTTGCAAATAATGAAATCGGAACCATTCAGCCGATCAAGGAAATCGGCGATATTGCCTGTCAGAACGGCATTCTTTTTCATACAGATGCGGTACAGGCTTTTGGACAGCTTCCGATCAATGTAGATGAATGTCATATCGATATGTTAAGTGCAAGCGGTCATAAATTAAACGGACCCAAAGGAATTGGTTTCTTATATATCCGCAAGGGTGTCAAAATCCGTTCCTTTGTTCATGGAGGAGCACAGGAGAGGAAAAGACGAGCAGGTACGGAAAATGTACCAGGTATCGTAGGTCTGGGAGCGGCGGTGCAGCGTGCCATGGATACTATGGAAGCCAGAACGTCACAGGAAATAAAACTGCGGGATCACCTAATCGAGCGCGTGCTAAAGGAAGTGCCCTATACGAGATTAAACGGTCATCGTACTTTAAGGCTTCCCAACAATGTAAACTTCAGCTTCCAGTTTGTAGAAGGGGAATCCCTGCTCATTATGCTGGATATGGAAGGTATCTGTGGTTCCAGCGGTTCAGCCTGTACTTCCGGTTCACTGGATCCTTCTCATGTACTGCTGGCGATCGGGCTGCCTCATGAAATCGCCCATGGCTCTTTACGTTTAACCTTAGGTGAAGAGACTACCATGGAAGATATTGATTTCGTGGTGGAAGTGATTCAGAAAATCGTTGAAAAGCTGCGCAGCATGTCGCCATTATATGAAGATTTTATGAAAAAGTCAGTTCGTAGATAAGGGTAGATATAAAATCAGATACATGCAATTGATACAGTTATAAGACGAGAAAATGATAAAGAATAATAATAAAAAGATGTAAGTCTCACAAATAAAAGTCTAAGATATGAGAAAAATAAAATATAATAACCAAGAATAAGCAAGTGACAGCGATCACAGGAGAATATGGAGGAACTTAGAATGTACAGCGAAAAAGTTATGGATCATTTCCAGCATCCAAGAAATGTAGGAGAAATTGAAAATGCAAGCGGCGTAGGAACCGTGGGAAATGCAAAATGCGGAGATATTATGAGAATATATCTGGATATTGATGAAAATAAAATCATCCGGGATGTTAAATTTAAAACCTTTGGATGCGGTGCTGCAGTTGCTACCAGCAGCATGGCAACGGAACTTGTAAAAGGTAAAGATATCAAGGAAGCACTGACGATTACAAACAAAGCAGTTATGGAGGCTTTAGACGGACTTCCACCTGTAAAAGTACACTGCTCCCTTCTGGCTGAAGAGGCGATTCACGCTGCACTTTGGGATTATGCAGAAAAGAACCACATTCAGATTGATGGACTGGAAAAACCAAAGTCAGACATTCACGAAGGTGAAGAAGAGGAACAGGAAGAGTATTAATGGAAAAGAAAAAAGTAGTCGTAGGAATGTCCGGAGGAGTCGATTCCTCCGTTGCGGCCTACCTGTTAAAAGAGCAGGGCTATGATGTCATTGGTGTCACCATGCAGATCTGGCAGGATGAAGACGACGAAGTGCAGGAAGAGAATGGCGGATGCTGCGGACTGAGTGCCGTGGATGATGCCAGAAGAGTGTCCCAGGATCTTGAGATTCCTTATTATGTTATGAATTTCAAAGCGGAATTCAAAGAAAATGTAATGGATTATTTTGCAGAGGAATATCTCCAGGGAAGGACTCCAAATCCATGCATTGCCTGTAACCGTTATGTAAAATGGGAATCTCTTTTAAAAAGAAGCCTGGATATCGGGGCCGATTTTATCGCCACAGGGCATTACGCAAGAGTGACACAGCTGCCAAATGGCAGATATACATTAATGAAATCTGCAACAGCGGCAAAAGACCAGACATACGCATTATACAATCTTACCCAGAATCAGCTTGCCCATACTTTAATGCCGGTAGGGGCGTATACCAAAGACGAGATCCGCGCAATCGCAGATAAGATCAACCTGCGTGTGGCACACAAACCGGACAGTCAGGAAATCTGTTTTGTGCCGGATCAGGACTATGCAACATTTATCGAAGAATATTCCGGAAAGCGGATACCCCAGGGAAATTTTATCAATACAAAAGGGGAAGTCATCGGACGCCATAAAGGAATTACCCACTATACCATCGGTCAGCGAAAAGGCTTAAATCTGGCGATGGGACATCCGGTATTCGTGGTGGAGATAAGACCTGAGACAAATGAGGTGGTAATTGGTGAAGGGGATGAAGTATTTGGACATACCCTTTATGCAAATCATCTGAATTTTATGTCCATTGAAGACCTGGATGGGGAAATGGAAGTCATGGCAAAGATCCGTTATAACCATAAGGGATCTCCCTGTACCATTAAAAGAGTAGAAGAGGATAAAGTTCTCTGTACATTCCCGGATCCGCAAAGAGCCATTACACCCGGACAGGCTGTGGTTTTCTATGACGGAGACTATGTGCTGGGAGGCGGTACCATTCTTTAGCGGTCTGGTGCTGTGTTAGGCGTTGTAGTACCGGAACGTGTTTGAAAGGAGTATTCAAAATGAAATCAGATTACCATCTGCATACCTGGCGTTCCGCAGATTCAGAAACGCCCATGCGTTCCATGATCGAAGAAGGCATACGGATTGGACTGAAAACCATGTGTTTCACGGAACATATGGACTATGATACCCCAAAGGAAATGGGGAATTTTGAATTAGATACAGAAGCATATTTATACGAGTACCAATGTTTAAAAGAAGAATATCAGGATAGAATAGAATTGCTCTTTGGCGTCGAACTGGGATTGCAGGCACATCTTGTGGAAAAACATGAAGCCTATGTAAGTAAATATCCCTTTGATTTTGTAATTGGATCATCTCATGTGGTTAGAGGATGCGATCCCTATTATCCCAGTTTCTTTGAAGGGAGAACAGAGGAATCCTGCTATCTGGAGTATTTTGAATCCATTCAAAAGAACATACGGGCATTCTCTGATTTTGATTCTTATGGGCACCTGGATTATGTAGTTCGTTACGGACCGAATAAAAACCGGGATTATTCTTATGGAAAATATGGGGAGATTCTGGAGGGAATCCTTAAGCTTCTCATTGAAAAAGGAATTGCCCTGGAAGTGAATTCCGGAGGGATCAAGTACGGGCTTGGGGAGCCGAATCCATCTGTGGATGTGATCCGGGCTTACCGGAAACTGGGGGGAGAGTTTATTACCCTGGGGTCAGATGCCCATGCACCGGAATACCTGGCTTATGAATTTAAGCAGCTTCGGCGGATTTTAGAAGAATGCGGTTTTTCCCGTTATACAGAATTTCGGAAAAGAACGCCGGAATTTGTAGAACTTACGAATATATAAAGCGTATATAAAGTGTGGAAGCTTGTCTTTGACGGGGCAATCTATAACAAAAAGACATGTTTCTCCGCTAATATGGTATTTTTAATGTGCAGGTATACAGAAATTTGTAAAAGAAGCATAAATTTTGAAATTGCACTTGAATTTTAGAAGGAAATTAGGTAAAATAGCAAATAGGTTGATGTTTCTTTAACAATCTTATTGAAACTCTAAACTAACCAGGTACATATAATATGCTCCCGGTTATAATATTTTATTCTTAGGAGGAATTAAATCATGGCAGTAAAAGTAGCAATTAATGGTTTTGGACGTATTGGACGTCTTGCTTTCAGACAGATGTTTGGCGCAGAAGGATATGAAGTAGTTGCAATTAACGACTTAACAAATCCTAAAATGTTAGCACACTTATTAAAATATGATTCAGCTCAGGGTAGATATGCATTAGCTGATAAAGTTACTTGCAGCGAAGATTCCATCACAGTAGACGGAAAAGAAATCAAAATCTACGCACAGAGAGATCCTAAAGATCTTCCGTGGGGCGAATTAGACGTTGACGTTGTTCTGGAGTGTACAGGCTTCTTTACATCCAAAGATAAAGCTTCTGCTCATATTGCAGCAGGCGCTAAGAAAGTTGTTATTTCTGCTCCAGCAGGAAATGACCTTCCTACAATCGTTTACAATGTAAACCATACAGAATTAAAAGCAGAAGATACTGTTATTTCAGCAGCTTCCTGTACAACAAACTGTTTAGCTCCTATGGCTAAAGCATTAAATGACTTAGCTCCAATCAAAACTGGTATCATGGCTACTATCCATGCATACACAGGAGATCAGATGACTCTTGACGGACCTCATCCAAAGGGAGATTTAAGAAGAGCTCGTGCTGCAGCAGCTAACATTGTTCCTAACAGCACAGGCGCAGCAAAAGCTATTGGTTTAGTTATTCCTGAATTAAACGGAAAGTTAATCGGATCTGCTCAGCGTGTACCAGTTCCTACAGGTTCTACTACTATCTTAACAGCAGTTGTAGAAGGAACAGTTACAAAAGAAGATATCAATGCAGCTATGAAAGCAGCAGCTACAGAATCTTTTGGTTACACAGAAGAAGAATTAGTATCCAGTGATATCATCGGAATCAGATTTGGTTCCCTGTTTGATGCTACACAGACAATGGTATTACCATTAGATAATGGCACAACACAGGTTCAGGTAGTTTCATGGTATGACAATGAAAACTCCTACACAAGCCAGATGGTTCGTACAATCAAATACTTCTCTGAGTTAGCATAATTCAAGCAAAACAGAGATAACAAGTTAGATCC
This sequence comes from Clostridiales bacterium, assembly GCA_018365455.1. Classification (GTDB taxonomy): domain Bacteria; phylum Bacillota; class Clostridia; order Lachnospirales; family Lachnospiraceae; genus Robinsoniella. Next base: position 52,311 of record JAGZJZ010000039.1, read on the forward strand.
TGAAGGGTCCGGTCTTAGGACTGGACTCTTTTGTGGTTTTGACAGTCCATAAGTCAAAAACCCCCATTGAAGCAACAGGGTTTTTGGTCTACGCTCCGCTTCGGTCCGTGCTAAACGTGCGCCACTGGCGCACAGTACCCTCGCGGCAGCCGCCAAATGGACACGCCAGTGTGTCCGTTTGGTTCGCTGCACGCGGAAATAAAATAAATAACCCAGGAGGCAGATACACATGCTTAATAAAAAATCAGTAGATGATATTAACGTAAAAGGCCAGCGTGTACTGGTTCGTTGTGATTTCAACGTACCGTTACAGGAAGGTAAAATTACAGATGAAAACCGTTTAGTTGCAGCTCTTCCTACAATTAAGAAATTAATTGCAGACGGCGGAAAGGTAATCCTCTGCTCCCATCTTGGAAAACCCAAGGGAGAGGCAAAGCCGGAATTATCTTTAGCACCTGTTGCAGCTCGTTTATCAGAATTATTAGGACAGGAAGTAAAATTTGCAGCAGATCCTGAAGTAGTGGGAGCAAATGCAAAAGCAGCTGTGGAAGCAATGAACGATGGCGATGTAGTTCTTCTTGAAAATACACGTTACAGAGCAGAAGAAACAAAGAATGGCGAAGCATTCAGCAAAGAATTAGCTTCTCTTTGTGATGTATTTGTAAATGATGCATTTGGTACAGCCCACAGAGCACACTGCTCTAACGTAGGGGTTACACAGTATGTGAAAACAGCTGTTGTTGGATACTTAATGCAAAAAGAAATTGATTTCTTGGGAAATGCAGTAAATAATCCGGAGAGACCATTTGTAGCGATCCTTGGCGGATCCAAAGTTTCCTCTAAGATTTCTGTAATCAACAACCTGCTTGATAAAGTAGATACTTTAATCATCGGCGGTGGTATGTGCTTTACATTCGCAAAAGCACAGGGAATGGAAATCGGTAAATCTTTAGTAGAGCCTGATTACCTGGATTACTCCAAAGAAATGGTAGAAAAAGCAAAAGCAAAAGGCGTAAATTTATTACTGCCGGTTGACTATATTGCAGCAAAAGAATTTTCAAATGACTCTGAATTCCGTACAGTAGAAGGAAATTTAGAAGCAGATGAAATGGGACTTGACATCGGACCTAAATCTGCTCAAATGTTTGCAGATGCATTAAAAGATGCTAAAACAGTAGTTTGGAATGGACCAATGGGATGCTTCGAAATGTCCAACTTCGCAGGCGGAACAGTTGCAGTAGCAAAAGCACTTGCTGATATCGATGCTACTACCATCATCGGCGGCGGTGACTCTGCAGCAGCAGTGAACCAGCTGGGATTTGGCGATAAAATGACTCATATTTCTACAGGCGGCGGCGCTTCACTTGAATTCCTGGAAGGAAAAGATCTTCCCGGAGTAGTAGCTGCAAACGATAAATAAGTTTCAATACAACTATAAAATCCGGGCAGTATCATGTCAGCCGGATTTAAAGAAAACAGGAGAATATAATAATGGCAAGAAAGAAAATTATCGCAGGAAACTGGAAAATGAACATGACTCCAAGTGAGGCAGTTGCATTAGTAAATGAATTAAAACCATTAGTAGCAAGCGAAGAAGTAGACGTAGTATTCTGCGTACCTGCAATCGACATTATCCCGGTTATGGAAGCAGCAAAAGGCTCTAACATCCAGGTTGGTGCTGAAAATATGTACTATGAAGAAAAAGGTGCTTTCACAGGAGAAATCTCACCTGCAATGTTAACAGATGTTGGAGTAAAATATGTAGTTCTGGGACATTCTGAAAGAAGAGAATACTTCGCAGAAACAAACGAAACAGTAAACAAGAAAGTATTAAAAGCTTTCGAACATGGAATTACACCAATCGTTTGCTGTGGCGAAACATTAGAGCAGAGAGAACAGGGCGTAACAATTGATTTCATCCGTCAGCAGATCAAAGTTGCATTCTTAAATGTAACAGCAGATCAGGCTAAGACAGCTGTAATCGCTTACGAACCAATCTGGGCAATCGGAACAGGTAAAGTAGCAACAACAGAGCAGGCTCAGGAAGTTTGTGCTGCAATCCGTGTCTGCATCGGCGAAATCTATGATCAGGCAACAGCAGAAGCAATCCGCATCCAGTACGGCGGATCTGTATCAGCATCAAGCGCTGCAGAATTATTTGCTCAGGCAGATATTGATGGCGGTCTTGTAGGCGGAGCTGCATTAAAACCAGACTTTGGTAAAATCGTAAATTACAAATAATTTATGATTAAATAGATAAAATTAGTCAAACCCTCCGGCAGCTTGCTGGAGGGTTTTTCCGACCCATCTTTGACTTTCTTTCATATAAAGCCTGGTCTGCTTTTTGATATAATTTCATTCATAAGACTTTACAAAATGGCGCCGGTCTATAAAAGCATCTTATGGGGAGAAAACCCCAAATTTGAATTGCAGCCCCCCAACATTTAGTGCTATAATAAAAAACGTAAGTGATGTCCTGTCACAAAAGGATAAAAAAGGAGAAAGAGATGAGCGAGGTAAAGAAAATCAACATTGCCCTGCTTGGTCTGGGTACTGTGGGTACCGGAGTTTACAAGGTCCTGAAGAGCCAGCGGGAGGAAATGCCCTGTAAGATTGGCGCGGAACTTGTGGTTAAGAAAATTCTGGTCCGCAACCTGGAGAAGGCTGCAGCCAAGGTGGATGATCCGTCAGTGCTTACGAATGACTGGAACGAAATCATTCAGGACAACGAGATCGAAATCGTCATTGAAGTAATGGGAGGGATGGAACCAGCCAAAACTTATATGATGGAGGCTCTTGCAGCAGGGAAGAATGTAGTTACAGCCAACAAGGATCTGGTGGCAGTTGATGGAAAAGAGCTATTGGATATGGCAGCATTGCATCAGAAGGATTTCTTGTTTGAGGCAGCTGTTGCAGGCGGAATTCCAATTATACGCCCATTAAAGCAGTGTCTGGCTGGAAATCATCTGTCTGAAGTCATTGGTATTGTAAATGGAACCACAAATTTTATTTTAACGAAAATGACGGAAGACGGTATGGAATTTGCAGATGCTCTGGCAATGGCTACGGAACTTGGATATGCAGAAGCAGATCCCACAGCAGATGTAGAAGGACTGGATGCAGGGCGTAAGATGGCGATTATGGCTTCCATCGCATTTAATTCCAGGGTTACTTTCCAGGATGTGTATACGGAAGGAATCACAAAGATCACAGCAACCGATATCCGATACGCCAAGGAAATGGGATGCCATATTAAACTGCTAGGCGTTGCCCGGAACACAGAGGAAGGGATAGAGGCAAGAGTACATCCCATGCTGATTCCAAGCACACATCCGTTAGCGGCGGTTAATGATTCTTTTAATGCGGTATTTGTACATGGTGATGCGGTGGATGATGCGATGTTCTATGGCAGAGGTGCTGGAGAATTACCCACAGCCAGTGCCATTACAGGAGATGTATGTGATATTGCCAGAAACATTCGGTTTGGATGCACCGGCAGGATCAGTTGTACCTGCTACAAAGATTTGCCGATTATGAAGATAGAGGATGTCAAAAGCCGCTATTTTCTGCGCATGCAGGTAGAGGACCACCCGGGCGTACTGGCAAGTGTAGCCAGTGTATTCGGTAACAATGGTGTGAGTATCGAGAAGATTATTCAAAAGACAAAACGAGGTGATCTGGCTGAAATTGTCGTGATTACAGATTCAATTGAGGGGCGCCACTTTGATGATTCCCTGAAAATATTTGCAAGCATGTCAATGATCAATGAGATTTCAGCAGTAATCAGGGTGTACGGACACTCATAAAATACAGACAGGATGGAAGAGAAAACGTGGAAAAACTATTTAAATTACGAGAAAATCATACGAATGTAAAAACGGAAATCATTGCAGGTATTACCACATTTATGGCGATGGCCTATATTTTAGCAGTAAACCCGAATATTTTGTCCAGTACAGGTATGGATAAGGGAGCGGTATTCACCGCAACAGCCCTTGCGTCTCTGGTAGGAACGCTGTGTATGGCAATATTCGCAAATTATCCCTTTGTACTGGCTCCGGGTATGGGATTAAATGCATATTTTGCCTATACGATTGTTGCGGATATGGGATACAGCTGGCAGGTTGCTCTTGCGGCTGTATTTGTAGAAGGTATTCTTTTTATTCTGCTTTCTGCAGTTAAGGTGAGAGAAGCATTATTTGATGCAATTCCAATGACTTTAAAACATGCGGTAAGTGTGGGAATTGGTTTGTTTATCGCATTTATCGGACTGCAGAACTGCCACCTGGTATTAGGAAGCTCCACGCTGGTTACGCTGTTTTCCATGAAAAAGTTCCAGGGACTCCATGATGGTATGGGCAGTTTTCAGGATGTGGGAATCACAGTATTATTAGCGATCATCGGTATTATCATAACAGCTATTCTGGTTGTCCGTAAGGTCAAAGGAAATATCCTGTGGGGAATGCTGATTACATGGCTTCTGGGAATCATTTGCCAGCTTAGCGGATTATATGTACCCAATGCAGAAATTGGATTGTTTTCTTTGATACCGGATTTCAGCGGTGGTATTTCAATTCCGGATATATCACCGGTATTCTTTAAAATGAGCTTTTCCGGTATGCAGATTGGACAGTTTGCCATGGTTGTATTTGCGTTGCTGTTCGTTGACTTATTTGATACATTAGGTGCCCTCATCGGTCTTGCAACCAAGGCAGATATGCTGGATAAAGACGGTAAGCTGCCCCGCATTAAAGGCGCGCTGATGGCAGATGCAGTGGCAACAACGGCAGGTGCGGTATTTGGAACCTCTACTACGACTACTTATGTGGAAAGTGCAACCGGAGTATCCGAAGGAGGACGTACCGGACTGACAGCGGTAGTTGCAGCGGTATTATTTGGACTGGCTCTGTTCCTGTCACCTATTTTCCTGGCAATACCGTCTTTCGCTACTGCGCCGGCACTGATCATGGTAGGATTCTTTATGCTTTCCAATGTTACAAAGATTGATTTCGATGATATGAGAGAAGGAATTCCTGCATTTATCTGTATCGCAGCAATGCCATTTTTCTATAGCATCTCAGAAGGTATCGCTATGGGCATGATTTCATACGTAGCACTTCATCTGGCATCCAAGAAGGTGGAACGCAAGAAGATGAGCGTTATTATGTATATTCTGGCTATATTGTTTATACTCAAGTATTTATTCCTGTAATCACAGGGATTAGAAATTATAGGCAGGTATTGGAAGCATCGTGAGGTGTTTACAGTACCTGTTTTTTGTGTGCCGGCAGGGCATGTTTAGTGCGGAACGAAGCAATGTGAAGACTAGTAGTACAGCGTTTTAGATGCATTATATTTGGGTTTTGCTGAGTAAGGACGCTTTGTATAAGACAGGTAGTGTACGGAAAGATGGGCGTGGGAAACTGGTATGGACTCCGTCAGCTGGCCGCAGAACTGGTATTTTCTAACCTTTCCGAAGTGCTTTTTGGCGGCACGCGGGCATTCACCGAGAAATCCTGATGCATTTCTCGGTTCAGTGCCCGCTTACAATCCGATGGGAGCCAGTCGAATTGTATCCG